>NZ_JABWDV010000425.1:3017-77929 GCF_013362995.1 Streptomyces sp. TRM64462 | reverse complement strand
GGGGTGCCGGGGGCGGCGGGGCCTGCGGGGCCGGGGCCTGCTGGGGCTGGGCGTGTGACGGCGGCGGGAGCAGCCAGTCGTCACCGCCGCCACCCGTCGGCTGCGGGCGCGGCGGAGGCGGCGGCCCGGGCTGGGACTGCGAAGGCTGAGGGGCCTGCGGGGCCTGCGGGGGTCCACCGGCCGGCGGCTGAGGCGGCTGCGGCTGCTGCTGGAACGACTGGGGCAGCGGCGGCGGCCCGGGCGGGCCCGACGGCGCGGGAGACGGGCGCTCGGGCGTCGGCTCCGGGGACAGCGGCTCCGCCGGGCGGTTCATCTGGGACGGGCGCGAGCCCTGGTACTCGTACGGGTCCGGCGCGGGCGGCCGCGGCGCGGACTGGAAGCCCGGCGGCAGGTTCAGGCCGCCGCTCGGCGGGCCCGTGCGCGGCGGGGGAGGGGACACCGGCGTGTACGACGTGGCCGTGTTCGTGAGGAAGTTCCAGCGGCACTCCTCGCAGAACGGAGCCATCGCCTCACGCGGCGTACGGCACTGCGGGCAGAGTTCGGCCTGCTGCGTGGCGTTCGGATCGCCGGCCACCGGGCCAGAGCCAGGGCCAGGGCCGGGGCCGGGAACAGGGCCCGGACCGGCACCGGCGGGCGGGGGCGGAGGCGGCGGGCCCGGGTAGCCGTAGCCGGGCGGAGCGGGAGGCGCGGGAGCGGGCGGCGGGGGAGGGGGCGGCGGAACGGCACCGGCGGGCGCGCCCGCCCCGGCCATGCGGTGGCCGCAGACCTCGCACCAGTCGTCGGAACCCGACTGGTGTCCGTTCGGGCAGGTCGGCATGTCGGCCCTTCCCCCTCTCCTCTTCGGCCGCCGCTGCGACCGTGGTCACGGTTTCTTCACGCGAACCGTCTTCGTGGAGCGCGTTTCGAGGGTCATCTCGTCCGCCTCCGCGACCTTCGCCTTCAGTCGCACAGTACCCGTCGCCACGTCGACGACGTCGACCACCTTCGAAAGAAGTTTCGTAGTATCCGTGTTCCCCGACGCGGCCGCCAACTGCACCGCCCGGCCCAGCTTCGCCGTCGCTCCGCCGAAATCGCCCGACTTGCGGGCATCGAGCCCCTGTTGGATGACATGGGCGAGTTCGGCCTGCCCCGTGTAATGCGCGACCTGAGGGTTGATGGACGTGGTCGCCGCCACGTCGTCGGTCCACACGGCCCGTACGAGCCCCTGAGACGGGGGACGCGCGTCGCCGCCCCCGCCGACCCCACCGGCCCGGCCGTCCGGCAGGACGAGGGAGACACGCGCGGCGAGCATCTCCTGCCTCAGCCCGGCCGCCGGGACGCGCACGCACAGGTGGTAGTCGCGCGACTCGTCACCCCACGAACCCGTCGGATAGTCACCGGCCCGCGGCCCCGCATCCGTACGACGTCCCGTCAGGTCCTCGACGGACGGCGCGACCTGCTTCAGGAACCGGATCTCCGCGCCCACCGGCGTCCACACGCGCAGCGCGACGTCCGCGACCTCCTTGCCCATCGCGTGCTCCATCATCCGCGTGAAGTCCGCGGTGAGACCGGACGGATCGGCCACGATGTCCGCCGTGCCGAGCAGCGCCGACGCGATGCCCGTGACCTCCTTCACCTCCCAGTCCGTGCCCACGCCGCGCGCGTCGCACGTGAACCGCCCCGCGCACGCGTCGAGCGCCGCCCGCAGGTCGTCGGGCGACTCGTGCTCGTTGCGCCCGTCCGTCAGCAGGATGCCGTGCCGGATCGCGGTGCCGGCCGGGGCCAGGAGCCGGTCGGCGAGCCGCAGCCACGTACCGATGGCCGTACCGCCGCCCGCGCTCAGCCGCCGCAGCGCCTCCTTGGCCTCCGCGCGCGTCCGGGCGTCCGCCGTGGCCAGCCGGCCGCCGCCCGGGTACACCTCCTGCGCCACGTGCGTACCGGCGACGACCGCGAACGCGACCCCGTCGTGCAGCGTGTCGACCGCGGCGGCCGTCGCGTCGCGCGCGTTGCGCATCTTCGTCGGCGGGTACTCCATCGAGCCGGAGCAGTCCACCATCAGCACGACCGCGGCACCCGGCCCCGGCCCCGGCCGCTGCCCCGCACCCGGCCGGACCGCCGCCAGCGGCGCCCCGCCCGTCGTGCCCCCGCCCGTGGCGGTGACGGTCACGATCGCGTGGACCTCGCGGCCGCCCTCCGGCAGATACACGTTCTGGTACACGTCCACCGAGAACTGCGGCACGTTCGACTTGGAGAAGTTCGCCATCCTGATCGGCTCCCGGGTTTCGGCTTCCGGCCTTCCGGCCTTCCGGCTCTGAGGTCATCGCGCCCTGGTCAGGCTGCCCCTCGCGGCGGTACGGCGAACGGCAGCACCGCCACCGTTACGTTGTCGTGCCCGCCACCGTCGATGGCGTGGCCGACGAGCACCTGGGCGCTGTGCAGCGGCCGCGCCGCCGCGTCCGGCGGCAGGACCCGCGCCATGTCGTCCGCCGACTCGGCGTAGTTCCAGAGCCCGTCCGTGCACACCACGACGACACCCGGCCGGTCCGGTGTGAACGCGGCGGTGTGCGGCTCCAGTTCGTACGCGTCGGCGCCGAGCCAGCCGGTGATGGCGTGGGCCCGCTCGTCGGCGTACGCCTCGGCCTCGTTCATCAGGCCCGCCGCGACCATCTGCGCCGCCCACGAGTCGTCTTCGGTGAGGCGGGCGGGCGGCGCGCCGCGGTCGTCCGGCACCCAGTAGGCGCGGCTGTCGCCGACCCAGCCGACGACGAGCAGCCCGCCCGCGGCGACGGCGCCGACGATGGTGCAGGCCGGGGCGTTGCGGTGGCGGTGCGCGTCGTGCTCCCGGCCCGCCGCGCCGTCCGCTCCCTGCGGTCCGCCCGGTCCGCCCGGTCCGTCCGGGCCGTGCGCGAGGGCGTTGACCGCGTCGGCGGCGGCGACGATCGCCTCGTGCATCGCCTGCTGCGGATGCGTACCGCGCGGCAGCGCCTCCAGCAGGGACTCGTTCGCCGCACCGGCGGCGGCCTCCGACGCCGCGTCGGGGCGGGACGCCGACGACACACCGTCGCAGACGACCGCCACGACGGCCGGCGAACCGTCCGCGAGCGCGGTGGCCGATACGGCGAACGCGTCCTCGTTGCGGTGGTGGCGCAGCCCGCGGTCGCTCACCGCCGCGACCGGTCCCAGCTCCTGCTCCATGTGGTCGCGTTCGCGGGGCTGGGCGTGGCCGCAGTTCTCGCAGTACCCGTCCCGGTCCACGCGGCCGGCCCGGCACGCGACGCAGACCTTGCCACCCGGGGCGTGCCCGGCGTCCGGGGCCGTGGGGGCGGGTGCTGCGGGTGCTGCGGGAGCCGCCGGTGCTGCCGGGGCTGCTGGGGCAGCAGTGGCGGCAGCCGCCGCGCGCGGGTCCGGCGCCGCGAGCTCGAAGTCCCCGTCGGCGCCCGCCCCGAGGCCGCCGGGCGGATCGTGCCGCACCGGCCGTTCAGGCGCACCGGGCGCACCGGGTACGCCGGGTACGCCGGGCACGCCGGGCACTCCCCGTACACCGGCTGCGTCCGGTACGGGCGGCGTGCCCGACGCCGCCGCCCGGTTCGGGTCCAGGGCCAGGGCCACGTCCAGGGCCACGGTCGGCCGGTCCTGCGGCGGCTGGGGCACGGCCGACAGGTCGTACCCGCAGGCACCGCAGAACAGATCGCCCGACTCCAGCGGCTCGGAGCAGCCAGGGCAGGCCGACAGTTGATGCGCCTGCTGATGCGTCTGCGACATCGATCACACCCACGTCCGGGGGCGGAAGCGGTTGGCCCGTTCCACCAGTTCGATCCTTTCCTCGCCGCGCTGGGCGAGCCGGGCGAGCACCCGGTACGAGTGTTCCAGCCCGAAGCGCAGCCCGCGCTCGTGGAGTTCGCTCCCCAGGAGCGCGCGGTCCGGAGACTGCCCGCCGTGCATGCCGGGACCGCCCGACAGGCACCAGTCCAGGGCGAGCCCCAGCACCTCCGTGGACAGCCGCTCCCTGCGGACGGGGTCGAGCCCGAGCCCGTCGAGCGCGGTCACCTGCCCGGCCGCCGCGTACAGGTCGTCCCGCAGCGGTTCGCGCGGGTCGCGCTGCCGCAGCCGGGCCCGTACGGCGGCGACGCGCGCGGCCGTGTAGTGGATGGACGCCTCGGGGACGGACTCCAGCGTACGGACGGCGGCCGTCCGGTCACCCGCGGCCAGCCGCACCCGGGCCAGGCCGAACGCGGCGCTCACCTGGCTCGGGTCGGTCGCCCACACCAGGCCGTAGTACTCGGCGGCGTTGTCGATCTGGCCGAGCACCTCGGCGCACACGCCCAGGGCCAGCTTGGGCGCGGGCTCGCCGGGGAACGCGTCGTACACGGCGTCGAACGACACGGCGGCCATGGCGTTGTCGCCGGTCGCCAGCGCGACGACGCCCCGGTACCAGACGACCCGCCAGTCGTCGGCGTGCAGCCGCTCCAGGTCGTCCAGCGCCCGCAGCGCGGCCCGCGCGTCGCCCAGTTCGAGGCGGGCGCGCAGCTCCCGCAGCCGCAGCTCCGGCGAGCCCGCGGGCGCGGCCGGCGCGGCAGCCAGCGCGGCGACCAGCTCGGCGGGGCCCGAGCCCATGAGCCCGGCCAGGAACGCCGCGTCGGGGTCGCCCGGGTCGATGTGCGGCACGGGCAGTGCCAGCGCGGCGGCCCGTACGTCGAGCCCGGCGAGCAACGGCACGGGTGCGGGTGCGGGCACGGCCGCGGGCGCCGCCCCGCCGGCCGGTCCACGGACCGCCCCACCGTCCGCTCCACGCACCGCCCCGCCATCCGGCCCCCGCGTCGCCGCGCCGCGCCGTGCCCCGCGACGCCGCCCGGTCCCGCCGCGCAGCCCCAGCCGCGACACCTCACCCGCCGGCTCGGCGAACAGCACCGTGTCCGCCACCCGCAACTCGGGCCCGAACAGCGTGGACAGCGCCGGGCGCGGCGTGCCCGTCTGGACCGCCACGACCTCCCGCAGCACACCCGTGAGCTGCTCGGCCATCTCCTGCGCCGACGCGAACCTGCGCCCCGGGTCCGGGTCCGTCGCCCGCACCAGCAGCCGGTAGAACGACTCGTACCGCCGGAACACCTCGATGTGCTCCGGGTCGGGCAGCGAGTCCACGAACACGTTCGTGTAGCCCTGGAAGTCGAACGTCAGCACCGCCAGCGTCCGCGCCACCGTGTACAGGTCCGACGCGACCGAAGGGCCGACCTCCGCGACCTCCGGCGCCTGGTAGCCGACCGTGCCGTAGATGGCCGACTCCCGGTCGTCCATCCGCCGCACCGCGCCCATGTCGATCAGCTTGAGCTGGTCCTCGGTCTGGATCGCGTTGTCGACCTTGAAGTCGCAGTACAGCAGGTTGCGGCTGTGCAGATGGCCGAGCGCCTCCAGCGCCTCGATGCCGTACGCGCACGCCTGCTCGACCGGCAGCGGATCGCGCCGGCCGTCCGGGCCGCGACGCGCGTTGGCGATGTCCTTCAGGGACTTGCCGCCGACGTACTCCATGACGATGTAGCCGTCGAGGGAGCCCGTCCGCTGGTCCAGGTGCTCCACGAAGTTGTAGATGCGGACGATGTTGGCGTGCTCGATCTCGGCGAGGAACCGCCGCTCCGAGATGGCCGCCGCCATCGCGTCCTGGTCACCGGTGTCCAGCAGGCCCTTGAGGACCACCCAACGGTCGGACACCGCGCGGTCCACGGCGAGGTACACCCAGCCGAGCCCGCCGTGCGCGAGACAGCCCGCCACCTCGTACTGGCCGTGCACCACATCGCCCGGGCGCAGCTTCGGCACGAACGAGTACGGGTGGCCGCACTTCGTGCAGAAGCCCTCCGTACGGCCCGGCCGCCCGCCGCGCGCGCGGCCGACCGGCGCACCGCAGTCGGAGCGCGAGCAGAAACGCTTCCGCTCCGTCACCTCCGGGTGCTCCATCACCGCCGTACGCGGGTCGGGGCGCGGCACCTCCGGGACCGTGACCAGGCCTGCGCCCAGCCGGTTGCGGGCCGACTGGCCGGACGACGAGCCGCTGCTGCGCACCGAGACGGAGCGCGCGGTCGCCTCGCCCGACAGGGACAGCGAGAGCCGCCCGGACACGGACCGCCGCGAACTCGCCGACCGCGAGGAGCGGGACGAGGAGCGGGACGAGGCGCGGGACGACCGGGACGAGGAGGACCGGGAAGACGACCCGGCGGACGAACGAGCCGAACCGGCCGAGCCGGCCGAACCGGCCGAGCCGGCCGACCGGTCCGACCGGGCGGACGGCCCGGAACCGCCGCCCGCGCCCCCCGCCGCCACGCCCGTGGCCGGCGACGACACCATCCCGTTCGGTGCCACCACCGGCGCCAGACCGCACATGTCGCAGTACAGCTCGCCGCCGCCCACGTCCTCGTACGCGCCACCGCACCCCGGGCGCTGACATGTCCTCATCCATACCCCCCGCGGTCGCTCGGCCCGGTCGACAGGACCTCCGTCGCCGCCCGCTGGTACCGCAGCACGGCCTGTTCGGCGGCGCGCAGGTCGCACGGCGCGCTCCATAGCATCCGGCGCGCCGCGTCGTACCGCTCGACGAGCAGCGGGTCCTCCGCGTACCCGTGCCGGGCGACCTTCGCCTTGTACGCGTCGAGGCGGCCGCGCAGCTCGGCACGCACCGCGAGCGGCGCCGTGACCGCCGTCAGCGACTCGCGGGCGCGCAGCAACTCGTCCTCGGCCTCCCGCTCCAGCGCCTCAAGGAGCGGCGAGAGGCGGTTCCACTGGGCGTGCCGCCGGTACTCGGCGGCCGTCGCGAGACGTTCCTGCAGCGCCGTCGGCGGCCCGCTCACCACCGGCACCTCGGAAGCGGCGATCTTCGCCAGGACCTCACCGCGCGCCGTCCGCGCCTCGGCCAGCGTCCGGTCGGCCCGGGACAGCAGGTCGCGCAGCCGCAGCAGCCGCGACTCGGAGTCCTGCCGCACCTGGAGCACGGCCTCGATCTCCCGCCGTACGTCCTCCAGCGCACGCGCCGCCCTGTCGTACCGGTCTGTGTCGGGCCGGCCGCCGCCGGGCGCCGAACTGCCGGGCGTGGGCCGCCAGAACGCCAGCGGGTCGCTCACCACCTGGACGCGCAGCGTCGCCAGCTCGTCGGTGATGGCCTCCAGGTCGTCGCCCGCCGGGTGCTCACCGGGCCGTACACCCACGGAACGCGCCAGCGAACGCGTCCGGTTCAGCTCGGCGGCCAGGAGGTCTATGCGGGCGGGCAGCGCCGACCAGACGGCGTCCGCCGTCACCACCACGTCCAGGGACGCCGCGTACAGCTCGTTCATCCGCGCCACGAGCTGCTCCAGCGTGAACCGCTCGGCCAGCTGCGCGCCCCGGTCGGCGTCGCCCGGCACGACGACGCTCCCGCCGCGCAGCCGGTCGGTCAGCTCGGCCAGCTCGTCCCGCCCCGGCCAGCGGCGCCGCGCCCGTATCTCCCGGGCCTCGCGGAGCGCGGCCGTGTACGCGTCGAAGTACGTCCAGAGCCGTACGACGGTCCGCTCGGTCTCCGCCCACCGCTCCTTGGTCGTGCCGGTCAGCTCGGCGCCCTCCAGCAGCCTGCGGCCCGCGTGGTCCTGCAGCGCGAGCAGCGAGTCCTCGACCGCCTTGTGCTCCGCGCCGAGCCGGGCCAGCGCACGGTCCACCTCGTCCCGGTCCATCACCGGACCGGGGGGTCCCGTGACGCCCATCGATCACCTCTCGCTTTCCACTCGTCCACTCGCCCACTCGTCCACTCGCCCACTCGTCGGGCTCGGGCTCGGGCTCGGTCTCGCCGTGTCGTGTCTGCCCGGTCAGCCGGTCCGGTACTTCGGCGCCGGGGGCCCGGCTATGCCGGGCAGGTCGGCCTTGAGCCACTTGTCGTACGCCCGCTGCCAGGGGCCGTTGCGGTAGGCGACGAGCACCTGGTTGACCCGGCGCACCAGGTCGTCCTTGCCGAGCTTCGCCGCCACGCCGTAGTACTCGGTCGTGAAGGGCCTGCCCTTGAGCTCGACGGCCGGGTCCTGCGCGGCCTGACCGGCGGCGAGCGCGCTGTCCGTGACGATCGCGTCGACCTCGCCGGTCTGCAGCCGGACCAGGCAGTCCAGTTGGTTGGGCACGGTGAGGCGGTCCGCGTCCTGCGGCGTCCCGTCGCCCTCGTCGCGGTACTTCGCGCCGAACGCGTCGCGCTCCAGGGCCTCGTACGCCGTCGAACCCTCGGCCGAGCACACGCGCTTGCCGGCCAGCGACGCGTCGTACCCGGTGACGGTGGAGTCCTTGGGGGCGAGCACCTGCTGGCCGGTCTGGAAGTACGCGGTCGAGAACGCGACCTGCTCGATCCGCGCGCAGTTGATCGTCATGGTCCGGACGATCAGGTCGACCTTCCCGCCCTCCAGAGCGGCGATCCGCTGGTTGGTCGGCACGGCACGGAAGATGACCGCGTCCGGGCTGCCGACGATGTCGGCGGCGATGGCCCGGGCCAGGTCGATGTCGAAGCCCTCCAGGGTGCCCTTGGCGGGGTCGCGGTAGCCCCACCGGTAGCTGTTCTGGTCGACGCCGACGATGAGCTTGCCGCGCGCCTTGATCGCGTCGACGGCCGGGCCGTCGGCGGAGGACGGGCGCAGCGACGCCTCCGGGTCGGTGCACGTCTCGGACCGGGCGGCGGCCGCACCGGCGGGCTGTACGCGGACGACTCCGCCGCCGTCCCGCTCCTGCCGGTCGTGCTCCTGCCGGTCCGGCGCCGAACCGCCCGGCGCAGAACCGCCCGGCGCAGAACCGCCCGGCGCGCCGCCGAGGCAGAGCGGTACGAGGGCCAGGACGCCCGTCAGCGCGCACGCGGCGCCCATCGCGGCCACGCCGCCCCAGCCCCGGAACCGCCCGACGGCGCTGCCGGTGCCGGCGCTGCCGGCGGTGCTGTTGGCGCCGTGGGTGCTGTTCGTGCTGTTCGTGCCGTTCATCGTGCCCCTCCCCTCGCCTCGCCGGTCACCGGTACTCCGACAGCCTGCGGTTGATGCCCAGGACGGCGCCGACCGCCCCCAGAAACGCCAGGGCTGCGGCGCCCGCCGCGAGGCCGGTCAGCGCGGCGCGCCCGCGGTCGGCGGCCTGCGTGAACTCCGCCTGCTCGTGGTCGAGCGCCTTCCGCAGGGCCGCGTCGACCTGGTCGAAGGCGGCGCCCGTCGAGTCCTCGCCGCCGAGCACCTTCGCCAGGGCGCCCTCGTAGTCGCCCGCGTCGTCCGTCTGCCGGGCGCCGGTGTGCCGCTCGCGCCACTCGCCCTGCCACCGGCGCGCGTCCGCCACCGGGTCGCCGCCCGCCTTGTCGTCGGCGAGCCTCCGGGCCCGGTCCAGCGCCGAGTCCAGCGCCGCCATCGCGGCGACGTGGTCCGTCTCGTACTTGTCGCTCTTGCCGTCGTCGGTGAGTACCGCGCCCCGTGCCACGAGAGTCAGGTTCTCGTTCGCCCGGGCCTTGAGGGAACTGATCCTGGCTTCGTTCAGCACCTTGAGCGAATCCTGCCCGTGCGCGCGTGCGTCGTCCAGGCCGGTGCGGGCGAGCGTGTGCCCGGCCGCGAGCCACAGCAGCACCACCGTGGTGGCTGCCGTCGCGGCGAGCAGGCCCCGGTTGAGCACCCGGTTCGTACGCCGGTACTCGCGGCGCTGCGCCCAGGCCAGGACACCCAGGACCAGCACGCCCGCACCGAGCGACAG
The DNA here is from genome assembly GCF_013362995.1 of Streptomyces sp. TRM64462. Lineage (GTDB taxonomy): Bacteria > Actinomycetota > Actinomycetes > Streptomycetales > Streptomycetaceae > Streptomyces. The sequence goes on along the minus strand of NZ_JABWDV010000425.1, from coordinate 68,245 downwards.
GACGGGCCACGCGCGCGCGTCCTCGTCGTCCTGGGCCAGCCGTGCGGTCTCCGCCTCGTACAGGCGCTGGGCCGCGGGCAGCATCTCCTTCGTCATCCGCTGGTTCGCGTACCGGAGGTACGCGCCGCCCAGCGGCAGGCCCTGCCGGTTCGCGGCGCGGGCCCGCTCGATCAGGCCCGTGTACTGCGGGAGCTGCTCGTTGAGCGTGGCGATCTCGCGGGCGGACGCGGACGAACCGTCCGTGGTGGCCGCCGCCTTGACGAGGAGCCGGGCCGCGGTCGCGATGTCCTCCTCGTACCGCTCCCGTACGCCGGCGGGCTCCTGCGCGCCCGCGAGGAAGCCGCTCGCGGCGGCCGTGTCGGCGTCGGCGAGCGAGCGGTAGACGTGCGCGGCGTCGGCGCTCAGCGGCTGGCTGCGCCCGACGACGTCGTCCGCGGCGGCCGACCGGTCCGCCACCTCCAGGGCGGTGACGGCGCCGAACGCCACGACGAGCGCGGCCAGTACGGCTCCGATGACTCGGAGGCGCCCGGGCTCGGTCGTCAGCGCGGTACGCAGCCGGGCGCGGGCCTCGGCCCACGCACCGCGCGGCGTGTGCGGCCCGGCGGTCGCGGCGTCGGGGGAGGGGGAGGGGGAGGAGGCGGGGGCGGGAGCCGGGACGGCCGCGCTGTGAACGGGGGCCGCGCCCGGAGCCGTATAAGGGGCTGGAGTCACGCCCGGGGCCGTAGAGGGGGCCAGGCAGTGGCGGGGCGGCTGGGCGGGGATGCCGGGCGGCGGTGGTGCGGGGGTGCCGGGTGGCGGCGTGGGTACGCCCGACGGCACGGACCGCCCGTTCGGCGGGTATGTCACGTGACCTCCCCCTCGGTCGCCGCGGCCCGCCCCCGGCGGACTCGGGAGGCGGCTGCCCGGCCAGCAGTATGGCCGCAGGGGCCGACATTGACACCAGGCTTGACTCGATCTTGTTCTTATCGTGCCCGACGCCTCAATCGCACCGTCATTCGAACCCCCCTCAAAGAACACGTCCGGCGGCCGCCGCCGGTTCCCGAAGGGGCGCGCACAGGCGGCGTTCACGCCCCGGTCATCACGCCACCGCCCGCGCTGCTCCTCCCCGCGCTACTCCTCCCCGTACCGCTCCCCGTACCGCGCGCGTAGTGCCGCCGCGGCCTCCGGCGGAGCCCCCACGTGGTCCAGCGCCAGCAGCGCCGCGCCCAGCACGGGCGGTGCCGTCACGACGCGCGGCTCGGCCAGCGGCGCCCGCTCCCGCAGCAGTTCGGCGATCCGGGGGTTGAGCCGCGGGTGCCCGGCCGCGAGGACGCCGCCGCCCAGCAGCACCGGCGCGGGCTCACCCAGCAGCCCGAGCCGCTCCAGCGCGACGACCGCCAGGGCGACGACCTCCCGGGCCTGCCGCTCGACCAGGCCCAGAGCCACCGTGTCGCCGCCCTCCGCGACGGCGAACAGCACCGGCGCCAGCTCGTGCCGCCGCACCGCCGGGACGTGCCCCAGGTGCAGGGCCTCGACCAGCGCGTACATGGAGCCGAGCCCGAAGTGCGCGGGCAGCGCGCGGGCCAGCTCCGTCGGCTCGCCGCGCCCGTCCTCGGCGCGTGCCGCGTGCCACAGCGCCTCCTCCGCGAGGCCCGCGCCGCCGCCCCAGTCGCCGGAGATCCGCCCGAGCGCCGGGAACCGGGCGGTCCGCCCGTCCGGGAGCATGCCCACACAGTTGATGCCGGCCCCGCACACGACGGCGACACCCCGCGGTTCGTCGACCCCGGCGCGCAGCACGGCGAACGTGTCGTTCCGTACGACCGTCGACGCGCCCCACGCGCGCGCGTGCAGCGCCCGCGCCAACGCCTCCTCCTCGACGGGCAGATCGGCGTTCGCGAGACACGCGGAGACATGCGCGACGGACGGCGCGACGGCCGGCGTGACGGAGGGCGTGACGCTCGGAGCGGCGGACGGCGCACCGGCCGCGCCCGCCTGCGCGAGCGCCTCGTCCACCGCCCGCGCCAGCACGTCGACCGCCGCCTCCACGCCCACCGCCTGCGGCTGGAACCCGCCGCCGCGCGCCGCGCCCAGGACCGTACCGTCGTCGGCCGACACGACCAGGACGTCGGTCTTGCTGTTCCCGGCGTCGATGGCCAGCACCAGTCCGTCACCGGAGCCCCGCCCGCCACCGGTTCCCCGTCCGCTCACGCCCACGCCAGGTGCTCCCGGTTGTGCGCGACGAGCCGGTCGGTGAGCGTGTCGGCGTACGCGTACTGGCCGATCAGCGGGTGCGCGAGCAGCGCGCGGAACACCCGGTCGCGCCCCCCGCGCAGCGCCGCCTCCAGGGCCAGCTCCTCGTACGCCGTGACCTGCGCGACGAGCCCCGCGTACAGCGGGTCCAGCTCCCGCACCGGCAGCGGCCGCGCGCCCGACCCGTCGACGGCGGCCTGCACCTCGACCACGGCGTCGTCCGGCAGGAACGGCAGCGTGCCGCCGTTGCGGACGTTCACCACCTGGACGGCGGGGCGGCCGCCGAGCAGCGAGGCCGCCAGGTCGACGGCGGCCTCCGAGTAGAACGCCCCGCCGCGCTCCGCCAGCAGCGCCGGCTTCTCGTCAAGGGCGGGGTCGCCGTACATCGCCAGCAGCCGCCGCTCCATGGCGGCGACCTCGGCGGCCCGGGACGGCTTGGTGCGCAACTCGTCGACGACGACATCGTGTTCGTAGAAGTAGCGCAGGTAGTACGAGGGGACGACACCGAGCCGGTCGAGCAGCGGGCGCGGCAGCCGCAGGTCGTCGGCGACGGCGTCGCCGTGCTCGGCGAGCAGCTTCGGCAGCACGTCGGCGCCGTCGGGCCCGCCGAGCCGCACGCCCAGCTCCCACGTGAGGTGGTTGAGCCCGACGTGGTCGAGGTGGAGCGCCTCGGGCGCCACGTCGAGCAGCCGCGCGAACTTCCGCTGGAGCCCGATGGCGACGTTGCACAGCCCCACGGCCTTGTGCCCGGCCTGGAGCAGGGCCCGGGTCACGATGCCCACGGGGTTGGTGAAGTCGATGATCCAGGCGTCCGGGCTGACGCGGCGTACCCGCTCGGCGATGTCGAGGACGACCGGCACGGTCCGCAGCGCCTTCGCGAGCCCGCCCGCCCCGGTGGTCTCCTGTCCGACACACCCGCACTCCAGCGGCCAGGTCTCGTCCTGCTGCCGGGCCGCCTGCCCGCCGACGCGCAACTGGAGCAGCACGGCGTCGGCACCGTCGGCGGCCGCGTCGAGATCGGCGGTCGTGGTCACCGCCCCCGGATGCCCCTGCCTGGCGAAGATCCGCCGCGCGAGCCCCCCGACCAGCCGTAGCCGCTCCACATCCGGATCGACGAGGACGAGCTCCCCTATAGGCAGGACACCGCGCAGCCGCGCGAACCCGTCCACCAGCTCCGGGGTATAGGTGGACCCACCGCCCACGACGACAAGCTTCATGCCCATATTTCACCCTTGGCCCTTCACTCTGGTTCATCAGGCGGCGGAGGTGTCGAACACATCGTCACGGGCGGCGGCGAGGGCGACCTCCAGAGCGCCCCGCAGTACGGGGTGTTCCCGTACGCCGCCGATGAGCAGCCGAGGCCGGGCGGCGGCCAGCTCACCGAGCTCGGCCTCCACGCGCTCACGCAGCGGCTCGCCGCCGGCGACGACGACATCACCGGCCAGCACGACGATCTCGGGGTCGAGTACGGCGACGAGCGAGGCGAGCCCGGTGGCGAGCCGGCCGGCAAAGGCGTCGAGCAGAGGCGAGTAGTCCGTGTCCTCAGCGGCCCGCTCCAGCAACCACACGGCGTCCCGGGCATGAGCAAGCCCACCGGGCCCATCGAGCCCCAACTCACGGGCGAGCCGGGGCAGCACTTGGGCACCGGCAAGCTCCTGGAAGCCACCGCTACCGGTCCTGGCGACGTTCCGCACCAGCGGAACACCCGGCACGGGCATGAACCCCACCTCACCGGCGCCCCCGGTGAACCCGCGGTGCAGCCGCCCGCCGATGACGAGGGCGGCCCCGAGCCCCTCCGCATTCCACAGGAGCACGAAGTCCCGATGCCCCCGGGCGGCCCCGAGCCGCTGCTCGGCCACAGCGACAAGATTGACGTCGTTCTCGTACTCGACGGGCATCGGCAGCGCGGCGGCCAGCTCCTCAAGCAGCGTGGTCGAGTGCCACCCCGGCAGATGCGAGGCATACCGCAACCGCCCGGTGGAGGGATCAAAGGCGCCAGGAGTCCCGACAACAACCCGTCGCACATCACCGACAGCAAGCCCGGCGTCCTTCACGGCCCCGCCGAGGGCGTCGACGACCTGCCGCACGGCACCGTCACTCCGCTTCCGCCCCTGTGGCGTGGCGAGCTCGAACTCCCCGACGACCGCCCCCGTCACATCGGCGACGGCGGCCCGGATCCGCCGCGGGTTCACATCCAGCCCGCCCGCGTAGGCGGCCCGCGGATTCACCCCGTACAACTGAGCACTCGGCCCGGGCCGCCCCGCGGTCGTCCCGGTCACCACGACGAGCCCGGCGGCTTCGAGCCGCGCGAGCAACTGCGAAGCGGTCGGCTTGGACAACCCGGTGAGCTCCCCGATCCGACTCCGCGACAGGGGCCCGTGCTCCAGCAGCAGATCGAGCGCGGCCCGATCATTCATGGCCCGCAGCACCCGCGGCGTTCCGGGGGTCGTCACAACGAGCTCCACCTGTGGCCGAAACTGTTAGGAAACTTTCCTATCTAGATGAAGGTAGGTCCGCCGTCGAAGCCCTGTCAACATGCCGAGATTTTTCTTACCGCTGGTGCTACTTTTTATGTATGAGTGCGCACGCCACACCGCAGGTACCTGAGCGGGCCGAGAAGCGATCCGTATCGCTCCCGAAATCGTTGATCAAGGAGGTGGAGGACCGCACTGGCAAGACCGGGTTCTCCTCCATCGTTTCCGAGGCGCTGGAGCAGTGGCTCGCCATGGCCAAGCTTCGTGAGGTGGTCGCCGAAGACCGGCGCGTCTTCGGCCCGGTGTCGGAAGAGGCCCGGAGGCAGGCAGAGCAAGAATGGTGAGCAAGCGCCTCAGGGCCAAGGGGCAGAGCGGTGGCACGCTGTTCCTGGATGCGCAGGGCTTGTCCCTCCAGGTCGATGGCGATGACGGTATGCGCGCCCGCATCGAGGCGGCGGAAAGCCACGGCCGGCGTGTGGCACTGTCCGTCCTGACACCCCTTGAGGTGCGGCGTACCGGCGATGCCGCAAAACGCTTGTCGTTCCTGCTGTCCCGGTTCGATCTGAAGCCCATCACCGACGATGTCATAAGGAACGCCGCGAGAATCCTGGACGTGACCGGCCTGGACGGGCATGAGTGCCTTGTGGACGCGCTGGTCGTCGCGACTGCTGCGTTGTGCACACCTCCCGTCCGGCTGGTCACCTCCGACGCCTCGCACATCCCGAAACTCTGCGCTGCGGCCACTGCGCTGCCCGGAGAGCCGGACATCAAGGTCATCAGAGTCTGACCCCGGCTCCACCTTCCTGCCCGCAGAGCGGCTTCTTTGGCCGGCCGGCACAAGGTCCGCTCGGCCTGACCAACGTTGTCTCGGCCACGCCACTCGTTATATCCCCATCTCCCCACTAATGCGTCTTCGTCTACGTCGCATGCGAAATGTCGTCGAACATGTAAGCCTCCTGGTTCCTGTTGTAGTTGTGAACCAGGACTGGAGTGGCTTTGGCCGGTACGTAGTATGCGTGCTAGGAGACTCCAATACCTGCTTCTTCGCTGGTCGGCGTGCATTTTGCGTTCCGCTGGCGTCCATCGTTGTGCGTGGGAATCCGCGACTGTTGCCACAGTGTCAAATACTGCCGCCGGGCACCTCTGAAGCCCCGCAGATCCGCCTCCGCCGGGGCTTCAGATTTGCTGGAGTGCATGACTCGGGGAGTGATCAATCCGTTGTGCGGCGCATGACTTCGGAAGAGATCTCGATGGAGAAGGAATCGATATCGACCGGAAATGTGCCCTGAAGTCTTTCCAGGTGAACGAGGTTATAGGGGAGGTCTGCGCACCCGAGAGGATCGGAGAAGTCCACCTCAACCATTCCCCAATCATCCGGATCTGGAATTCCATCATCGTTTGACGCTGCGCAACCTCGTAGAGGCAGTTCGTCGCGGTACTGCTGGGCGATTCTCCGTGAGTGGATGGAGCCGTCTTTGGTCCCGGGTTGAGAACTGGGCACCATCTGCCCGTTGGCTCGCCTGGGCTGAGCCCCAGAGGCGCAGGCGCAAGCAGTCGAGTGGCCTGCAGTGCTGCTTCCGCAACCGCCGTCACACAACGCAGAGGCTCCACCCCGCATTGCCCGGCGGGCCTCATTCTTGCTACTGGTTACGAGTCACGCTGTGGCCCAGGCTCTGATTCGGCCTCAGCCCAGCGATAGTCCTCGGCCTCCAAGATGCCCTCATCGCTCACGAAGAAAACTCCCGTACGATAGAAATCGCAGAAGGTGTTCACCATACCTTCAATGCTCTCGTACACGAATTCACATCCGCTGCCAATCATGACATGGGCAACCTTAGGCGATCGCAACGATCGGTCGTACACTGCGGCGTAAAAGTCTCCGCCGCCGGTCGCCAAGAGCGGGACATAGAACTCTCCCAGTACAGGGTCTCCGCTCGGCTGGGAGTCCCGCACGGCTCTTGCTTCGCGCAATGAGAGTGGCTCATAACCCGGCACCAGGGCAGCATCGTCCTGGACCTGGCCCGGGTGATACTCCACGCCATTCGACCATCTGAACCATGTGTAGACGTCTTCCGGAACGGGGTCTCCGAACGCCGCCTCCACTTCGCTCGCAGAGACGCCGGGCGCACGAAATCTGACGACAGGACGGTTCAGCCTGTCAACTTCCTGCCACAAGCGCTCGATTACTTCGATCAGCATTACTGTTGCCGCTTCCCCACTACTCGACTCGGAGCGCGAAGCGATCCCCATCCCCGATGCCGTTTCTAGCCCAGAACCACCTGAGCAGCGACCCGTGACTCGAGTTCACAGAGCCCGGCGACAGAGTGAGGGTTGCCGCCGCCCCGCCTTCGTATGTGTGGGCGAACGGGTATTCCTCCCATGGTCCGCGAGCCGGGGACGGCCCGGCCTTCGCACGATACAGTGCCACCGTTTCGGAAAGTGATCTGACCGGCCGCGCGAACCGGTGCACCACCGCTTGCCACAGTGTGATGTATACCAGGCGCGGCACGCACCATGTTCAAGTTTCCTCGCTCGCCCACAGTCCAGAGGAAGTTACCTCCTCCGGAGGTCGCTCGCGGCCTCCCGGTGTCGATCGTGCTGAGCACCGGCAACACGGCGGACTGCACCATGCTCCCCGCCGTGCTGAACGCGATCCGCATCCCGCGCATCGGGCCCGGACGGCCCCGCACCAGACCCGACCGTGTCGTGGCGGACAAGGCCTATTCGTCCCGGAAGCTCCGCCTCCTGCTGCGGCGCCGGAACATCAAGGCGACCATCCCCGAGCGCCGCGACCAGGTCGCCAACCGCGTCCGCCAGGGCGCGCAAGGCGGCCGGCCCCCAGTGTTGGACGCCGAGGCGTTTCGAGGCTGCAATGTCGTCGAGCGGTGTTTCTCGCGGTTGAAGCAGTTCCGGGCCCGTCGCGACCCGGTTCGACAAGCTCGCCGCCCACTACCGGGCCGGTGTGGTCATCGCGTCGCTGATCCTGTGGCTGCGAAACACAACGACCTGACCCAACCGTCGCCGAGCGAGTGGCGGGCACTACTTGACCAGGTGGAAACCCGGATGCTGCAGCCAGGCCGCCAGGAACTTCACGTCACCGACGTGCCGAAACCACCGCCCACCGCCCCCGGTGTCGTACGCAACCTCCGCGACTCTTCCCGGGAGGGAGGCAACCAGTGCTCTCGCCCGGTCCAGAGACCTCTCATCGCCTGTGTCATCACGTGGGGTGGGATAGCTCAGCAGGCCGTCGAAGTCGATCAACGCGTCGAGGCGTTCGGCGAGCACGAGTGCCAGGTGACCGAGCACCTGATGGTTCGCCGGGCCCGAGCAGCCGGCACCGAGCACCAGCCCCTGCACCGGTGGCCGAGAGAAGGCCGAGTAGTCCTCCTCTTCCGCCGGCATCTCCTCGTCCTCCGACAGGAAGAACACACCAACGCCGGTAGGGTCCAATGCAGGTAGACCCACGGCCGAACCGTCTCGCACCCAGAAGTCCAGGTCGCTGCCGACCTTGGTCTCGACCGGCTCGCAGAAGCCTTCCAGCCACGGGACTACATCGGCCAGGATGTCCCCGAACTCGCGCGGTTCGAAGAGCCACAGCCCGACTGCCGGTCCCGACATGCCGCCCCCAAAGAGTCGTGTTCCACTGCCATCCGGACCCGCTTCTACCAGGTCGGGATGGCAAGCGCTTGATCAATTATGAGACACGGCCTAGCGTGGCGGGCGGCCGGTCTGCACGGTGATGACCTCTCGCCGGACGGGGCAGCCCTTGTGGCAGGCGCACGTGCACCGGATCGACACGACCGGCGGGCCGACCGGCGGGCGCCCGCGCGTCTTCACGTACACGTCCAGCGGAGGCGTGCAGTAGGCGTGCTCATCGATCACGCACGCCCCGGACAGGCCGGTCCGGTTCATCTCCGCCCACGCCTCCGTGATCGCGAGGCGCCGCCCGGTGACCGTGCGCCCAGCGCTCACGGGGTCCCGTCCTCGTTGCCGGGCCAGCCGGGCTGGCGCTCGTGGTGTATGAAGTAGTACCGGGCGCACGTCGGGCAGCAGTAGACGTTGAAGCCCGGACCGCTCGCAGAGTGGATCTCCGCCACGATGATGGGCGTGTCCGTGATGTCGTGGCATCGCACACACATACGTACTGGCTTCCGCGCCGCCCGCACGCTAGGGGCCGCCCAGGTCTGCCCGAGCGCGTCCCGGTGCTCCGCGCCGTGGCCGGTTGGAAGGACACAGGGCAGGCGGTGACAACCGGGCCCCGGGCGCTCCCACCCCGAACGCCGCGCAACGCACGGCTCCGTGTCCAGCGGCTCCGACCGCTTCAGGCGCGCGCTCACCGTGCCACCTCCGACCCGTGCAGGACCCGCGTGTCCAGATCGATGCCGAAGTCCGCCGCGAGCACCAGGGTGAGGCGCCGCCGTTGCTTACGCAGCCGCTCCTGCCGGCGCTCGTGAGCGACCAGGTACGGGCGCACCAGGGCGACCGTGGCGCCGTCGAACAGCTCATGCTGCCCGTACGGGGAGCGGAGGGCGGGAAGCCGCGGCGCGAGGGGGATGGGGGCCGCCTGGGGCCGCGTGGCGGGGTCCGCCGCAGTCGGGCACGCGCCTGCCCGGCGCCGGCCGGAACCGGGGGCGAACAACAGCCGGAACCATGCGGCGATCCGGCAGATAGGGTCTGTCATGTCGACGCTCCTCGTAAGCGTTGGCCATGCCCCCGGACGGCTCCACCCGTCGCGGGGGTCTTCTACGTCCTCCCGATCGTGGGCCCCCGTAAGGGACGTATCTGGCCATGCACGGGGACAGTTGGGCCTTACGGCGATAGGGTCTTAAGAAGGCCCAAACGTCCCTGCCGAGGGGGTTGACTTGAACGTCAGACTTCGTTCTGCCATGGATGAAGCGGGGCTCACCGCCCGGCAGCTCGCGTACCGAGTGGGGGTATCCCCGAAGCAAGTGGAACGATGGGTTTCGAACGAGGCGTTAACGCCGCACGCCAGGAACCGCGAAGACGCCGCCCGCGCTCTGGGAGTGGACGAGGAAATGATCTGGCCACAGGTGGTCAAGGACCGCATCAAGACCGGCACGGATCGCGAGATCACCCGCAGCTACCCGTACCGGTCCGCAGCACCGTCCTCCCTGTGGGCCGAACTGATCGACGGCGCCGCACAGGAGATCTACTTCGCCGGGTACACGAACTACTTCCTCTTCACGTCCGTCCCAGCGTTCTCAGAGACGCTGCGTCGCAAGGTCGAATCCGGGGTGCAGGTCCGCTTCCTGATCGGCGACCCCGACGGCGAGGTGACGCGACAGCGTGAGGCCATCGAGGACACGGCCCTGACCGTCTCCACCCGGATCCGAATCACCCTGGAGCACTTGGGTCGCCTCGACTCGCCGGAAGGGCTTGAGACACGATTCTCGGCTCCCTCAGACGCCGTGAACCACGTGAGCTTGAGCGTCTTCCGGTTCGATGACGACGCCCTTGTGACGCCTCATCTCGCGCGGCTGGTCGGCCACGACTCGCCCCTGTTGCACCTCCACAGACAGGGCGACGGCGGCATGTTCGACCGCTTCCGTGATCACGCCGAGGAGCTTTGGAGCCGAGCCGTGCCGATCGCGCCCTGACATAGCGAACAACACGCATCGCCCCACCCCGACGCCCCGCGAGAACAGGCGGGGCGTTCGCATGTCCGGACGTGATGGGACGCTGACCAGGGAAATGAGCCGTCGCCCGTCGGCCTGCCGTTGCCCGTGGCCGCGCAGTCCGCCGTCTTCGGCGTTCAGGCCTCGGTCAGGCCGCGGTGGCCGTCATAGGCGAAGCGCTGAAGTCGACCTTGCCCGTGCCGCCCTGCGTGGACGCGTCGAAGATCGACGTGACGTTGCCCGCGTCGTCCTGCGTGAACTTCAACTCCTGCGGCATATAACCGTGAACAAGGGCGGCGACTCCGTCCCGACCCTGCCGCTCGCCGCGTCGCCAAGGCTCTGGACGCGGCGCCGGCCATCGATCTGGACGGCGACACGTCCAACGTTCGATTTCGGGGTCTCAACGACACCCGTAGTGATCGTCACCCTTGATAGCGGGATTGTCCGGCTTGTGGCAATTGCGAGAGGGTCAGGTTCCTGCAGAGTGCAGCGACTCGCCGGAAATCGCGTTGACCTCACGATCTGTCGATCCATAGCGTCGTTCCGGTGATCTAAATGGATCGCGCGTTCGATATGTGGGTCTGGGGAGGCCCAAGGGGGGTGGCGCAGTCATGCCTGTTGGCAGGCGAAGACATGGTGGTGGCCGCGGGCTGGTTCTGGCTCTGGGGCTGACGCTGCTGGCGACGGGTGGTGTGCTGGTCCATCAGCCCGGCAGTGCCGCCGCCGCAGCCGCCAGGCCGGCGGAGGAGCCCGCGACGGAGCTCAGTGCTGGTGTCGCGTCTGCTCTGGCTGCCACTTCGGGCGAGCCGGTGGAGGTCGTGGCCGAACGCACCGAGTACTCGCGCACGATGGCGAATCCGGACGGCACCTACACGCTGACGCAGTCCACGACACCGCAGTACGCCCGCGCCGAGGACGGAACATGGCGCGCCGTCGACGTGACGCTGGAGCGGCGCGCGGACGGCACGGTGGGGCCCAAGGCCGCCGCCGTGGATCTGACCTTCTCGGGAGGGGGCAGCGGCAAGGATCTCGTCCGGCTGGATTCCCCGCGTGGTGCCGTCGAGCTGGGCTGGCCTGGGACTCTGCCCGTGCCGCGTCTGGACGGCGCGACGGCCACGTATCCCGAGGTGTACAAGGGTGTGGACCTCCAGCTCACCGCGACAGCGGAGGGCTACCGGGAAGTCCTCGTCGTCAAGTCGGCCGAAGCCGCGGCCAACCCTCAGCTCGACAAGGTCGAACTCACCGCGACCGGCAAGGGGCTCAGGGTCCTCCCGGGCGGTGGAGGCGGCCTGCGAGCCGTCGACCAGAACGGCAACACCGTCTTCAGCGGCCCGTCCGGCCTCATGTGGGACTCGGCGGGCGGCACCGGCACTGGCACCGGCGCTGAGCCTCAGTTGCTCCGTGCTCAGGACGCCGGAAGCTCCGCCGATCAGGACGAGCCTGCGGCTCCCGCCAAGGGGGATGTCACGGCAGAGCTGCCGGTCCAGGTGGCCGAAGACTCGATCGCCGTACGTCCCGACCCGGCGCTGCTGCGTGGCCCCGACACGGTCTATCCGGTCTACATCGACCCGTCTCTCGGCCTGGGCGTCTCCGAGCGTACGGTCCTCTCCAGCGACGGCGACCGCTTCTGGAACTTCACCGGGGACTACGGCGTCGGCCGCTGCTACCGCGTCGGCCCGTACTACTGCGACGCGGACCACACCAACCGGATGTACTTCGAGTTCTCCCCGGCCAAGCTGACCGGGAAGTACGTCATCGACGCCACGTTCCGCGCGTACGAAACCTGGTCCTTCTCGTGTTCGCCGCACTGGCTGGACCTGTGGCGCACGGACAACATCTCCGAGTCCACCCGCTGGCCGGGCCCCTCTCAGCTCGACCTGATGGGCGACCGCAATGTCTCCGCGGGGCGCGGCACCGCTTGTAGTCCTGAACAGCCTGACCGCTGGATCGAGTTCAACGACTCGCCGCGCAAGTCGTACGAGAACCTGACCCAGACCGTCCGCAACTTCGCCGACGGCCGCTTCTCCCGCCTCACCCTCATGCTGCGCGCCAAGGACGAGAGCAACGCGGACGCCTGGAAGCGCTTCAAGGAGAATGCCGAGCTCAAGGTCGTCTACGTCCTCAAGCCGGGCGCGGTGACCGACGACGGTGTCATCCCCGGCAACGGAACGATGCAAGGCTGCAGCACATCGGACGCCACGCCCGTCGTCGCCACGCGCTTGGACCCGATTCTTCAGGCGAGACTGCAGACGGGGGTCGCCCCGGCGGTCTACGAGGAGCGGGGGTCGCTGAAGGCACGTTTCCATGTGCAGAAGAAGAGCGGCGGATCCTGGTACGACCACGCCACCTACGCGGAGCCCGCGACCGGCTACTACGTGGACGACTCCCTGGCGAAGCGCCGCCTGGCCGGCGGCGTCGACGGGACCCTCTACCGGGTCCGGTCCCTGACGCAGTCGTACTGGACGTACGAGGGCGTCACGACGGCAATCAACTCCCCGTACAAGCGCTGATGCTACTTCAAGATCGACTCCACGGCACCCCAGGCGCCGCAGATCGCCACGACCGCGAACAGCGTCTACACCGAGTGCACCGCCAGCCTGTGCGAGGCCCATGGCGCCCCAGGCGTCCCGGGCGAGTTCAAGATCACCCCGAATCCCGCCGACACGGATATCACGGGATACCGCTGGCGGCTGCTCACCGAGAACGCCGAGAACGCGCACCGCGTGACCGGCTCCACCGTGACGATCCACCCGGAGCCGACCACCGCCGGTACGCAGGTTCTGATCGTCGAAGCCATCGACGTACGAGATCGGGCCGGAACACCGGCGGAGTTCCACTTCAAGGTCGCCCCCGCCGAGAGCGCTGTGGGCCGATGGCACTTCGACGACGCCGCACAGGGCGCGACCACCACGGTGGCGAAGGACACCGCCACCACCGAGGGCGCGCGCCATGACATCACCCTGCATCAGCAGTCGGGCAAGGCTGCGACCTGGACGGATCAGGGTCGCCGGGGCTCCGGTGACTACTCGCTGCGGCTCAATGACGACGTCACGGACCCGGCGCAGCGGACCGGCCACGCCTCCACCAGCAGTGCCCCGTTGAACACGCGGGACTCGTTCACCGTCTCCGCCTGGGTGATGCTCACCGACGCGTCCACGACCCGCGTCGTGGCATCAGCTCCCGGAACGGACAGCTCGGCGGCCTTCAACCTCTTCTACTCGGCCTCCGCGAAGAAGTGGGTCTTCAACCGGGCCGTGGCGGACTCCGCCACACCCGCCTACGTCAGCGCACTCGCCGACACGCCGCATCCTCCGCTGAACGTGTGGACCCACCTGGTGGGCGTCTTCGACACGAAGAGGGACACCGACAACGCGAACGACACCATCCAGTTGTTCGTGAACGGGCGGCCGCAGGGCTCTCCCGTCACGCTGGCGGCGGTCAACAGCGCCTACATGCCCTGGACGTCATCGGCCGGTATGACGGTCGGCGGCTCCAAGTCCGGCGAGTACTTCATGGGCCGTGTCGACGAACTGGCCGTCTGGCAGCGTGCGCTGCTGCCGGGCGAGGTACGCAAGGAGGGCCGGCTGGAGACCGATGGCGTGCCGGCGAGTGAGCTGGTCGCCCACTGGGACGCTGCTGCCGCCGCGAACGGTAGGGTGCCGCAGCTCACGTCGTATGCGGCCGGCGCGATGACGGCATCAGCGACCGGTGTCACCGCCGAGCCCGATGAGGGCACCCTGCGGCTCGACGGCGTGTCCGGCCATCTGGCCACCACCGGGCCGGTCGTCGACGAGACCGGCTCCTTCACCGTGACCGCCGGCGTACGTCTGGACGGCGCGAAGCTCGCCGCGCTCCCTGTCGGCGCCAAGGCCCACGTCTTCAGCCAGGCGACGCCGGACGGCAAGGAGTCGTCGTGGGCGCTGTGGGTGGAGAAGGCCGGCCCGGACGCCTACCTGTGGCGCTTCGGACGCACCGCGACGGACGCCGTAGGGGCTGTCGTGGCCAGCGGCTCCGTGGCCTCGGCCGACGTGGCCGAGGTCGACACGTGGGTCCAGATCACCGGTGTGTACGACGGCACGGAGGAGACCACCGCCGGACACGGCAACACCCGCCTCTACGTCGGCGAGATGCAGCAGCCGGAAGCGGTCGGCTCCTCCTTCACCGCGCCGACGCAGGGCAGCGGCGAGATCGCGGCGGGTCGCGGCTCCGCAAGCGGCGTCCGTGGCCACTTCCTGCCCGGCTCGCTCTCCGAGCTGAGGGTATGGACGGGCGCCATGACTTCGGAGCAGGTCTTCTCCCTCGCCACCGGCGCCTAGGGACCCGTCCTTCCCACCACAGCGGGCGGCGGTACCTCCACGCGACCGCCGCCCGCCCCTGACCGACCTCACATAAGGACACACTCAATGAACGGATCACCACCGGCTGCTGCGTCAGGCAGCAGCCGCCGGAACAGACCACGACGCAGACCCCTGCCCGCACGCCACCTCGCGGCGGTGGTCGGCTTCGCGATGGTGCCGGGGCTGCTCACACCGGTTGCCTTCGCCGCCGACAGTGACCCACTGGGCAGGCCAAAGCTCGACGCACCCACCTCGACCAAGGTCTCCCCGTTCACGGCCGAAGCGAACAAGAAGGCCGCGGCCGTCATCGACAAGGCGGCCGTGGCAGGGCGCGCGGACGCCGCCCGTGCGCGAGAGCACCAGAAGCAAAGAGCCACATGGCCCACGGCGGGCACAGCCCGGGTGACGGTGCCCGCCAACGGCCGGGCCAAGGCGACAGCCGGCTCCCTCCCCGTCACTGTCGCCCCTACGAAGACGGACAAGAGCAAGCGGAAGGCCGCCGCCTCCGCCCGCGCCGTCACCGTCAACGTCCTCGACCAGAAGCAGGCCGGACGACTGGGCGTCAAGGGCGTCGTACTCGCCGTCTCGGCCCCCGCCGACGGCAGCAGCACCGAACTCGGCATCGACTACGGCGCTTTCGCCTCGGCGTACGGCGGCGACTGGGCGGGCCGCCTGCAGGTCCTGCGCCTGCCCGACTGCGCGCTCTCCGACCCCGGAAACGCGAAGTGCCGCACCCGCACGCCGGTCGAGTTCACCAACAACCGTGAGAACGAGCGTCTCGACGCCCAGCTGAACTTCACCGCCTCCGCGCCCACCGCACGTCTCGCGGGCGCGACCACCGCCCAGCAGACCATGGTCCTCGCAGTCGCCGCAGGCACCAAGTCCGGGGGCGGCGACTACAAGGCGACCCCGCTGTCCTCGTCGTCCACCTGGGAGGCCGGTGGCTCGTCCGGCACGTTCACCTGGTCGTACCCGCTGCGCGTACCGCCGTCCGCCGCAGGCCCGAAGCCGGACCTGAAGATCTCGTACGACTCCGGGCGCGTCGACGGCCGCACCGCCTCCACCAACAACCAGGGCACGGCGATCGGCGAGGGCTTCGACATCACCTCGTCGTACGTCGAGCGCCGCTACGGCACCTGCGACGACGACGGCCAGACGGACAAGTTCGACCTCTGCTGGAAGTACGACAACGCCTCGCTGGTCCTGAACGGCAACTCCACGGAGCTGGTCAAGAACGACACGACCGGCAAGTGGCGGCTGAAGAACGACGACGCTTCCACCGTCACCGTGTCGACGGGCGCGGACAACGGCGACGACAACGGCGAGCACTGGACCGTCGTCACCGGCGACGGCACCAAGTACGTCTTCGGCCTCAACAAGCTCGCGGGAGCCGGTGCGGAACGCACCCGGTCGGTGTGGACGGTGCCCGTCTTCGGCGACGACGCGGGCGAGCCCGGCTACAGCAGCGGCAGCACCTTCGCCGACAGGCACAAGACCCAGGCCTGGCGGTGGAACCTCGACTACGTCGAGGACACCCACGGCAATGCCATGTCGTACTGGTACGAGGCCGAGCTCAACCACTACGACACGCTCGGCGACGACAACAACGGCACCGCGTACACGCGCGGCGGCTACCTGAAGGAGATCCGCTACGGCCAGCGCGCCGGAGCGCTCTTCTCGGCGACACCTTCGGCCTCCAACAAGGTGGTCTTCGGCTACGCCGAGCGCTGCATCGGCACGGACTGCGGATCGCTCACCGACGCGACGCGCGACAACTGGCCGGACGTGCCGTTCGACGCCGAGTGCAAGGCGGACCAGAAGTGCACCGGCAACGTCGGCCCGACCTTCTACACGCGCAAGAGGATGACCGGGGTCGCCACACAGGCCTGGGACGCGGCCGCCGCCACGCCCGGCTACGCCTCGGTCGATTCCTGGGCACTGACCCAGCAGTACCTCGACCCCGGCGACACCGGTGACTCCACCGACCAGTCCCTGTGGCTGTCCGAGATCCGCCACACCGGAAAGCACGGCACCGACCTCACACTGGACCCGGTGAAGCTCGGCCATGAGTTCCGCCCCAACCGGGTCGACGGCGCGACAGACGACATCCTCTCCCTCGAGAAGCCGCGTCTGCGGACCATCACGTCGGAGACCGGCGCGCAGACCATCGTCACGTACATGCAGGCCGACTGCCTCGCCGGGCAGACGATGCCCAAGGTCGACACGAACACGCGCCGCTGCTACCCGGTCTACTGGTCGCCCAACGGCGGCAAGGAGCCGATCCTCGACTGGTTCCAGAAGTACCCGGTGCAGGCCGTCGCCACGACCGACCCGCACGGCGGATCGGAGGCCGTCCAGCACACGTACCTCTACGAGGGCGGCGGGGCCTGGCACTACAACGAGGACCCGTTCGTCAAGGAGAAGGAACGCACCTGGTCGGTGTGGCGCGGCTTCGGAAAGGTCACCCACCTGACCGGACTGGCCGGCCGCACCCAGTCCAAGACGGTCACGGTCTTCATGCGCGGCATGAACGGCGACCGCCTCCTCGGCCCGGACGGCAAGACACCCCACCCGGACCAGCGCAAGTCCGCGACGGTCACTGGCATCAAGGCCCCGGCCATCACGGACGCGGCGCAGTACGCCGGCTTCACCCGCGAGACGGTCACCTACAACGGTGCCACCGGCCCCGAGGTCAGCGGCGTCGTCAACGACCCCTGGTCGAAGCGGACGGCGACACAGCACAAGTCGTACGCCGACATCGAGGCGTACTACGTACGGACCGGCGCCACACACTCCCGTACGAGCATCACGACCACCCCCGGCCTCGACCGGGTCCGCTCCACGGCGACGACCTACGACGCGTACGGCATGGCCGTCACCGTCGAGGACAAGGGGGACGCCGCGGTCACGGGCGACGAGAAGTGCACCCGCACCTGGTACGCCCGCAACGACGCCCTCGGCATCAACAGCCTGGTCTCCCGCACCCGCGTCACCGCGAAGCCGTGCGCCACGACCGACGAGGCGCTGGACCTGCCGTCGACCTCCGCGGCCCCCGGCGACGTCATCTCCGACACGGCGACGGCGTACGACGCCACGACCTGGACGGCCACGCAGACGCCCACCAAGGGCGAGCTGCGCTGGACCGGCCGCGCGAAGGCGTACGGCACGGACAACCAGCCGGTCTGGCAGAAGATGTCGACGACGACGTACGACATACTCGGCCGCCCGCTGACCGTGAGCGACACCCACGACACGGTCACCGCCACGACCACGTACACGCCGGCGGCGAGCGGCCCGCTCACCGCGACGACGGTGACGAACGCGAAGTCCCACCGGACCACGACCCAGCTCGACTTCGCGACCGGCGCCACGCTGATGGTGACCGACCCCAACGGCAAGGTCACGGAGAGCGAGTACGACGCGCTCGGCCGCGTGGTGAAGACCTGGCTGCCCAACCTCCGGCGCGTTCTGGGCAAGAGCCCGAACTACGTCTACGCCTACAAGGTGACGTCGTCGGCACCCTCCTGGGTCGCGACGTCCAGTCTGGAGTCCGACAACGACGGCGGCTACAAGACCACCTACGAGATCTACGACTCGCTGCTGCGCCTGCGCCAGGTCCAGTCCCCCACGCCCAACGGCGGACGGCTGATCGCCCTGACGCTGTACGACGACCGTGGGCTCGCGGTCTCCAGCCAGTCGGACATCTGGGACGAGACGAGCACGCCGAACGGAACGCTGGTCGCGACAGACGGCGGCCAGGCCCCACTCCAGACGGACACCACCTACGACGGTGCGGGACGGGCCGTCAAGGCGGAGACCAGGGTCAAGAATGTCCTGCGCTGGACGACGGAGACGCGCTACACGGGCGACACGGTAACGACGACCGCAGCGTCCGGCGGCCAGGCGACGGCCGTGGTGACCAACGCTCTCGGCCAGACCACCGAACGCCGCGAGTACGGCGCCCCGCAGCCGACGGGCGACGACTACACGACGACCAGGTTCACGTACACCGCGGCCGGCCAGCAGGCCACGGTGGAGGGCCCCGACCAGAAGAAGTGGACGTACGGCTACGACCTGTTCGGCCGCCAGGTCCGTGCCACCGACCCGGACAAGGGCACGGTGACCACGGCGTACAACGACCTGGACCAGGCGATCAGCACCAGGGATGCCCGCGGCAGGACGCTGACGACCGAGTACGACATCCTCGGCCGCAAGACGGGCCTGTGGGACGGCGGGAAGACGGACGCCAACAAGCTGGCAGCCTGGACCTTCGACACGCTGGCCAAGGGGCAGCAGGACACTGCGGTCCGCTACGAAAACGGCGTCGGACAGCCGAACAGCAAGGCGTACACCCAGAAGGTCACGCGCTACGACGCGCTCTACCGCCCCAACAACAGCCGCCTGATCCTCCCGGGCGACGACCCGCTCGTGGCTGCGGGCGTGCCACAGATCCTGGAGTCGTCCACGTACTACAACTTTGCGGGCGACGTCCAGCAGCAGGGCAGCCCGGCGGTCGCCGGACTGCCGTCCGAGATGCTCGGCTTCAGGTACGGCGCGGTCGGCCAACTGCTGAAGTTCAGCGGCAACACGGGCTACCTCCAGGGGGCGCTCTACTCGCCCCAGGGCGACGTTCGCCAGCTCTCGGTCGGTATGGGGGTGTCAGGCGCGAACAACAACGCGTACCTGACTTATGACTACGAGGACGGCACTCGCCGTCTGACCCGTTCCTATGTGACGGACGATGTCCACGGCTACATGCCGCAGGAGCTGAGGTTCACGCAGGACGACGCGGGCAACGTCACGTCGATCTTCGACGCGAGCACACAGGGCGGCACGGGCAAGGCCGACTTCCAGTGCTTCACCTACGACGGCCACCGCCGTATGACGGACGCCTGGACACCGAAGACGGCGGACTGCGCGGCCACGGGCCGTACGACCGCCAACCTCGACGGGGCGGCCCCGTACTGGACCAGCTACACATACAACGCGGCGGGCCAGCGCGCGACGGAGACGCAGCACACGGCGTCGGGCGACAGCACCGCGACGTACACCTACGGCACGCCGGCAGGCCAGCCCCACCCCGTGACGAAGGTGACGGGCGCACGCAACGCCACATACGCCTACGACCAGGCGGGCAACACCACCAGCCGCCCCGGCACCCAGGCGCAGCAGACGCTGACCTGGAACACGGAAGGCAAACTGGCCGCCACGACCGAGCCGGCGGCAGGCACCAAGCCCCAGCTCGACACGACGTACCTGTACGACGCATCCGGCGAACTCCTCATCCGCCGCGCGAAGGGCGACGGCGACACGGTCCTGTACTTCGGCAACACCGAGATCCGCCTCACCACGAAGGGCACGACGAAGACACTCTCCGCCGCCCGCTACTACAGCGCCGCCGGCAAGACGATCGCCGTCCGAACGGCCACCGTCGGCGTTTCTGACACGAAGCTCACCTTCCTGGCAGGCGACCACCACGGCACCAGCAGCCTGGCCCTGGACGCCGTGACCATGGCCGTCACGAAGCGGTACACCACCCCCTTCGGCGCTCCTCGGGGCAGGGACCCGTTGACCTGGCCCGACGACAAGTCCTTCCTGGGCAAGCCGGCCGACAAGTCCACGGGCCTGACCCACATCGGCGCCCGCGAATACGACCCCACGCTCGGCCAGTTCATCAGCGTCGACCCCCTGATGGAACTCGACAAACACCAAACCCTCAACGGCTACACCTACGGCTCCCAAAACCCCAACACCTTCTCCGACCCCACCGGCCTCGGCCTCGCCTGCGGCAAGGGCTTCGACATCGGCTGCGGCAACGTCGTCACCCACGCCGACGGCAGCTCCGGCAACAACGGCGAACCCTCAGCCAAACCCGCCCCCGCAGGCGGCGGCGGAGGCGCAGGCGGAGGAGGCCGTGGCGGTGGCGGCTCCACAAACGGCGGGACCTCCGGCACGGCCCAGGGTGGCGGGGGAAAACAAGGCCACGAAAAGCTTCAGTGCAACCGATTTAAGTGCGAGAGGATTTGGGTAGACCAGTCACGCGGTGATGACGGCGACATCGTCCCAGGGCTTATCACTGGCGTTGTTGATACGCTCACCTTCGGATGTAACTTCTTCAAACTCTTTGGTGAGGTCGAATGTGCAAGTGACGCCATCCGAGAACACTACTCTGAGGATGGTGTAGACGTCAGCTCAGCCGCTTTCGGTGACCATGCTGCGTTCTCCGGAATAATGTCAGGCATGGGTGGCGGTCCCGTAGCGGGTGGCGTCAGGGGTGCTGCTGCGGGAGCTGGACCGTTCATGCTTAGGAGGACGGCAAATACAGGCTCGCTGTCGAGTATCGCCCTTCCGATGCAGAAGCGGACTGTTAGGCAATATGCTAAGGGTGGAGGGATTGATCTAAGCGGCGTTAAGGTGAGGATTGATTGAAACCCGGAGTTGATCGGAAAGGATCTGTACGGGCACACATCGCCGAAGAGAAACATCACCCTGTACCCAGATGCGTTCTCGTCGGAACGAAACCTTGTCATGACCCTTGGTCATGAGAGGCAGCATGTCATGCAGATCGACCTGTATGGCCCTGCGGCTAAAGCCTCTATGGGGCGTCAATTCGAGGACGCTGCATACGCTGTAGAGGGCCAGTACTGGGACTACTTCCAAGGGAATCTGAGATGAAGGACGGCAGGAGCGCCTGGTTGACAGCCCTCGCGCGCACGCTTGACAAAGCTGATGCTTGCTGTCCGCACTGTGGCTCAGCTGGGCTGCGTCTCAGATACATCGTGCGCTACAAAACCAGGTGGGGGTACGCCCTGTTCTGGTGTGACGAGTGCTTGCGGGGCATTTCGGTGTCAAGAGCTAAGGCACCGGATGGCGTAGAGACACGCTCGATGGGCGATCCTGACGCCCTCGATGGCGTCCCTAATTTTAGTAGCGTGGAATAGCGAAAGTGGGCCTCGGTCTCCTGGTCGCTGCCAGGAGACCGAGCCATGGCTCAACGATAGAGGCGGGGGTGGGGCAGATCCTACGAGTTGAAGCACGGGGCTGCCTGCCGCGTGTTCCGCGGAGCCGAGTAATTGGGCGTCAGTGCTTTGACAGGTTCGGGCCCGGGATCGGGTTCGTCGCGATCGACTGGGGGGAGACCGGGGACGCGAAGGCCGAGGGGGCCGACATGCCGGCTGTCGGGTCCTTCGGGGTGGCGTCCGGCTCCGCCTGCGGGAGGCCGCCCACGATGCGGATGCCTGCCGCGTCGAACGTGCGCTTGATGCGCCAGCGGAGTTCGCGTTCCACGCCCAGGGCCTTGCCGGGCATGGTCTTGGCCGAGACGCGGACGGTCATCGAGTCGAGCAGGACCTCCGTCAGGCCCAGGACCTCCACCGGGCCCCACAGGCGTTCGTTCCAGGGCTCGTCGGCCGCCATCTGCTCGCCTGCCTCCGCGATCAGCTTGCGGATCACGTCCAGGTCCTCCGTCGGGCGGACCGTCACGTCCACGCCCGCCGTCGCCCAGCCCTGGCTGAGGTTGCCCACCCGCTTGATCTCGCCGTTGCGGACGTACCAGATCTCGCCGTCCACGCCCCGCAGCTTCGTCACCCGCAGGCCCACCTCGATCACCTCGCCCGACGCCACCCCCGCGTCGACCGAGTCACCCACCCCGTACTGGTCCTCCAGGATCATGAAGACCCCGGACAGGAAGTCGGTCACCAGGTTCCGCGCGCCGAAGCCGATCGCCACGCCCGCGACGCCCGCCGACGCCAGCAGCGGCGCCAGGTCGATCTCGAACGCGCCCAGGACCATCAGGCCCGCCGTCCCCAGGATCAGGAACGACGCCACCGAGCGGAGCACCGAGCCGATCGCCTCCGAGCGCTGCCTGCGACGCTCCGCGTTCACCAGCAGGCCGCCCAGTGCCGTGCCCTCGACCGCCTGGACCCCGCGGTTCATGCGGTCTATCAGCTTCGTCAGGGCCCGGCGTATCAGGTAGCGGAGCGTGAACGCCACCAGCAGGATCAGCAGGATGCGCAGGCCCGTGTTGACCCACGAGGACCAGTTCTGCTCCACCCAGCCCGCCGCCGCGCCCGCCTGACGGGCGGCTTCGTCCAGGGAGACGGGAGCGGGGGACGAGGAACTGGTGTCGGTGACAGGCGGCGTCGACCTGAGCACGATGAGGTACCTCCTGGGCATCACGAGCGGGTCACAACAATTTAACGGGGCGGAGTAGGTGCCTCGGTGCTTCGTTCGGTCTGTTCGAGGGAGAGGCTCGTCTCATACGCGTCTCATATGGGGATGACTCACGTGTGGTCGAAAACACTCCGAGCCCGTTACCGGTACGTGGTGGCGCTTCGACCTGGCATGAGGAGAGACTGAGAGCAGATCGTCCCGGCGCGAGCCACGCGCCGCCGGCGTACAAGGAGGCATCCGTGCCGCACGTCCTGGTCCTCAACGCGTCGTACGAGCCCCTCGGCGTCGTACCGCTCCGCCGCGCGCTCGTGCTCGTCCTCGAGAACAAGGCCGTGTGCCTCGAGGAGTCCGGCGCCTTCCTGCACAGCGCAAGCCATGTCATCGCCGCACCCAGCGTCGTCCGGCTGAAGCGGTTCGTGCGGGTCCCCTACCGGGGGCCCGTTCCTCTGACCCGCAAGGCGCTCTTCGCCCGCGACGGCGGGCGCTGCATGTACTGCGGTGGCGTCGCAACCAGCGTCGACCACGTCATCCCGCGCAGTCGTGGCGGCCAGCACAGCTGGGACAACGTCGTGGCGGCCTGCCGCCGCTGCAACCACGTCAAGGCCGACCGGCACCTGCGCGAGCTGGGCTGGCGGCTCCACCAACCGCCCGCCCCGCCCTCGGGGCTGGCCTGGCGCATCATCGGCACCGGGCATAGGGACCCGCGCTGGCTGCCCTACCTGCAGCCGTACGGCGCGGACGACGCGATGGCCCGGATCGACGGCATCTCCGCCTGATGATCCGGGCCTTGTCGTACCACCGCACGTCCAATCGGTGCCGTACGCCGCCTCACCTCACGGCGTTACCGCGTACGCCTCCACCGCGTACAGCGAGTAGCCGTACTCCGTGGCCCGCCCGTCCCCCTGGACGCGGATGAAGCGGGCGCCCGGGGCGTCCATACGGATCGCCTCGCGGCGCCCCTCGCCGTCCCGCACCGTCGCCGCCGTCCGCCACGTCCGGCCGTCCGGCGACACCTGGACGCGGTACCGCGTCGCGTACGCGTCCTGCCAGTGCAGCACCACCTGCCCGACCCGGGCCGGCCGCGCCAGCTCGACCTGCCACCACGCCCCGTCCTCCGCCGGCGACGACCAGCGGGTCTCCGGGTCGCCGTCCAGCGCCGCCGACGCCGGGAAGTCGGACGTCTCCTCGCCGGACGCCGACGCCGTGCCCGTACGGGCCAGATCGGGGCCGCCCGTCTTCGGGTACGCGCGGACGGTCAGCGTGCGCTGCTGGCCCGCGAACGACAGCGGGACCTCGTACGAGCCGGCCGGCGTGCCCTCCGGGACGGTGATCGTGAGCGGGACCGTCGCCGCCGTGCCGCGCGGGACCGTGGTCTCCTTCGGGACGGTCACCACGATGCCCTTCGGGGCCTTCGCCGTGAGGGCGCCCCGCACCGGCTCGGGCCGCTGGGCGGACAGCACCGCGTCCACCCGCTGCGGGGCGCCGCCGATCACCGCGTCCGTCTCCGGGCGGCGCAGCTCCAGGCCCACCTGAGGCTCGTCCGCGAACCACGGCACCAGGGCCCGCACGGGCACCGGCCGCGCGGCGTCCGGCCATGTGACCCGCACCGCGTCCGCCCGCACCCCGCCGGCCCGCGTCTGCGTCCAGCCGCTCGCCGCCAGGGTGCCCAGACGCCGCCAGCCCTGGCCCGGGACGTGCACCTCCACGGAACCGGCGGCATCGGCGCCCGGCCGCGTCATCGCCGTCACGGCCTCCACCGCGCGCGTGCGGCGCAGGTCCACCGTGTACGAGGTCCCCGAGGTGTACGTCTCACCCGTCCTGCGGGACGCGCCCGTCCACGCCGCGGCCTCCTTGACCGCGCGCTCCAGGAACGGGTCCAGCACCCCGCGCCCCACCGTGGCCGGGCTCGCCTTCAGCGCCGTACGCAGCGGCTCCAGCTCCAGCTGGGCCCGCCAAGCCGCCGCGCCGTCGCCGCGCGCCTGCGCCTGGAGCATGTCGACGGCGGCCTCGCCCGCGCGCCCGTACCGGGCGAGCTGCTCCAGCCACGGCCGTACCTCGTCGTCGAACCCGCCCTCCGCGGGGCCCGTCAGCGCGTCCGGCGCCTCCCGCATGACCGTGAACGCCCGGCGCAGCTCGGCCGCCGCCTTCGTACGGGCGGCGGGCGCGACCCCGGCCGTCGTGTGCGTACGCCAGAACTCCGCGAGCAGCGGCCGCAGATACGCCGACTCGCCCTTCGGGTCGAGCAGCGACGACGTGTCGTTGCCGGCCAGCGCGCCCAGCGCGGCCCGCGCACGCGGGTCGCCGTCCGCCATGTCGTCGAGCGCCGCCTGCCAGGACTCCTGCGGCCGGTAGCCGCGCGGGTTCCATGCGAAGTCGGCCGCCGTGAACACCGGGATGCGGGACGCGGACGCCTGCTCCATCGCGTTGGCCAGCAGTGCCGCCGAACCGGCCGCGACCGCGGGCTCGCGGCCCCGGTACGGGCCAAGGAAGATACGGTCCTGCGCGTAGTCGTTCACCGGGTAGTTGTCCATGGTGACCAGCGGGTGCTTGAACACGTCCCGCGCGCCCGCCAGTTCACGGCCGGTGATGGTGCGCGGGACCACGCCGACGCCCGTCCACGCCACCTGCACGCGCGCGTCCAGCGCGTCGGCGAGCGCCGTACGGTAGTCCGTGGCGCCGTCCTGGTAGTACTCGGTCGGCATCAGCGACAGCGGCTCCGCGTCCGGGTACCGCTCCGCCAGGTGCCGGGACAGTTCGCTCGCCACGCGCGCGTGGGCCCGCGCCGCCGCCTCCGGGCCGCTGCCGAACGCGTCGGCGTCCCGGTCGCAGTGCCACTCGTCGTAGCTCGCGTCCTGGAACTGGAGCTGGAACGCCCGTACCCCCAGCGCGTACATGGCGTCGACCTTGCGCTTCAGGGCCTTCACGTCGTCCCCGGACGCCAGGCACATCGCCTGCGCCGGGGCCACCGCCCACGCCAGCGTCACGTGGTTGCGCCGGGCCCGCTCGGCGAGCTCACGGAACGCGGCCCGCTGCGCCGCCGGGTACGGCTCACGCCACCGCGCCTGCCGGAAGGGGTCGTCACCGGGCGCGTAGAGGTAGCGGTTCTGCTTGGTGCGGCCCATGAAGTCGAGCTGCGCGAGGCGTTGCCGGTGGCTCCACGGGCGCCCGTAGAAACCTTCCGTCAGACCGCGTACGGCCGTGCCCGGCCAGTCCCGCACGATGACGCCCGGCAGAGTCCGGTCGTCCTGGATGAGCTGACGGAGCGTCTGCACCGCGTGGAACAGCCCGTCGTCGCCGACACCGTCGACCGCGACCGTGTCCCGGCCGTCGTGGCGGCCCGTCGCGATCCGGTAGCCACCGGAGGGCAGATCCCCGCGCTCGGGCGCGCGCAGGGCGCGCAGCGCGTTCTGCGCGCCGGTGCCGCCCATCAGTACAACCGGCCCCCGGCCCTCGCCGGGAGCCGCCCGGCCGTCCCCGGGAGCCGCCCGGTGCACCTGCCGGACGCCCGCCTCGCGCAGGACGTCCTCCAGGGCAGCCAGCGCGTACGGGTCGGTGCCCTCGGCCGAGACCACAGTCACCGTGTCACCGAGCGGTACGGGCCGGTCCGACGCGCGCAGCGTCTGCGGGCGCGGCCACACGGACGGCAGGGCCGCCGCCCCGTCCCGCTCGGGGTTTGTCGCCGCCGGGGAACCCGGGGACCCCGTCGAACCGGACGCACCGGGCGTACCGGGCGCACCCGGAGCGGCCGACGCCCCCGAGGCGCCGCCCAGAAGACCGCCGATCACCGCGACCGCCACAGCCGTCGCGGTCCGCCGTCCGCGTCCGAACTGCGCGAGCTGACCGAACTGCACGCGCGTCTCCCCTCGTGCTGCGTGGTTCTGTGGGTAGCTTTGCCGGTGGTCGTACTGGTGGGTTTCGAGCCCACCACCCACCTGCCGAAGGTGTCAATGTGCGGGGTCGATGTGTCGTATTTGCACATAGGGGAGCCGCGGACAGCGGAAAAACGGCGTGGCGGCGGCGAACGAAGAATGTGAGCGAAGAATGTGAGCAGCGCCACGTTCCACGGATGCTCCGGCGCTCGCTGGGTAGGGCTGGTGTGGTCCGCCCGTCACACCGACCAGGGAGGCCACCATGGCCGCATCCGCCCAGCTCCTCCTCGACGCGCTCTGCAAACAGGTCCCGGGCCAGTACCCCGGCACCCTCGCGGGCGAGCCGCCGCTCACCAGTGAGCCGCCCCTCGCCGACGCCGCCCCGCTGACCAGCGAGCCCCCGCTCACCGACGCCACCCCCCTCACCAGCGAGCCGACCGCGCGCGGTACGGCCGGCGGACTGGAGTCCGCCCTCCCGTAACCCCAGGCCCAGGAGCCCCCCTTGACCCTTGCCCGGCTCGCCGCGCTGCACGGAGTCGCCACCTCCTACTCACCGTCCCCGGGCACGACCGTCCAGGTACCCGACGCCGCCGTGGTGGCCGCGCTGGGCGCCCTGGACGTCGACGCCACCACGCCCGACGCGGTACGCGCCGCGCTGACGGCCGCCGAAGAGGCCAGGGCCCGGCGGCTCCTGCCGCCCACCGTGGTCGTGTGGCAGGGCGACGAGCCGTCCGGGCGCCCCCGCCCGCTCGCCTCCCTCCCGTCCGGGACCGTCCTGCGGATCGCCCTGGAGGGCGGCGGCACCGCCGAGTCGCCCATCCCGTGGGCCGGACTCCCGCCCGGCGTCCACGCCCTGGCGGCCCGGGCCCCCGACGGGCGCACCGCCGAGGCTGCCCTCGTCGTGGCCCCCGCGCGCGTGCCGCAGCCGTCCGCGCGCTGCCACGGCATCCTGGTCCAGCTCTACTCGCTGCTCTCCACCCGTTCCTGGGGCCTCGGCGACCTCGGCGACCTGCGCGAACTCGCCGACTGGGCGGGCCGCGCCGCCGGTTGCGGCTTCGTCCAGGTCAACCCGCTGCACGCCGCCGTGCCCGGCACCCCCACCGACCCGTCCCCGTACCGCCCGTCGTCGCGCCGTTTCCCGGACCCCGTCCACCTGCGGATCGAGGACGTCCCCGAGTACGCGTACGTCTCCGGGGCCGACCGCGCCGCGCTCGACGCCCTCACCGGGCGCGCGGGGGAACTCCGGGACGGCGTCCTGCGGAAGGGCGAGCTCATCGACCGGGACGCCGTGTGGGTCCTCAAGCGGCAGGCGCTGGAGGTGATCCGGCGCGTCCCCCTCGGCCCCGGCCGGCAGGCCGCGTACGACGCCTTCCGCGCCGACCAGGGCCGGGCCCTGGAGGACCACGCCACGTGGTGCGCCCTCGTCGAGCGGTACGGCGCCGACCGCACCCAGTGGCCCGAGGGCCTGCACGACCCCCGGTCCGCCGCCACCGCGCGCGTAGCGGCCGAACTCGCCGACCGCGTGGCCTTCCACACCTGGCTCGTCTGGCTCACCGACCAGCAGCTCGCCGCTGCCGCGCGCGCCGCCCGCGAGGCCGGTATGGCCGTCGGCGTCGTCCACGACCTGGCGGTCGGTGTCCACCCGGACGGCGCCGACGCCTGGGCGCAGGCCGGCGCGTACGCGCGCGGCATGTCCGTGGGCGCGCCGCCGGACGCGTTCAACGCGCGCGGTCAGGACTGGGGGCTGCCCCCGTGGCGCCCCGACGCGCTCGCCGCCTCCGGCTACGCCCCGTACCGGGATCTGCTGCGGTCCCTGTTCCGGCACGCGGGCGCCCTGCGCATCGACCACGTCATGGGCCTGTTCCGGCTCTGGTGGGTGCCCGCCGGGAGCCCGCCGACAGACGGCACGTACGTCCGGTACGACGCCGACGCGATGCTCGCCGTGCTGGCGCTGGAGGCGCACCGGGCGGGCGCCGCCGTGATCGGCGAGGACCTCGGCACGGTCGAACCCGGCGTACGTGACGTCCTGCGGCGGCGCGGCGTCTTCGGCACGTCCGTGCTGTGGTTCGAACGCGACTGGGAGGGCACGCGGCGGCCGCTGCCGCCCGAGGCGTGGCGGGCGGACTGCGTGGCCACGGCCACCACGCACGACCTGCCGCCCACGGCCGCCCGCCTCAGCGGCGACCACGTGGACCTCCGCCACCGCCTGGGGCTGCTCACGCGGCCGCTCGCGGAGGAGCGGGCGGAGGACGCCGATGACGTGGGGGAGTGGCGGGCGTACCTGCGCGAGCTGGGCCTGCTGGCGCCCGGCCCCGACGAGAACGAGGAGAACGAGGAGAACGAGGAGGAGGAGATCCTCGCGGTCTACCGCTTCCTGCGGCGCACGCCCGCCCGTATGACCGGGGTGTGGCTGCCGGACGCGGTGGGCGACCGCCGCCCACAGAACCTGCCCGGCACGTGGGACCAGTACCCGAACTGGCGGCTGCCGGTCGCCGGCGCCGACGGCCGTCCCGTCACCCTGGAGGACCTCGCGGCCTCGCCCCGGCTGCACGCCCTGATGGCGGCCCTGGACGGCGGGGGTCCCCGTACGGCACCCCCGGACGCGCGGCGGGTTTAGCCGTTCGCTACGTTTGCCCCGTGGACAAGAAGAACGCCCTGCGCGCCGGCGCCGTCGCGACCGGTACGACGCTGATGATGCTGCTCATGTCGTCCCCCGCGCTCGCGCTCACCCGCGACGACGGTGACGACCCGGGTCAAGGTCTGAGCGTCATGGAGACGCTCGGCCTGTTCGTGGGGGCCCCGATCGCGCTGTTCGTGATCATCGCGGGTCTCGTGATGGTGCTCGACCGGTCGAAGAAGCAGCCGCAGGCCTGACGCCGCCCCTTCTTCACGCCGTACGACACGCAGGGCGCCGCGCGCCGGGGATCACCCCGCCGCGCGGCGCCCTGCTGTGTGTGACGACGGCCGCGCTCACGCGCCCGTCGTCGTGAGCAGCTTCCGCAGGAGCCCCGCGAGCTGCTGGGCCTCCCGCTCGTCCAGCGCCGCCTCCAGGGCCTCCCGCTGCACGGCGAGCCCCGCCGTGACCGCCTCGTCCACCAGCGCCAGGCCCCGTTCGCTGAGCGTGACCCGCAGCCCGCGCCGGTCGTGCGGGTCGGGGCTGCGGCGCAGCAGCCCGGCCCGCTCCAGCTTGTCCAGGCGGCCGGTCATCCCGCCGGACGTCAGCATCAGCGTCGCCGCGAGCTGGCGCGGCGACAGCGTGTACGGCTCGCCCGAGCGGCGCAGCGTCGCCAGGACGTCGAACTCGCCGCGCGAGATGCCGTGGGCCGCGTAGGCGCGGTCCATGCGCTCGCCGACGGTGTGCGCGAGCCGGTAGATGCGGCCGAATACGGCCATCGGGACCGTGTCCAGGTCCGGCCGCACCACGGCCCACTGGGCGGTGATGGCGTCGACGGGATCCGGGGCGGAAGTCGAGGTCATGGCCGCAGTGTGCTCCCCGTGCCACTCGCTCGCAAGAAAGTGGCTAGTCGCTGAGTAGATTGTAGCCAAGTAGCTTGTGGCTAAGTAGCTTAGCGCTAAGCTACTTAGCCACAAGCTGACTCCTGGGAGGGCATCAGCATGTCCCGCCGTGCCGCCGTCGTCGCCGTCACCGCCCTGGCCCCCGTCTCCTGGGGCACCACCTACGCCGTCACGACCGAGCTCCTGCCGCCCGACCGGCCGCTGTTCACGGGCCTGATGCGCGCACTGCCCGCCGGGCTCGCCCTGCTCGCGCTCACCAGGACGCTGCCGCGCGGCGCCTGGTGGTGGCGGTCGGCGGTGCTGGGCGCACTGAACATCGGCGCGTTCTTCCCGCTGCTCTTCCTCGCCGCGTACCGGCTGCCCGGCGGCGTCGCGGCCGTAGTCGGCTCGATGGGGCCGCTGGTGGTCGTGGGGCTCGCCGCGCTGCTGCTGGGCGAGCGCCCGACGGCACGGACGCTGTCGGCCGCCCTGGCCGCCGCGCTCGGCGTGAGCCTCGTCGTCCTGCGGGCGGGCGCCGCGTTCGACCTGGTCGGCGTGGTGGCCGCGCTCGCCTCGACGGCGTCCATGTCGGCCGGCACGGTGCTCACCAAGCGGTGGGGCCGCCCCGAGGGGGCCGGGCCGCTCGCCATGGCCGGCTGGCAGCTCACGGCGGGCGGGCTGCTCATCGCCCCGGTCGCGTTCCTCGTGGAGGGCGCGCCGCCCGCGCTCGACGGGCGGGCCGCGCTCGGCTACGCGTACCTGGCGCTCGCCAACACCGCCGTCGCGTACTGGCTGTGGTTCCGCGGCGTCGAGCGGCTGACCGCCACCTCCGCGACGCTGCTCGGCCCGCTGTCGCCGCTCACCGCGGCCGTCGTCGGCTGGGCGGCGCTCGGGCAGGCGCTCGGGCCGGTCCAACTGCTGGGCATGGCCGTGGCGTTCGGCGCGACGGTGGTGGGCCAGCTCCCGGCCCGTGGCACGCGCGGGGCGCGCCGATCGTTCAGATTTCCTGAAAGGAATGATCGGAAAGATTCGATAGACCTTATGGGTGAGGCGATGCGACGGTAGTCCCCGAACCGACCACCCCGTACGGGGAGAGAGACAGGGACGCCCGTGACACTCCTGGACCAGGCACACCACCGACAGCGGACGACGGCGCCGACGAGGACCGCCCTCCCGGCGGCCGGTGTGCTGCTGGCCGCGGTCGCGACGGTCGTCTGGTCCGGCAGCTTCGTGGCCGCCCGCGCGCTCGGGGACTCCGTACCGCCCGTCCAGGCGGCCTTCTGGCGCTGGGTCCTGGCGATCCTCGTCGTCGCCCCGTTCGGTGCCCGCGCCGCCTGGCGGCAGCGGGCGGTGATCCGCCGTCACCTCGGCTGGACCGTCCTCACGTCGCTGCTCGGCGTCACCGCGTACAACACGCTCGTCCACCAGGCCGGCCTCTCCACGCCCGCCGGCACGATGGGCCTCGTCATGGCGGCGTCACCGGTCCTGATGGCGCTGTACGAGCGGCTGGGCGGCGTCCGTCTCGGCGCGCGGCGCACGGCCGGGACGCTCACGGCGTGCGCGGGCGTCGCGCTGCTGGTCGGCTCCGGCGGTGACGCGGCGCTGCCGGGCGTCTCCGACCTGTGGATCGTGGGCGCGGCCGTCTGCTTCGGCTCGTACAGCGCCCTGCTCCGGCGGCGCCCGCGCGAACTCGACGGGCCCGCACTGCTGTTCACCACCTTCACGCTGGGCGCGCTGATGCTGCTGCCGCTGTACGCCGCCGACGTCACCGTACGGGGCGGCTTCCCGCTCACGGCGGGCACCGTCGGGCCGCTGCTGTACCTGGGCGTGTTCTCGTCGGCCGTGGCGTTCTTCGCCTGGAACCGGGCGGTGGCGCTGGTCGGGGCGGCGCGGGCGGGCGTCGTGTACTACCTCCAGCCCGTGTGCGTGGCGCTGCTGGCGTTCGTCCTCCTCGGGGAGACCATGGGCCCGGCCGGGACGGTGGCCATGGGCCTGGTGCTCGGGGGGGTCGCGCTGGGCGCGGGACGCTCCGGGTGACGGCTTGAGGGGGAACGTGAGGGCCCGGTGCACCGGTGGTCAGCCGGTGGACCGGGCTCCGGCGGGGAGGGGAGGAATCTGCCGGACCCGAGTCTCCTGGGGGCCCGGGCGCGGCGGCAACCGGTTCCGGCGAGCTGTCCGGTGCACGCCACCGGCCCGTTCCCGTAGGTTCCCGGCATGACCGAGTGGGACATCAGAAAGCTCCGCATCCTGCGCACGCTGCGTGACCGGGGCACGGTGACGGCGACGGCGGAGGCACTGCTGATGACCCCGTCGGCGGTGTCCCAGCAACTGTCGGGCCTCGCACGGCAGCTGGGCGTGGAACTGCTGGAGGCGCAGGGGCGGCGGGTGCGGCTCACGGACGCCGCGCACCTGGTGCTGCGGCACGCGGAGGCGGTGTTCGCGGAGCTGGAGCGGGCGGACGCCGAACTCGCCGGATACCTGCGGGGCGAGGTGGGCGAGGTGCGGGTGGGGGCGTTCTCGACGGCCGTGCCGGCGCTGGTGGTGCCCGCGGTGCGGTGGCTGCGCGAGACGCGGCCCGCGCTGGAGGTGCGGGTGCGGGAGGCGGAGGCGGCGGAGGCGTACGCGCTGCTGTCGGCGGGCGAGGTGGACCTGGCGCTGTCGCTGGCAGCCCGGGCGCCGACAGCCCGGGACCCGAGGTTCACGCGCGTACCGCTGCTGGCTGACCCCCTGGACGTGGCACTCCCGGAGGGGCATCCGCTCGCAGCCGCGCCGGAGCTGCGGCTGGCCGACCTGGCGGAGGAGCGGTGGATCTTCGGGGGGAGCGGGCCGTGGTCGGAGATCACGACGGCGGCGTGCGAGGCGGCGGGGTTCGTGCCGGAGCCGGCGCACTCGGCTTCCGGGTGGACCGCCATCCTCGCGATGGTGGGCGCGGGCATGGGCGTCGCCCTTGTCCCGCGCATGGCGGGCGCGTCCCGCACCCCGGGCGTGACCGTCCGGGGCCTGACCCCGGACCCGCCCCGCCGTCACGTCATCGCAGCGGTGCGGCGCGGCGCGGAATCCACCCCGGCCCTCGCCCACGTGCTGACCGCCCTACGGGAGACGGCGGGCGCCCGCCAGTAGCTGCGCGCCGTGTGAGACCGGAATCGCATGGACACCACAGACAACAGTCCCCACGATGGGGCTCATGCTCACCACGCTCCTCGCCTTCCTCGGCGCCTGCCTCCTCATCGCGGCGTCCCCCGGCCCGAGCACCATGCTGATCATCCGGGAGTCCCTGCGCAGCAGGCGCGCCGGCTTCCTCACCGTGCTGGGCAACGAGAGCGGCGTCTTCATATGGGGCGTCGTCGCCGCGCTCGGACTCACCGCACTTCTCGCGGCGTCCCAGGTGGCGTACGACGTGATGCGGATCGTCGGAGCGGTGGTCCTGGTCGTCTTCGGCGTCAGGACTCTGCTGGAGGCCCGTCGCGGACGGCACGGGGCCGCCGACGAGAACGGCGGCCAGGAGACCCAGGCGACGCGCTCGGGCTGGAGCTCGTACCGCTCGGGCCTGCTGCTGAACCTGGCCAATCCCAAGGCCGCGATCTTCGCCCTGTCCTTCCTCCCCCAGTTCGTCCCCGCCGGCGCACTCCACCTCCCCGCCATGATCGCGCTGGCGGCCGTCTGGGCGGTCTTCGAGGTCGGCTACTACGCCCTGTATGTATGGTTCGTCGACCGGCTGAGGAACATCGTCTCCCGCGTCAACGTACGCAGGCGCCTCGAACAGGTCTCCGGCGGCGTACTGCTCCTCCTCGGCGCCCGCATGGCCCTCGAAGGCTGATCCCGCCCGTGAGCTACTACCAGCCGTGTTCGGTGAGCGGCACCAGCGGGCCTAGGTGATCCAGGTGATCGTCTGTTGCTCGGGGGTGACGGTGATCTGGAAGCGGCTCAGGTCGGGGGATCCGTCGCGTCGCCAGCGGGCCAGGTGGTCCTCGACCCGGTCCCACAGGCGGTCGGGGCCGCCCTGGCGTACGATCCAGCGGTCGCCGTCACGGTGTAGCGCCGCCCAGGCCCCTGCCCCGACATCGAGGAGCACGTGCTGGGTATTGCCGCCGTCGCGGGGGAGTTGGATGCGCTGGGCCCGAGGTGCGGCGAGCTGGGCGACGAATCGCGCGGTCCAGTCGTCGAGCAGCTCTGGGCCGAGCACAGCGCGGCGTTCCTCGCCGTCGTCCATGTCGGGCAGCAGGCCCAAAGGCGGCGGCAGGTGGGGCCTGGCGAGCATGAAGGAGGTCTGCCCGTCCAACAGTCGGCCGCGGGCCGTGCCGTCGCCGTCGACGGTCAGGCGGGCGAGTTCGGAGGCGTACATCCAGCCGCACACCGTGGCGAGGATCTGGCCGCCGGGCCGTGTCTGGGCGAGCCAGGCGGGCGGAATGCGCAGCACCCCGCAGGTGGCCACGATCCGGTCGTACGGGCCGCCGACCGGGTGCCCGTGCAGGCCGTCACCGACAACGAGCTCGGGGCTGTGGCCGACAGCTCCCAGCGCGATACGGGCCCGCGTGGACACGTCCGCGTCCACGTCGACGCTCGTCACGTGCTCGTCGCCCAGCCGGTGGCACAGGAGAGCCGTCGAATAACCGGTCCCGGTACCGATCTCCAGCACGCGCATCCCGTCGTCGACTTGGAGGTCTTCGAGCATGCGGACGACCAGGCCCGGCATCGTGCTGGAGCTGGTGGGCGCCCGGAAGATGCGGCCCTGGAGGTCGGCGGGCGTGATGGTCCCGGCGATCTGGGTCACCAGTGACTCGTCCGCGTAGCACGCGGGGAGCCATGCAGGATCGTCCGGCATGACCGGCTCCCAGCCCGTGGGGCCGGTGCCGTCCACTCGCCGGAAGTACCCGCTCCGGAGGAACTCGTGCCGAGGAGTGTCGAGTACGGCCTGATGCCACTGAGGCGAGCGCAGACAGCCGTCGGCGGTGAGCCGGTCGCCCAGGGCTGCGCGCAGGGTCTTGTCGTCGCTCACAGATGCTTCCGTTCCAGGAGGTCGGCCATTGCCGCGATCATGGGCAGTCCGGTTTCCGGTTCCATCCACGCCCACTGGCCGGACGGGTTGCATTCGAGGAACCACCATGCCCCGGTGCGGTCCACGGCGAAGTCGAATGCGCCGAAGACCAGCCCGAAGCGGTCCAGGTACCGGTGAAGCGCTTCCTGTATTCCCGGCGGTGGATCAACCACGGTGTAGGTGAGCCGCTCGTAGTCGGTTCGCCAGTCCAGCAGGCCGGAGTCGATCCGTACGCAGAACACCCGGCTGCCGATGACGGTGACGCGCACGTCCGCGACTTTGTCGACGCGCTTCTGGAACAAGTGGGCCGTGGCGGCCACCCGGTCGTCGATCTGGTCCACCGTGACCTCCCCGACCTCGACCGTGCACGAGACACCGTCCATCCGGTACAGGGGCGTCGACAAGGGCTTGTAGATGACGGACCCGTGGGCCTTGACGAAGGCGCGGGCGGCGTCGGGATCGGAGGTGACCAGGGTCGCGGGGATCTGGAAGCCGCTCCGGACGGCGGCTGCCAGCCCGGACGGCTTGAACTCCGCGTCACCGATCCGGTGGGGGTGGTTGACGTACAGACAGCCGGGCAGCGAGGCCAGCACACCACCCAGACCGTAGCGGGCCTGGGTGACGGCGAAGCGGGCGTCCTGCTCGCCGAGGTGAGGGAAGGCGAAGCCGGACGGCCGTCGGTAGTACAGCGACCTCACGTGGGACAGATCCGCGGTCCGGGTCCGGGTGGACAGCGTGCCCTGGATGCCTTGCGGCGTGATTGTGGCCGCGACCGACAGGGTGCCGGGGAAGTCCCCGGAGTCGAGCCGCACCACCGGGACGCCCCGGTCGTGCAGCTCGCTCATCACCAGGTCGGCCGTGGGGTCGTCGATCATGGTGACGACCAGCACCGGGCCGAGGTCGGTCACTGGTCGGAGTCGTTCCCGGTGTCCTGGTCCCCTCCGCCGGCGGTTCCGTCGGACGGGTTGCCGGTGTTGGTGGCCGGGTTGGTGCCGGAGCTGGTGCCGTGCTTCGGCATCTCCATGACCTGGCCGTCGGCGTCGAAGTAACGGGTGGTCTGCGTGACCGGGTCGATCTCGGCCCGCGCGTAGGCGGCGGCCATCGCCGGGTACGGGGCCATGCGCTGGACACCCCACGGGACGGGTGTGGCGTGGCCCATGGGCAGCGGAGTCCCAGTCGGGAGCCGGTCGGCATGACTGAACACGTGTCCTCCAAGCTGGTCGATGCTGATCGATTTCGGATCGTGCGTGGTCGGGGTCTAGGTGAGGCTTCGCAGCCCTCGTTCCCGCTGTGTCTGGAGCTTGGCGAGGGCCCGGTACTGCTTGTGCTCCCAGTCGGTTGCCGGGCGGACGGCGACGCGTGCGGAGCGCCACTGCAGGCCGGACGGGCGGATCAGGTAGACGAACGTGCCACTGATGCGTGTCACGCGGGCGGGCATGGCGTAGTGGCGGCAGTAGACGATCGCGCCGACCACGAGCCTGGTGCCCGTGCGCGCGGCCGTCGCTTGGCGGTTCACCGGGCACCGTCCGCGTACGGTCGTGCGCCGTCGAGGAGTTCGAGCACGTCCGGTACCGGCGGGAAGTGCGACGCGCAGTCGGGGCAGCTGTACACGTTGAAGCCGGGTCCCGTGGCCGCGTGAACCTTGGAGACAACCACAGGCTCGTCTGTGACCCGGTCGCAGCGCACGCAGAGGCGGATCGGCTTCCGGCGTTCGTTTCTGGCGGTGTTCGTCACCAGACCACCTCCGCCCCGTGCAGGTCGTGGACGTCCAGGTCGATGCCGAAGTCCGCCGCAAGGACCAGTGCCAGTCGACGTCCCTGCTGCAGGGCCTTCTGCCGCCGCCGGTCGTGGTCCACCAGGTACGGGCGCACCAGGGCCGTGTCGTGGCCGTTGATCGGATCTGCCGACCCGCGGGCGTACGAGGATCGGGGCGCCGGGAGGCGTGTCCCGGTGGGACTGCTTGCGGGCTGTGAGGCCGCAGCCTCGGGCGGGATGCTGATATTGGGCGATGGCCGGCAGATGTGCGGACGCGGGCCGAACACCCCCGCCATCCAGTGCAAGACCGCATGGATAATGCTCACTGTCGTCAGCTCCTCTGTAGCTGGTGACCGCGCCCCGGGAGGTCTCGCCACCTCGCCGGGGTCCGTGCTTTGCCACGAAGCGGCGCTCTTTCGCAGCCGCCACACCTTGTGGACTGACAGTCAGTCAACCGCCATGAGCGCAAGGTGAGTACGGTGGGAGAGTCGCCGGACCGTGAAAGCCGTGAAAACGCGGGGGAACCCATGACGGCACGCACACCGAACACCGCACTCGCCGACCTCTACGCCGAGACCGGATGGACGCGGGGGCAGTTCATCCGCGCTGTTCAGCGGGTGGGTACGGAAGTTGGCCAGGACGTCACCTACGACGAGTCCGCCGTGCCGCACTGGCTGAAGGGCTCCATGCCACGCAAGCTCGTTCGTCCGCTGATCCTCGAAGCCCTGTCACGCAGGCTCGGGCGTCCTGTCACCGCGCCGGAAGCGGGATTCGTCAAATCGGATGAGACGCCTGGCGAGTCCACGGATACCGTGACAGGACTGATCGAACTGGGGAGCGCGGACATGAACCCTGGCCGGAGGACCATACTCAAAGGAAGCGTGTACTCGGCGGCTCTCGCGATCCCGGGATGGCCGGACATCGCAGACCGATTCGACTGGGTGGCGCGGGACCCGCACATCAGGATCGGGATGCCTGAGGTGGACGCGGTCGTCGCCATGACCGAGCACATCAGCGATCTCGACGACAAGTTCGGCGGCCGGATGGCCCGGCCGATGGCGGCCGCCTTCCTCGTCAACACGATCACCCCGTACCTGCGTGCCGACGCCCCGGACACCGTACGCCGGGCCATGCTGTCGGCCGCTGCCGACCACTGCTACCTCACCGGCTACATGGCGATGGACGAACGTGCGGACGGCCTGGCTCAGCGGTACTACACGAAGGCCCTGGAGTTGGCCGGCGCGGCGGGTGACCACCTCACGTACTGCACGACCTTGCGCGGTATGAGCGTGCAGGCCGTCGACCTCGGACACGGCCCGGTGGCGGTGCGGCTGGCCGACAGCGCGTCCGCCGCGTCACCGCAGGCGGGACCTCGGATGCTCGCCTTCCTGGTCGGCCAGCAGGCTCACGCCGCTGCCCAGACCGGCGACCGGGCCGGGGCCCTGCTGAGGATCAAGGAGGCGGAGGCCGCGATGGAGAAAGCGGAGTCGCGGGCGAAGGCGTTCGGCTCCTACGACCCGTCGTCCCTGCATTACCACATCAGCCAGGTGCGGTACGAGCTCGGCGACATCTCCGGCGCCGTCACCTCGATGGAGGAGTCGAGCCGCCTGCGGGAGCCCGTGTACCGCCGGACCCACGTCCGGTACCATGCGATGCTCGCGGAGCGGAAGCTCCAGCTCGGGCGCCTGGAAGAAGCCTGCGCCGACTGGAACCGCGTCCTGGACGACTACCCGCACGTGCAGTCGGGGCGATGCGACGACCGCGTACGCACCATGCTGGCGCTGCTGCGTCCCCACCTGAAGAACGGCCACGCACGAGAGGCGTACGAACGCGGCCGCCCCTTGCTCCAGCAGAAGGCCGCCTAGGTCTTCTCTTTCGGTCACTCTCACGGGCGTGCAAGAGGTTGCCTGCCATGCCTGAACTCGGACCCGTCGCCTGGCCACCTGCCCTGATAAGGACCGAACGGCTCGTGCTCCGCGAGTCCGAGTCCCGGGACCGTGCGGCGTTCATCGAGCTGTTCGCCTCGCCAGAGGTGGGGGTCTACGTAGATGGCCCCGGACCGCGCGATGAGCTCGAACGCGCGGTGCCTGAGGTGCCCGGGCGGCGTCCTGGATTTTTCGTGGTCGAGCTCGACGGAGCGATGATCGGCATGATCACGCTCGATCGGCGCGACGCGGAGCGTCCGGGTCACGTCCGTCCGGATGGCGGAGAGGCCGAGCTCGGCTACATGTTCCTGCCGGAGGCGTGGGGACGCGGGTACGCCGCCGAGGCGTGCGCAGCGGCACTCGACTGGTTCGCCGACGCGCTTCCCGGCGAGCCGGTGGTGCTCTGCACCCGGACCGCCAACGACCGCGCGATGCGCCTCGCGGCGAAGCTGGGGTTCACCGCGGTGGAGCGGTTCGAGGAGTACGGCGCCGAGCAGTGGTTCGGCGTGTGGTCCTCGGTCGCGCCGTCCGCCTGAGCCTTCTTCTGGATCACCGCGCGGTCAGATGCAGATGCCCGCTACGGCAAGATCGCCCAGTCCTCCCAAGCAGCCGTTACCCTCGCATCGCTGCTGATGTGGGCGTGACATCTGACGACAACTCCTGGGCCCTGTTCGGAGCCATAACCGGAGGGGCTGACGTTCAGCCCCTCCGGGAGTGGAGCCCCGCGCGGCGGAGCCGCAAATCGAGCACAGGCGGAAGGGGCGGGGTGGGGGAGGGTCCGCTGCAGGCGGCGTGGCCCTCCCCGCGGCGCTCCGTGCCGCTAGTGGTCCGCCGCCTGGGCCTTCAGGGCGCGTTCCACGCCCGCGCGGGACTCCAGGACCAGCCGCCGCAGCGCCGCGTTCGGCTCCGCCGACGCCAGCCACGCGTCCGTCGCGTCCAGTGTCGCCTGCGACACATGGAGGCTCGGGTACAGGCCCACCGCGATCTGCTGGGCCATCTCGTACGACCGCGACTCCCACACGCCCTTGACCGCCGCGAAGAACTTCTCCGTGTACGGCGCGAGCAGCTCCCGCTGGTCCGTCTGCACGAACCCGCCGATCACGGCCTCCTGCACCGCGTTCGGCAGCTTGTCGGACTCGACGACCGACGCCCACGCCTCGGCCTTGGCCTCCGCCGTCGGCCGGGCGGCCATCGCCGTGGCCGCGTGCCGCTCGCCCGCCGCCGTCCTGTCACGCTCGTGCTCCGCCGCGATCGCGTCCGCGTCGAACCGCCCCGTCGCCGCGAGCCGCTCCACGAACGCCCAGCGCAGCTCCGTGTCCACGGCCAGGCCCTCGACCGCCTCCGAGCCGTCGAGCAGCGCCTCCAGCAGGTCGAGCTGGGCCTCCGTACGGGCCGTCGCCGCGAACGCGCGCGCCCACGCGAGCTGGTGGTCGCTGCCCGGCGCCGCCGCCCGCAGGTGCTCCAGCGAGGCCTCCGTCCAGCGCGCCAGGCCGACAGGACGCCAGTCGGGCGCCGCGTACAGGTCCAGCGCCAGCTTCACCTGCCGGTGCAGCGACTGCACCACGCCGATGTCGGACTCCTTGCCGATGCCCGACAGCACGAGGTCCAGGTACGCGCGCGTGGCCAGCTCGCCGTCCCGCGTCATGTCCCACGCGGACGCCCAGCACAGGGCGCGCGGCAGCGACTCGGTGAAGTCGCCCAGGTGCGCGACGACGTTGGCCAGCGACTCCTCGTCGAGGCGGATCTTCGCGTACGACAGGTCGTCGTCGTTCAGCAGCACCACGGCCGGCCGCTTCTTGCCCACCAGCGCCTCGACGCCGGTCAGCTCGCCGTCCACGTCGAGCTCCACGCGCTCGGTGCGCACCAGCCGGCCCGCGTCGTCCAGGTCGTACAGGCCGATCGCGATCCGGTGCGGCCGCAGCACGGGCTCACCCTTCGCACCCGCCGGGAGCGCCGGGGCCTCCTGCTTCACCGCGAACGACGTGATGGTGCCGTTCGTGTCCGTGTCGACGACCGGGCGCAGGATGTTGATGCCGGCCGTTTCCAGCCACTTCTTCGACCAGGTCTTCAGGTCACGCCCGGACGTCTCCTCCAGCGCGCCCAGCAGGTCCGTCAGGCGCGTGTTGCCGTACGCGTGGCGCTTGAAGTACGCCTGTACGCCCGCGAAGAACGCGTCCATCCCCACGTACGCGACGAGCTGCTTCAGCACCGACGCGCCCTTGGCGTACGTGATGCCGTCGAAGTTGACGAGCACGTCGTCCAGATCGCGGATCTCGGCCATGATCGGGTGCGTGGACGGAAGCTGGTCCTGCCGGTACGCCCAGGTCTTCATCTGGTTCGCGAACGTCGTCCACGAGTGCGGCCACTTCGACCCCGGCGCGTACGCCTGGCAGGCGATCGACGTGTACGTGGCGAACGACTCGTTCAGCCACAGGTCGTTCCACCACTCCATGGTCACGAGGTCGCCGAACCACATGTGGGCCAGCTCGTGCAGGATGGTCTCGGCCCGCACCTCGTACGCCGCGTCCGTCACCTTCGACCGGAACACGTACTGGTCGCGGATGGTCACCGCGCCCGCGTTCTCCATCGCGCCCGCGTTGAACTCCGGCACGAAGAGCTGGTCGTACTTGGCGAACGGGTACGCGTAGTCGAACTTCTCCTGGAACCAGGCGAAGCCCTGCCGCGTGACGTCGAAGATCGCGTCCGCGTCCAGGAACTCCGCCAGCGACGGACGGCAGTACACGCCGAGCGGCACGACCTGCCCGTCCGGGCCCTCGTACGTCGAGTGCACCGCGTGGTACGGGCCGACGATCAGCGCCGTGATGTACGTCGAGATACGCGGGGTCGGCTCGAAGACCCACACGTCGTCCTTCGGCTCCGGCGTCGGCGAGTTCGAGATGACCGTCCAGCCGGACGGCGCCTTCACGGTGAACTGGAACGTCGCCTTCAGGTCGGGCTGCTCGAAGCTGGCGAACACCCGCCGCGCGTCCGGCACCTCGAACTGCGTGTACAGGTACGCCTGGTCGTCCACCGGGTCCACGAACCGGTGCAGACCCTCACCGGTGTTCGTGTACGCGCAGTCCGCGACGACCCTCAGCTCGTTCGCGCCCTCCCGCAGATGCTTCAGCGTGATCCGCGAGTCCCGGAACACGGACGCCACATCGAGGTGCTTGCCGTTCAGCACCACCTCGTGCACCGCCGGCGCCACCAGGTCGATGAACGTCTCCGCGCCGTCCTCGGCCGACTCGAAGCGCACCGAGGTCACGGACCGGTAGGTGCCGCCCTCCTGCGCGCCGCTGAGATCCAGGTCGATCTCGTACGAGTCCACGGTCAGCAGCGCCGCGCGCCGCTGCGCCTCTTCACGGGTCAGGTTTGTGCCAGGCACCCGGTCATCTCCTCCATGTACGACTTTTGGGGGCCATCCTTCCACGGCCGTGTACCGGAAGCGGAGCGAAAAAGCGGGCAGCGAAAAGGGCGGCCCCGCCACCCGGCGGGACCGCCCTCACACCGGGGCGGGGCTCAGCCCTGGAGCTCCTTCGCGACCAGCTCCGCGATCTGCACCGCGTTCAGCGCGGCGCCCTTGCGCAGGTTGTCGTTGGACACGAACAGCGCCAGGCCGTTGTCGACGGTCTCGTCGACGCGGATCCGGCCCACGTACGAGGCGTCCTTGCCGGCCGCCTGGAGCGGCGTCGGGATCTCGGACAGCTCGACGCCCTCGGCGTCCTTCAGCAGCTCGTACGCGCGCTCGACGCTGATCGGGCGCTCGAAGCGGGCGTTGATCTGGAGGGAGTGGCCGGAGAAGACCGGGACGCGCACGCACGTGCCGGACACCTTCAGCTCCGGGATCTCCAGGATCTTGCGGGACTCGTTGCGGAGCTTCTGCTCCTCGTCCGTCTCGTGCAGCCCGTCGTCCACGATCGAGCCGGCCAGCGGCAGCACGTTGAAGGCGATGGGGCGCTTGTAGACGCCGGGCTCCGGGAAGTCGACGGCCTCGCCGTCGTGGGTCAGCTCGGTGGCGCGCTCGGCGACGGCCTTGACCTGGCCGTCCAGCTCGGCGACACCGGCGAGGCCGGAGCCGGACACGGCCTGGTAGGTCGTGGCGACCAGCGCGACCAGGCCGGCCTCCTGGTGGAGCGGCTTCAGGACCGGCATGGCGGCCATGGTGGTGCAGTTCGGGTTGGCGATGATCCCCTTGGGGCGGTCCTTGACCGCGTGCGGGTTCACCTCGGAGACGACCAGCGGCACCTCGGGGTCACGCCGCCACGCGGACGAGTTGTCGATCACCACGGGGCCCTGCCCCGCGACCTTCTCGGCGAGCGCCCTGGAGGTGGCGCCGCCGGCCGAGAACAGCACGATGTCCAGGCCGGTGTAGTCGGCCGTGGCGGCGTCCTCGAC
The DNA here is from genome assembly GCF_013362995.1 of Streptomyces sp. TRM64462. Taxonomy (GTDB): domain Bacteria; phylum Actinomycetota; class Actinomycetes; order Streptomycetales; family Streptomycetaceae; genus Streptomyces. The sequence continues at coordinate 24,923 of NZ_JABWDV010000425.1, read as the reverse complement.
GGTCACGCCGTCCAGGACCGTGCCCGCCGAGCGCGCGGAGGCGAACAGGCGGAGCTCGTCGACCGGGAACTTTCGCTCGGCAAGGATCCTGCGCATGACCGTGCCGACCTGACCGGTGGCTCCGACGATTCCTACCTTCACGAGGACTCCTCCGTACGTACGTGCGGCAAGGGGTGCTGCCGCTGTCCATGATGCGTATGTCCCGGGTCGCCTTGTCCAATCCATTGTCCGGGTGGTGAGAAGGACCACGGACCGGACACGGAACGGAGAGGGCGGGCGCCCTGTCTGGACGCCCGCCCTCACACTCCGTATCCCTCCAGGTCACGGAGTGTGGATCACGGAGTGACCTTTCCGATCACGACGCTGCCCGTGCCCGCGGCGGTTCCGCGCGCGTTCAGCAGGCTGACCTCGCCGAAGAACTGCCGGCCCTCGGGAGCCGCGCCGTTCACCAGCACCTCCGCGCCGAACGCCGCGGACGCGCCGTTCGCCAGCGAGACCGACTTCGACTCGTCGACCCTGACCTCGCCGAGCGCGGACGAGAAGTACACGTCCTTGTAGTCGTAGGCGGTCTCCCCGGCCGGGACCGCGTAGCCGTCGACGACGATCGTGTACGTGCCCGGGGCGGGCTTCACCAGGGACACCGACTCCTCCGAGTCGCCGTCCGCGGACGAGCCGACCTGCACGCCGTCGCGCAGCACGATCAGGTCGAGGTCGGCGGCCTTGTCGGAGACGTTGCCGATGGCGACGTCGAAGCGCTCGACGCCCTCGGGGATCTCGACGGTGGTGCGCTGCTCGGCGTGGTGGCCGATGGTCGGACGCGCGACCTTCGCGGAGCCCAGCGAGCCGCCCTTCAGCTTGCCGTCGATGGCGGCGAAGCCGTTGGTGACGCTCCACTCGACCGGCGCGGCCGTGCCCACCCGGGCCTCCGGCAGCGTCTGCACGGCCGGGTCGAAGGTGGCGCCGAGCACGGTGACGTCCAGCTTGTACGGGTTGTCGAGCAGCGGCGACGTACGGCGCGCCTCGACCTCGATCTCCCAGACGCCCGGTTGCGGGTTCGCGTACGAGCGCAGGTCGGGGCGGCAGGTGTTGTTCGGGTTGGTGTAGTTCGGGTAGCAGTTGATCGTCGACGTGGAGTCCGCCGGCACACCGTACGGGTGGATCGCGATGAACCGGGTCTGGCTGTCCTTCGCCAGGCCGCCCAGGGCGACCTCCAGGGACTTGGCGCCGGCCGGGACGGTCACGAAGTACGAGCGGTGGCTGTTGCGCTGCACCGAGCCCTCGGCCGAGTGGCTGAAGGACGGCTTGGCGAGCTGCTCCGTGGCGACGACGGTCGTCAGGATCTGCTTGTCGATGCCCTTGGTCTTCGGGTCGGTGACCTCCAGGATCGCGCTGTGGACACCGGCGCTGCGCGGCTTGGCGGCGACCTTGAAGGTGACCGGCTTGTTCAGCGGCAGCATGATCTCGTCGCTGCCGACGACCCGGAACGTGCGCTCGTGGTTGTTCTCGAACCACAGCTCGTGCCGGATCGGCTTGTCGGCGCCCGTGGTGCGGGTGACGGTGATCTCGTAGACCTTCTCCTGGCCGACCTTGATGCCGCCCTCACGGTCGTACAGGCCGGTGCCGGAGCCCGGCTCGGCGAGGAACTGGTCGATCGCGGTGTCGACCGGCGCCTTGACCGTGTACTCGTGGGCGTGGGCGCCGCGGAGGACTTCCTTCCAGGCGTCGACGACGTTGAGGACGCCCGCGCCCTCCTCGTGTGCCTGCACGCCGCGGATGTGGTCGGCCTGGCTGACCACGGCGGTGCGCAGCTTCGCGGGGGTCAGCTCGACACCTCGCTGCTTGGCGGCCGACAGCATCAGCGCCATGGCGCCGGTGGCCTGCGGGGCCGCCATCGAGGTGCCCTGCAGCATCGAGTAGCCGGCCGGGAGCTCGTAGCCGGCCTCGCGGACCGGGCCGCCGGGCGCCCAGGTCTGCGTGGTGTTGACGGCCGCGCCGGGCGCGCTGAGGGTCGGCGTGAAGCCGCCGTCCTCGCGCGGGCCGCGGGAGGAGAAGGGCAGCATGTCGTAGCGCTTCGAGACGATCGAGCCGTAGTTCGCGGCCCATGTCTCCTTGGAGATGCTCGCGCCGACGCTGATGACCTTGTCGGCGAGGGACGGGTCGCCGATGGTGTTGACGCCGGGGCCGCTGTTGCCGGCCGAGATGACGAGCTGGACGCCGTAGGTGTCGATGAGGCGCGTGTAGAGGCGCGCGCGGGCGTTGTTTCCGTCGTTGAGCGCCGGGAGCCCGCCGATGGACATGTTGACGATGTCGACGCCGCGGTTGACGACGAGGTCGATCATGCCTTCGGTGAGGGCGATGTTGGTGCAGCCGCCGCTCCAGGTGCACGCGCGCGAGGACACCAGCTTGGCGCCGGGCGCCGCGCCGTTCATCCTGCCGCCGAACAGGCTGTGGGCGGCGGCGATGCCGGCGACGTGGGTGCCGTGGGAGCCCTCGATGACGCCGATGTTGACGTAGTCGGCCTTGTCGCCGGCGGCGTTGAAGACGACGTCCTTGCGGATCTCGACGACGAACGGGATGCGCTCGACGACGTCCGTTGCCGGGTTGTCGGTGCCGAAGTAGCCGACCTGGAAGCCGTCCTTGTACGGCTTCATGGCCTCGTCGTCGCCGAAGTCCTTGTTGCCGTTCAGGTCGACGCGGACGGTGCCGGCGGCCGGGTCGTACAGGACGCCCCACACGTCGGTGGTGTCGCCGTCCCGGTTCAGGTCGCCCGCCATGTCGCCGCCCTTGGTGGCGGCCTCGGCGAAGGTCCGGAACTTGTACGTGCCTTCGGGCGCCGTCCAGGTGCTGCCGCCGGACGTGAAGACGGGGCCGGACACGCCGACGTCCATGCGGCGCCAGGTCTGGTCGCCGTCACTGACGGGGTCGGTCGCGGTCACCCAGTCGACGATCTTGCGCTCGCCGGTGGTGGTCTTCTGCAGCGCCGGGTGGCCCAGGTCGATGCCCGAGTCGAGGATGCCGATGGTGACACCACGGCCGTCCGCTGTCGGGTTCTTCCTGACGAAGTCGACCGCGCCCGTCTCGTGCGACGGGTTGTACGGGTTGACCGCCGGGGTGTGCTTGCCGGGCGCCGGGTAGGTGCCGGTGCTCTCGGCGGAGGCCCCGTGCGCCCGGTCGGCGGCGGGCGTCGGGTCGTCGAGCCGGATCTCGTGCTTGAGGTCGATGCCCTGCACGCTGGACAGCTTGGCGGCCGCGGCGATGGCGGCCTCCGCCTGCGCGGTGGGCAGGGTGGCCCGTACGTAGCCGAGCTTGTCGTAGGTCCGGCCGACCGAGCCGCCCTTGACGGCGTCGAGCTGCTCGGCGACCTGGTCGGTGGCGCCGGGGGCCGTGGCCACCATGACCGTGACGGTCCGCTCGCCCCTGGCCTGGGCGTCGGCGAGGAGTTCGGCGTCGTCCGAGCCGAGCTTGTCCTCCGCGGACTTCGCCGGCACGGGGGAGGCCGGCGGGGTGTCCACGGGGCTCGCGGGCGCGCCGGGCGCGCCGGGCGCGGCGAAGGCGGGCGCGGCGCCGGTCGCGATCAACGCGGCGACCAGGCCCGCGGCGGCCGCGACACGGGTCGCACGTCTCATCCCCGATATGGGGTTGGGGGGTTCGAGGGTCATCAGCATCCCTGTTTGTGAAAGGAACGGTCCGGAATTCGGTGCCGGATGACCGTTGAGCCTTTCGTATGTGACAGGGATTTGTGGAGGGCGTCTGGAGACGGAAGGGGTTCCTGGCGTAAACCCGTCATCGCGCCGGATACGCCACGAGGGGCGAACCGGGATCAGTCGCCCAGCGGGCGAGGGTTATCCCTCTTTCGTCCGCGCATCCTGTCGGCCGGCCCGCAAGCCTCCGTAACCTCCTTGCATGAAGCAGAGGTTGAGGGTGGCGGCCTGCGCCGTATGCATGCGTGACGCGTAACAGCCGCATCGGCGGCAACGGCTGAAACAGGCCCAACCCCGCAGCGCGGCTCAACCCTGCGGCACCGCCCCGAAGTCCCCTCCCGCGAACCAGTCGTCCAGGGAGGGGAACCCCACATGTCCGTACGAACGCTCCGCGGTGGTCTCGCGGCCGCCCTGGTCGCGGCAGCCGTCACCGCGACCGCGCTCACCGCACCCGCCGTCGCCGCACCCGGCCCCGCCGCCGCTCCGGCCGCCCCGGACGCAGTCGGCGAGCGGGCCGGCGGCGGCCGCCACCACGCCACGCAGCGGGCCATCGAGGCCGCCGTGCGCGACGGAGCGCCCGGCGTCCTCGTCCAGGTACGCGACCGCCACGGCACCTGGAACGGCCGCGCGGGCGTCGCCGACCGCGACACCGGCCGCAAGCGCCACCACCACGACCGCTACCGCGTCGGCTCCATCACCAAGACCTTCGTCGCCACCGTCATGCTCCAACTGGAGGCCGAGGGCCGCCTCGACCTCGACGACAGCGTGGAGAAGTGGCTCCCCGGCGTCGTCCAGGGCAACGGCCACGACGGCGGCCGCGTCACCCTGCGCCAACTCCTCAACCACACCAGCGGCATCTACAGCTACACATCCGACCAGGACTTCCAGACCACCGTCCTCGGCGACGGCTTCCTCAAGCACCGCTACGACACCTGGACCCCCGAACAGCTCGTCGCCATCGCCATGAAGCACCAGCCGGACTTCGCCCCCGGCACGAGCTGGAACTACTCCAACACCAACTACGTCCTGGCCGGCATGGTCATCGAGAAGGCCACCGGCCGCCCCTACGGCACCGAGGTCGAACGCCGCATCCTCAAGCCGCTCAAGCTGCGCGCCACCTCCGTACCCGGCACCGACGCCGCACTGCCCCGGCCCAGCGGCCGCGCCTACTCCACGCTCGGCGCCGACCCGGCCGACCCGGCCACGAAGATCCACGACGTCACCGAACTCAACCCGTCCCTCGCCGGCGCGGCCGGCGAGATGATCTCCGACAACGCCGACCTCCAGAAGTTCCTGCGCGCCCTGCTCGACGGACGGCTCCTGCCGCAGCGGCAGATGAAGGAGCTGACGACCACCGTCCCGGTCGGCATGGCGGGCATCACGGGCTACGGACTGGGCGTGTACGCCACCAAGCTGAGCTGCGGAAAGGAGGTCTGGGGCCACACCGGCGGCATCCACGGCTCCGGATCGCTGGTCGCGGCCACGCGCGACGCCTCGCACTCCATGGCGGGCAACATCAACGGCGACTGGGCGGGCGGCCTCGACGAGGCCCTGGAAGCCGAGTTCTGCAAGTAGCCGTCACCACGGGACGTCACACCGGCGGTCACCACCGGCCGTCACCTCGGCAGCACCACCACATAGGCGGCCGGCGCGCGATCGTCGGCCGCCATCAGAGCCGTACGCACCACGATCGCCTGCTGGTCCATGGCCTCACGCAGCTTCTTCGGCGTGATGTGCACGACGGTGATCCCCAGCCGCTCCAGGTACTCGCGCTTCCGTGTGTACTCCGACCACATGGCATCCTCGTCCTGGCGCGGCGCCCGGGTGTCGAGCTCCACCGCCACCGCCTGGTCGGGCCAGTACGCGTCCACACCCCCCAGGTGCGGGCCGCCCGGCAGCCGCAGGTCCACGTTCCACACCGGGTCCGGCAGCCCGTGCTCCCGCACCATCTCGTACAACCGCCCCTCGGCCAGCGCCCGCCCCTCCGCGAGCAGCGAGTCCACGGCGTCCACCACGTGCGGCCGCGACAGCAGCCGCGCCCTGCTCAACTCCCGTACGACCGCAGCCGGCTCGCAGTACCCGTCGCGCACCGCCTCGGTCAGCAGGCGCCGCACCGTGTGCGGGTCGCCGAGCTGGGCCACCGCGTCCGCGAGCGCCCGCGCCACCGGGGCGACCGGCAGGCCGGTGACCTCCTCCGGTACGGGCAGCTCCTGGGCCGCCCGCACGATCCGCACGAACCCGGTCGACCGCAGCCGCCGGGTGCGCGGCACCAGCACGTCGATCCGGTCCAGCGACAGCAGCGGGGGAGCGGACGGGAACCCGTGCAGCGTGAGCGCGGCCAGGCCCGTGATCATCGAGTCGCCGAACCCGGGCGCGTCCGCGGGCGCGGGCCGCCGCCCGGTGTACACCAGCGCGGCCTGCAGCCGCTCGTCGCTGGTCGGCGGCCCCTGGTGCAGCAGGTAGACCCCCGGCAGGAGCTGCTGCCAGGGGCCACCGGCCCGGCTCTGCGCACTGACCTCCGCCGCGGGCACCCCGTGCGCCCGCAACTGCGCGGCGGACAGGACCCGGGACGGGGCGTCGGAGAGGTGGGACAGGGGGCGGGGGGAGAGCGGGGTGTTCTTCATGCTGCGGAAGTGCCCGCCAACGACGCCCGCGCTAACCGCTGTTACAAGCCCGTCGACATTTAGGGACGACTCCGTCCTAAAGTACGGACGTTCGATTGCCGATGATGGAAGGCTTCGACCCGCGAGGGCGGCACCCCTTCCGGAGCACCGCCCCCCGAGGGCGTACACGTCACGCCACGGTGTACGCGTCACGCCACGGTGTACGCGTCACGCCACGGTGTACGCGTCACGCCACGGCGTACGCGTCACGCCAGGGCGTCGCGCTCCTGGGCCCGCAGCGCGCGGGCCAGGTCGTCCCGCGCCTCCAGCACCAGCCGCCGCAGCGCCGGCGCGGCCGCCTCGTGCGCGGCCAGCCACGCGTCCGTGGCCTCCAGCGTCTCCGCGCGGTCCTGCAGTGCCGGGAACAGCCCCCGCACCACGTCCATCCCGATCTGGATGGACCGCTCGGCCCACACCCGCTCGATCGCGTCGAAGTACCGCGCCGCGTACGGCGCCGCCAGCTCCCGCTGCGACGGCTGCGCGAACCCCGCGATCGTCGCCTCGACCAGCGCGTTCGACAGCCGGTCCGACTCCACGACCTGCGCCCACGCCTGTGCCTTGACCGCCTCCGACGGCCGCGCCGCCAGGCACCGCACCTGGTGCCGCCTGCCTGTCGCGGTGTCGTCCCGCGCCAGCTCCGCCGCGATCACCGCCTCGTCGGCGCGCCCGTGCGCGGCCAGCGGCTCCAGGAAGGCCCAGCGCAGCTCCTGGTCGACGTCCAGCCCCTCCACGGCCGCCGTCCCGGCCAGCAGGCCCTCCAGGAACGCGAAGTCCTCGTCCGCCGCCGCGACCGCCGCGAAGAACCGTGCCCACGTCAGCTGGTGCTCACTGCCCGGCTCGGCCCGCCGCAGCTCGCGCAGCGCCGCCTCCGCGACCAGCCGCCCGCCGTGCTCGCGCCACTGCGGCGCCACGTAGTGGACGAGCGAGGTCCGCACCCAGGCGTGCAGCATCTGCAGCACCCCGATGTCCGACTCGCGCCCCGCGAAGGCCAGCACGACCGCCACGAAGTCCCGCGCCGGCATCAGCGCGTCCCGCGTCATGTTCCACAGCGCCGACCAGCACAGCGCCCGCGCCAGCGGGTCCACGATGTCGCCCAGACGCGCCTTCAGCGTCGCCAGCGAGTCCTCGTCGAACCTGACCTTGCCGTACGTCAGATCCTCGTCGTTCACCAGCACCAGCGCGGGCCGCTCGGCCCCCGCCAGCTCCGCGACGACCGTCCGCGCCCCGGTGATGTCCACCTCGGCGCGCGCGTACCGTACGAGCTCCCCGCTCTCCAGCCGGTACAGCCCGACGGCCGCCCGGTGCGGACGCGCCTGAGCGCCGTCCTGCTCCACGGCCAGCTCGGCGATACGACCCTCCCCGTCGTACGCCACCGCCGGCGTGAGCGCGTTGACCCCGGACGTCTCCAGCCACGACCGCGACCACGCCTTCATGTCCCGCCCGGAGGTCTCCTCCAGGACGGTCAGCAGATCGCCCAGCGTCGTGTTCCCGTACGCGTGCCGCTTGAAGTACCGCCGTGAGCCCTCCAGGAACGCCTCCCGCCCCGCGTACGCGACGAGCTGCTTCAGGACGGCCGCGCCCTTGGCGTACGTGATGCCGTCGAAGTTCAGCTTCGCGTCCTCCAGGTCACGGATGTCGGCCGTGACCGGGTGCGTGGACGGCAGCTGGTCGGCCCGGTACGCCCACGCCTTGCGGTTGTTGGCGAAGGTGATCCAGCCGTTCGTGAAGCGGGTCGCCTCGACCATCGAGAACGTGCCCATGAAGTCCGCGAAGGACTCCTTCAGCCAGAGGTCGTCCCACCACCTCATGGTGACCAGGTCGCCGAACCACATGTGCGCCATCTCGTGCAGGATGACGTTGGCCCGCCGCTCGTAGGCGGCCCGCGTCACCTTGCCCCGGTAGATGTACTCCTCGCGGAAGGTGACCATCCCCGGGTTCTCCATCGCGCCCAGGTTGTACTCGGGCACGAACGCCTGGTCGTACTTCCCGAAGGGGTACGGGTAGTCGAAGACGTCGTGGAAGAAGTCCAGGCCCTGCTTGGTGACCAGGAAGACGTCGTCCGCGTCGAAGTGCTTCGCGAGGCCCTTGCGGCACATCGCGCCCAGCGGGATCTCCAGCTCACCGCGCCGGTAGGTGTCCGTGACGTAGTGGTACGGACCGGCGACGACACACGTGATGTACGTCGAGATCGGCTGCGTCCGCGCGAACCGCCGCCGCACACCGCCCCCGGCGGCCTCCTCGCGGGACTCCTCCGCGCCGTTGCTCCACACCGTCCAGCCCCCGGGCGCCGTCACCTCGAAGCGGTACGGGGCCTTCAGATCGGGCTGTTCGAAATTGGCGAAGACCCGACGGGCGTCCGCCGGCTCGTACTGCGTGTAGAGGTAGACCTCGCCGTCCTCCGGGTCCACGAACCGGTGCAGACCTTCGCCGGTCCGGCTGTACGCGCACCGCGCGTCCACGACCAGCACGTTCTCATCGGCCAGCCCGTCCAGGGCGATCCGCGCCCCGTCGAACACCGCCGACGGGTCGAGCTCCCGTCCGTTGAGCGTGACCGCCGTCACGGACGGCGCGACGAGATCCGCGAACGTGCTCGCCCCCGGGGCGGCGCAGCGGAACCGGATCGTCGTCACCGACCGGAACGTCCGCCGCTCCGACTCGTCGCCGCCGACCGCCGACCGCAGGTCGAGCGCGACGTCGTACCCGTCGACGGACAGCAGCGCGGCCCGCTCGCGGGCCTCGTCGCGGGACAGATTCTCACCGGGCACGGGCGACTCCTTCGTGGCTCGTTGGTACCGGCAGCGATCCTCCCACGCGGCTTTCACGCTACGTATCCGGGAATGCCCTCGCCCGTCCCTCCTGTTGTCCCGGGTGTCCGGAACGGACACCGCATCGTCGGAAGACCGGAAGAGACGGGGAGACGGAGAGACATGTCGGAGACGAGGACCACCGCGGACTTCTGGTTCGACCCCCTGTGCCCGTGGGCATGGATGACATCCCGCTGGATGCTGGAGGTGCAGAAGGTACGCCCGGTGGACGTGCGATGGCATGTGATGAGCCTCGCCGTCCTCAACGAGGACAAGCTGGACGAGGTCCCCGAGGAGTACCGGGAGGCGCTCCGCACGACGGCCTGGGGCCCGGTCCGTGTGGCGATCGCCGCCGAGCAGCTGCACGGCCCCGAGGTGCTGGGCCGGCTGTACACGGCCATGGGCACCCGCTTCCACAACCAGGGTCTGGGTGCGACGCCCGAGTCCATCGCCGCGTCCCTGGAGGACGCGGGGCTGCCGGCCGGACTCGCCGAGTACGCCAACAAGGACACGTACGACGCGGAGCTGCGCGCCTCCCACAAGGAGGGCATCAACAAGGTCGGCCAGGAGGTCGGCACGCCGGTCGTCTCGGTGCCGGGCCCGGACGGCACGGAGGTCGCGTTCTTCGGCCCGGTGGTGACCCCGGCGCCCAAGGGCGAGGCGGCGGCCCGGCTGTGGGACGGCACGCTCCTGGTCGCGTCGACGCCGGGCTTCTACGAGATCAAGCGCACGCGCACCGAGGGCCCCAACTTCGACTGATCCCCTGCAGAACAGCCCTACAGAACAGCCCCCGCGAGTCCTGTCCTCGCGGGGGCTGTCCCTTTCTCCGCCTGCCACGTGAAGGGTGAGAAGACGATCACGAGGCAGGACGACTGTGGGTTGCCGGGATCACGGCGCGATCAGCGGCGTACGGTCCTTGGCGTCGGCGTAGCGCTTCGCCACGTCCTGCCAGTTGACGACCTGCCACATGGCCTCGATGAAGTCGACCTTCTGGTTCCGGTACTGGAGGTAGAAGGCGTGCTCCCAGGCGTCGAAGACCAGGATCGGCACCGAGCCCTGGCCCACGTTGCCCTGGTGGTCGTAGACCTGCTCCACGATCAGCCGGCCGCTGACCGGCTCGTACGCGAGGACGCCCCAGCCCGAGCCCTGCGTGGTCGCGGCGGCCTTGGAGAGCTGGGCCTTGAACCGGGCGAAGGAGCCGAACGACTCGGCGATCGCGTCCGCGAGCTCGCCCACGCCGTCCTTGTCGAGGGGCTCGCCGCCGCCGTCACCGGTCATGTTGTGCCAGTAGATGGAGTGCAGGATGTGGCCCGAGAGGTGGAAGGCCAGATTCTTCTGGAGGCCGTTGACGGAGCCCCACTGGTCCTTGTCCCGCGCCTCCTCCAACTGCTCCAGGGTGTCGTTCGCGCCCTTGACGTAGGCGGCGTGGTGCTTGTCGTGGTGCAGCTCGATGATCTCCGGGCTGATCACGGGCGCCAGCGCCGCGTAGTCGTAGGGGAGTTCCGGAAGGGTGTACATCGCCATGGCCTGAGCCTCCGACCGCTTATTGCAAGCTGTGTGCAATAGCAGGCTAACAGCAGTAAGCCGGGATGTTGATCAGCCTTCGGTCGTAGGACCACGAAGGAAGAACGCGGAAGAAGCACGCGGAAGCCCCCGGCGCACGCGGCGCCGGGGGCTTCCCGGGAACTCGAACCGACCGTGTGTCAGGCGCCGGCCTTGACCTCGTCCTGCTCAGCGGCCTCAGCGGGCTCAGTCGCCTCCGCCGCCTCCGCGGCCGTCATGAGCGGCCTCGTACGCCGCGCCGGGCGCGTCAGCCGCTGGTGCGCGAAGCCCAGCGCGGCCAGCACCAGGACCAGACCGCCCGTGTAGTAGAGCTGGACCCGCGTGCCCTCCTCACGCGCCATCAGCACGAACACCGTCGCGATACCGGCGAGCGCCAGCCACGTCAGGTACGGGTACGCCCACATCCGCACGGCCAGCTTCTCCGGGGCCTCGCGCTCCGTGCGGCGGCGCAGGATCAGCTGCGACACGGCGATGAAGGACCAGACCACCAGGATGATCGCGCCGATCATGTTGAGCAGCCACATGAACAGGTCGTCCGGCCGCCAGTAGCTCAGCAGCACGCACAGGAACCCGAACAGCGACGACGTCAGCACCGCGACGCGCGGCACCCCGCCGGAGATCCTGCCGAGCCCCTTCGGGCCCTGGCCGCGCGCCACCAGCGAGCAGGCCATGCGGGACGCGCCGTAGATGTTGGCGTTCATCGCGGACAGCAGCGCGATCAGCACGACCACGTTCATGATCTCGCCGGCCGCCGGCAGGCCCAGGTGCTCCAGCGTGGCGACGTACGAGCCCTTCGCCAGCGACTCGCTGTTCCACGGGATCAGCGTGACGATGACCGCCATCGAGCCGATGTAGAACACCGCGATGCGCCACATCGCCGTACGGACGGCCTTGGCCACGCCCTGCACCGGGTGCTCGGACTCGGCGGCCGCGATGGTGACGGTCTCCAGACCGCCGTACGCGAACACGGAGGCCAGCAGGCCGACGATCAGGCCCTCGCTGCCGTTGGGCAGGAAACCGCCCTGGCCCAGGAGGTTGGAGGTGCCGGGCGAGTCCGTGCCGGGCAGCACACCCAGGATGGCGAGCACGCCGATCACCAGGAACAGCGTGATCGCGCCGATCTTCAGCGCGGCGAACCAGAACTCGAACTCGCCGAAGTTCTTCACGGCGGCCAGGTTGGTCACACAGAACATCAGCATGAACAGCGCCACGAGCGACCACTCGGGCACGCCGGGCAGCCAGCCCGTCACGATCTTCGCGGCGCCGATCGCCTCCAGGCCGACCGCCACGCACAGCAGGAACCAGAAGGCCCAGCCCGCCGTGAAGCCCGCCCACGGCCCGATCGCCCGCTCGGCGTGCACCGAGAAGGAGCCGGACGCCGGGTTGGCCGCCGACATCTCGCCGAGCATGCGCATCACCAGCATGACGAGCAGACCGGAGAGCGCGTACGCGACGATGATCGACGGGCCCGCGGCCGCGATGGCCGCGCCCGAGCCGACGAAGAGGCCGGCGCCGATCACACCGCCCAGGGCGATCATCGACAGATGGCGTTGCTTGAGTCCGTGCGAGAGCGGCGCGTCGGCGTTCTCGGGCGCGGAGGTACGGGACATGGGTGGGCCCTGTTCCTGTCCGGGTAAGGGGCAAAGTCGCCCACGAGTCTGGGTGCGTGCACCGGTCACGGGGAACCGGTTTCCGCTATACGGACACACCGCTTGCACAACGTGAAGAAGCGGACACAGGACTGCCACGTCCGCGGATCAGGCGACTTTGGTGAGACTCCACAGTCTCTCCCTCGGAGGCTCCATGGTGCAAAAGGGGCCGATCGAACTCCACCCCACGTGACAAGCATCACGTGCCCTGAGGTGTAATCAGCGATCTTTGTGCGAAGTCAACCAACACCGCGCCGAGGGCTTTGTCATCGGCTGACGGTGATCGCCCGTTCACACCTGGGCTACGGTCGGCAGGTCCCGACCGGCCACCTCACCACCGCGGAGTCCCCATGAGCACTGCTGCCGCCGCCCCTTCCCGTACCGGAGGTACCGGAGCGGTCCTCGCCGACCTGCTCCCCGCCAGCCGTGCCCGCGACATCGCGCTCGTGACCGGCGGCGCCGTGCTCACCGGCCTCGCCGCCCAGGTCTCCATCCCCGTCGAGGGTCTCCCCGCCCCCATCACCGGCCAGACCTTCGCCGCCCTCCTCGTCGGCACCTCGCTCGGCGCCGGCCGCGCCTTCCTCTCCCTGGCGCTGTACCTGATGGTCGGTGTGGCGGGCGTGCCGTGGTTCGCGGAAGGCGCCTCCGGGTTCTCCATCCCGACGCTCGGCTACATCCTCGGCATGCTGCTCGCCGCCACCGCCGTCGGCGCGCTCGCCCGGCGCGGCGCGGACCGGTCGGTGCTCCGCATGGCGGGCACGATGGCGCTCGGCTCACTGATCGTCTACGCGGTCGGCGTGCCGTACCTGGCCCTGTCGACCGGCATGGGCCTGTCGAAGGCCGTCGCCCTCGGCATGGTGCCGTTCCTCATCGGTGACGCCCTGAAGGCCGTGCTCGCGATGGGCCTCACGCCGGCCGCGTGGAAGCTCGCCGGCCGGGACGCCTGACACGAGCCGTCTTCCGGAGGTGCGAACGCGTCCGGTGACACGAACGCGTCCGGAGGCGCGCGCGCCGGACACCGCCCGGTTTCGCACCCCCGCTGCCCGACCGGTGACCGGCCCCGTGCCACACTCGGACCCATGCGCGTGTACCTCGGCTCGGACCATGCCGGCTACGAACTGAAGAACCACCTCGTCGAGTGGCTCAAGGCCCATGGCCACGAGCCCGTCGACTGCGGACCCCACATCTACGACGCCCAGGACGACTACCCGCCGTTCTGCCTGCGCGCCGCCGAGCGGACGGCCGCCGACGCCGACGCCCTCGGCATCGTGATCGGCGGCTCCGGCAACGGCGAGCAGATCGCCGCGAACAAGGTGAAGGGCGTCCGTGCCGCCCTCGCCTGGAGCGAGCAGACCGCCGCCCTGGGCCGCGAGCACAACAACGCCAACGTGGTCGCCGTCGGCGCCCGTATGCACACGCAGGACGAGGCCACCAAGTTCGTGGAGGTCTTCCTCGCCACCCCGTACAGCGGTGACGAGCGGCACACCCGCCGCATCGACATGCTCGCCGCGTACGAGACGGAGGGCGTCATGCCCCCCGTCCCGGCCCACCACCCGCAGCAGGACTGACGTGCCCGAGGGGCACACGATCCACCGGCTGGCCGCCGACCACCTGGAAAGGTTCGGCGGCCGGCCTGTGCGTGCGTCCAGCCCGCAGGGCAAGTTCGCCGACGCGGCGGCGCTCCTGGACGGCATGGTCCTCGACGGGGTCGACGCCCACGGCAAGCACCTGTTCCTCGGCTTCGAGGAGATGGGCTGGGTCCACATCCACCTCGGCCTCTTCGGCAAGGTGAACTTCGGCGCCGCCCCCGCGCCGCCGCCCACGGACACCGTGCGGCTGCGGCTCGCCGACCCGGAGTCGTACGTCGATCTGCGCGGCCCGACCACCTGCGCGCTCATCACCGACCCCGAGAAGCAGGCCATACACGACCGGCTCGGCCCCGACCCGCTGCGCACCGGCGACGATCCGGACCGCGCCTGGCGGCGGATCTCCCGCTCCCGCACCACCATCGCGGCCCTGCTCATGGACCAGAAGGTCATCGCGGGCGTCGGCAACGTCTACCGCGCCGAGGTCCTCTTCCGGCACGGCATCGACCCGTACCGCGCGGGCAGGGACCTCACCGAGCGGGAGTGGACGGCGATCTGGCACGACCTCGTGGCGCTGATGCGCGAGGGCGTCCGCGCCAACCGGATCGACACCGTACGCCCCGAGCACACCCCCGAGGCCATGGGCCGCCCGCCGCGCGTCGACGACCACGGCGGCGAGGTGTACGTGTACCGCAGAGCCCGGATGCCCTGCCACATCTGTGGCGGCGAGATCCGCACCGCCGATCTCGCCGCCCGCAACCTCTTCTGGTGCCCCGCCTGCCAGCCCCGCTGACCCGCTGACCAGCTGACCCGCCGACCCGCTGACCCCGGGTCAGAAGCCGTGCGCCACCCAAGGAGCCACGGGCGAGCCGAACGCGAGCGACGCCTCCGCCAGCGCGCCCTCCCGCAGCTCCCGCACCCGGCCCGCGGCCGCGAGCGACACCAGCGAGAACCCGCCCAGATAGGCCGCGCCCAGCTCCCGCACCGACAGCGCCAGGTCCGGCGCGTCGTCCGTACGGGAGCACTGCGCGCCCTTGCCGTTCCCGGTCAGCCGCCACCGGCCCGCGTTCCACGGACAGAACGCGTCCGCCACCTCCAGGACCACGTCCACCGGCACCTGGTACGTCCGCGCCTCCAGCGCCGCGGCCACGTCCACGAGCCGTACGAACATCCCGTCCCGCCAGGCCACCCGGCACCGCCGGATGTCCGAGACGAGATGCTGCCAGGCGTCGTCCACGGGCCGGTTGGCCATCGTCAGCCGCGACGTCAGGTCGATAGCGAACAGGAAACGCCACAGGGCGGCGTCCGCAGCCGGGTCGAGCGCCCCCGCGTACTCCAACACCACCGTGCCCTTCGGGCCCTCCGCGTCGAAGTCCGGCCGCACCCGGTACAGCGCGTACCCGGCCACGTCACCGTCACGCTCCGCCAGCACGCACTGCAGCGGCGAGGCACCCTCACGCTCCGACGGAGGGTCGAGCAACGGCAGCCGCTCCCAGCCCGGTCTGCGCTCCAGCATCCCCGGCCGTCCCGGCACCGACCGCGCGTACACCGCCTCGCAGGCCGCCGCCGCTTCCTCGGGGCGCGCGAGCCGCAGCCGTACGTCATCCGTCCCGTCCGGTACGGACAGCCGCACCCGGGACGTGTCTATGTCCGCCCGCATCCGCCGCGTCGCCAGGCCGTAACCGAACCGGCCATAAATGTCCGGTTCCGACGCGGTCAGCACCGCCAGCGGCTCCCCCCAGGACCGTACGTCGTCCAACTGCCGCCGCATCATCGACGTGAGGATGCCGCGCCTGCGGTGCGTCGGCGCCACACTCACCATCGTCACGCCCGCCGCGGGCACGACCGCGCCGCCCGGCACGGCCACACGGAAGCCGAACGCCCCGGCCGTCCCCACGCACACCCCGCCGTCCCAGACCCCCACCGACCGCTCACACTCGGTCAGCGCCTCCCACAGCTCCCGCTCCTCCGCGGCTTCCGCCACGCCCCCGAAGGCGAGCTCCAACTGCCCGTACCAGGACTGCCATTCGGCCGCGCGCAGTACCCGCAACTCAGTCGTCATATGCCATGCGTACCAGGCGTCCACCCCCCTGGGCGACCCGATTTCGAACGCATTGTCACGGGGGTCCCCCTGCGCGCCACCCGGCCGGGTGGATAGGGTCCAGGCCAATGGCCCGTACTGCACGAGTGGACGCGTACACGGCCCGGTACCGCAAGGCGGTCCACCGGGTCCGCGTCGGCCTGCGCAAATCCGCCGTCGACTACTTCCGCGGCGACGGCTCCGACTGGGTCGCCCTGGCAGGCCTGTTCCTGACCATCCCGGCGCTGCTGCTGGCCACCCTCGCCGCACCCGTGTGGTTCGCACCCGAGGCGCTGGTCCTGCCGATCGTCGCCGGCGGACTGCTGCTGCGCCCCGCGAGCCTGCTCGGGCTGTACGCGGCGGCCGCCGGGGCGCTGATCGTCGAGTCGGCCGTGCTCGGCCCGTACACCGAGGGCATGGCACGCGTGACCCCGGGCACCGTCCTCGTGGTCGCCGCCTGCGGGCTCTTCGGCCTCCTGATAGCCCAGTTCCGGGCCCGCGTCGGGGTGCCGTGGCGGCGCGGCGGCACCATGCTGTTCGACCTGCGCGAACGCATCCGCGCCCAGAGCGCGCTGCCCGCGCTGCCCAAGGGGTGGCACCGCGAGATGGCACTCCGCCCGGCCGGCGGCCAGTCGTTCTCCGGCGACTTCGTCGTCGCTGCCCGCACCGGCGGGGGGCGCACCCTGGAGGTCGTCCTCACGGACGTGTCCGGCAAGGGCATGGACGCCGGCTCCCGCGCGCTCCTGCTGTCCGGCGCGTTCGGCGGCCTCCTGGGCTCCCTCCCGCCGCACGGCTTCCTGCCCGCCGCCAACGGCTACCTGCTGCGCCAGGACTGGGACGAGGGCTTCGCCACCTCCATCCACCTGGTCCTCGACCTGGACTCGGGCGACTACGAACTCCTGTCGGCCGGCCACCTCCCGGCCCTCCAGCTCCACGCGGGAACCGGCCGCTGGGAGGAGAAGTCCGGCGACGGCCCCCTGCTGGGCGTCTACGACGGCGCCGAGTTCCACCCGGTCAAGGGCACCCTGAACCCGGGCGACGTCCTGATGCTGTTCACGGACGGCCTGGTCGAGGCATCCGACCGCGACATCACCGAGGGCATCGACCGCCTGACCGGCGAAGCCGACCGCTACGTCTCCTCCGGCTTCCGGGGCGCCGCGTGGCACCTGATCGAAGCCTGCGCCAAAGACGTGAACGACGACCGAGCCCTCCTCCTCCTAACCCGCGACCCCTAACCCCCACCCGCCGCCCCCAGCACCGGCTGCAGCCCGCCCCCTGCCCCCCGAACGGCCCCCCGACGGTCGCCGCCACCCCTGCTGCGGGGGCGGTGCGCCGACCGGCCCGCCGGTTCCCGCTGCGGGGCGGTGCGTGGGCTGGTGCCGCTGGTTTTGCTGTGGGGCGGTGCGTGGGCCGCGGTTCCGCCGGTCTTGTTGTGGGGCGGTGCGTGGGCCGCGGTTCCGCCGGTTTTGCTGTGGGGCGGTGCGTCGGCCGGTACCGCCGGTTTCGCTGTGGGCATGCGTTCCGCCAAGGGCGGAACGGGTGGGCACAGCGGAACCGGCCGCCCGCACCCCCGTTCCCGGTCACCCCGTGGGCGGTGCGCCTTACGCCGGTGCGTGGTCGGGGCCGCTCCGGGGCTCACCTCCTCGGATTGGCGGGCTCGGGCCCCGGAACGCGAAGCGTTTCGGCACCACCAATCCTGCGGGGGCGACCCCTGCGCGTCCCCTCCCGCCGGTACGGCGACTGCACGCCGGTGGGGGCCGGCGCGCGCGTACAGTCGGCCCATGCCGCAGCCCCACCTCACCCTCGCCCAGGTCGAAGCCACCGCCCGCCACGCCCACGCCGGCCAGACCGACAAGGCCGGGCGCCCCTACGCCGAGCACCTTCAGGCCGTCGCCGAAGGCGTACGCGCACGCGGCGGCAGCGACGAGCAGATCGCCGCCGCCTGGCTGCACGACGCCGTCGAGGACGACGCCCTGTCCCCGCGGTGGCTCGCGGACGCCGCCCTCCCGCAGCAGGTCAAGGACATCGTCCTCGCCGTCACCAAGCGCCCCGGCGAGGACCTCGACGCCTACACCGCCCGCATCCTGGCCGTCCCCGGCGCCCTCCTGGTCAAGGAGGCCGACCTCGCGCACAACAGCGACCCCGGCCGCCTCGCCGCCCTCGACGAGCCCACCCGCACCCGGCTGGCCGCCAAGTACGCGCGCGTACGCCGGCTCCTCGGCCTCACGTCCGGCTGACCGCCTGCTGCGCGGGCACCGTCGGCGCGGCGCCCCCGGCACCGGGCCGCTCCGCCGCGGCCGGCGGCCCGCCGCGGAACGCCCACTCCAGCGGAGGCTCCACCACCCACCGCAGCGCCCGCCGCACCGGCGGGGTGCACAGCAGCGTCACCACCACGGCCGCCACCACCGTCAGCCCGACCCGCCCCGCGGGCGTCACCAGCACCCCGTACGTCTCGTCGAGCCCCCAGTACGGCACCGCCTTCGCCGCGAACCCGTGCAGCAGGTAGCCGCAGATGCTGCCAGCGCCCAGCACCGTGAACCACGTGCGCCGCCCCGGCACCAGCGCCAGGAACGCCGCCGTCAGCACCAGCGCGACCCCGCCGAGCGCGACCGTCGCCACCGGCCCCGCCCACCACGCCGCGTCCAGCTCCTGCGCGCTCGTGTTCCGGTAGAACCAGCCCATCCGCAGCGACGGCGCCACCGCGTACGCCACCACCACGGCCGCCACCAGCACCGGCGCGGCGAGCAGCCGCACCGCCCGCCGCCGCACCAGCCGGAAGTGCTCCTCGCGCAGCATCAGCCCCAGCACGAAGTACGGCAGGAACTGAAGCACCCGCTGAAGATCCAGGTCCTGCGAGATGCCCGGGGTCAGCGACGCGAGCGCGGCCAGCGCCACCGCCACCGGCAACGGGTACCGCAGGGCACGCCACAGCGGCGTCGAAAGCCGCCACACGAACAGCGCGATCAGGAACCACGTCAGGTACATCGGATCGGTCAGCGAGAACGCCTGCCAGGGCGCGTCGTCGCCCCACCGCCGGTACAGCGTGTACGCCGTCTCGAAGACGAGGTACGGGACGACGACCCCGCTCACCAGCCGTCTCAGCTGCTCGGGCCGGGCGGCGAAGCTCCGCGAGAAGTAGCCGGAGATGATCACGAACGCCGGCATGTGGAAGGCGTACACGGCCATGTAGAGCGCCCGCGTCGCGCGGCTGCCCTCCATGACCGGCTCCCACGCGTGCGCCACCGCGACGAGCACGATCGCCAGGTATTTCGCGTTGTCGAAGTAAGGGTCTCGCTGCCGCTGTTTTTCCTGGGGTGGGTGGAACATTCGAGGCACCCTAATGCCGCTCCAGGTCCTTGCGAAAACCAGGAAAGCCACGTCTCGTCATCCACGCCGTGCCTGAAATGCCACAACAAATCCAGGACAAAAGCCGCATATCGCCCGGCTGGCGCTGATCAATAAGCGCCGGCGGTGCGGCCCTGCGGATTTTCTGTGACGGACATGCGGGCGCCGTGAAATGATCGCCGGTAATTCCGTTGCGAAATTCACGCCGCCCACCCCGCCCGCGCCGCAGGGCTCCCCGTCTCCCGTCCACCATCCGTCACGGGGCAGCAGACCAGGGGATGTTGATGGCACGATGGACCGCGTGCGGGGGTGTGCCGGGCCGTGTACCCCCGGGCCGTCCGGCCGGACCGACCGAGGGGTGATCAGTTGTGGCCATATCGCTGTCCGTGGTGCTTCTGTTGGCGATCGTGCTCGTGGTGCTGATCCGCGGCGGATCGCTCAAAGCGGGCCCCGCCGTCGTCGCCGCCCTCTTCGGTTTCTTCCTGGCCGGTTCCGGTATCGGGCCGACGATCACGAACGTGCTCAACGAGGTCGCCGCCTCGATCAGCAGGATCACTTTTTAGGAAACGCGCCGACGGAACGACTCCGGCCCGGCCGGGTGAGCAGCTCACCCGGCCGGGCCGGAATCCGTACAGAGCGGGCGACGGGAATCGAACCCGCGTAGCTAGTTTGGAAGACTAGGGCTCTACCATTGAGCTACGCCCGCAAGCGCCGCACCGTGCGCGTCACCAGGGAGCGACGGCCGCGGTACGAAGAGCATCGTAGCGGGTCCCGCGCCCTGGTCGCACACCCCTTAATGGGCCGACGCGGCGCCCGCGGCCATGTACCCTACGTGTCGCACCGACGGGGTGTGGCGCAGCTTGGTAGCGCGTCCGCTTTGGGAGCGGAAGGCCGTGGGTTCAAATCCCGCCACCCCGACCACCTCTCGCGTCTCCCGCGCAACCAAGATCACGTTGTGGGGGCCGTACTCCTTGCGGTTACTATGCAAGCTGCGTGCCCGTGTGTCCGTCTGACCGGGCCCGATCCGCTGGACCGCCGAAGTCGGCGCGCCGGCAGAAACCCAGAATCAGCCACCAAGGAGACCGAACCGTGAAGAGCGCCGTAGAGACCCTGAACCCGACCCGGGTTCGGCTCACTGTCGAGGTGCCCTTCGAGGAGCTCAAGGACAGCCTCGACGCGGCGTACAAGAAGATCAACCAGCAGGTCACGGTCAAGGGCTTCCGCAAGGGCAAGATCCCGGCGCGCGTCATCGACCAGCGCTTCGGCCGTGGTGCGGTGCTGGAGGAGGCCGTCAACGACGCGCTGCCCAAGTTCTACGGCGAGGCGGTCAACGAGGCCGACGTGAACCCGCTCGGCCAGCCCGAGGTCGACATCACGGAGCTGAAGGACGGCGAGCTGCTGGCCTTCACCGCCGAGGTCGACATCCGCCCGGCCATCGAGATCCCGGACTACTCCGGCATCGAGGTCACCGTCGACGCCGTCGCGGTCAGCGACGAGGACGTCGAGAAGTCCGTGGAGCAGCTCCGCGAGCGCTTCGCGTCCACCTCCCCGGTCGAGCGCGCCGCCGCCGAGGGCGACGTCGTGACGATCGACCTGGAGGCCAAGGTCGACGGCGAGGTCCTCCCGGACGGTGTCGCCAGTGGCGTGCAGTACACGATCGGCTCCGGTGAGCTGCTCGACGGCATCGACGAGGCCGTGACCGGCCTGGAGGCCGGCGGCGAGGCCACCTTCACCTCGCAGCTCAAGGGCGGCTCCGCCGAGGGCAAGGACGCCGAGGTCACCGTCAAGGTCACCCAGGTGGCCGCCCGCGAGCTCCCCGAGCTCGACGACGATTTCGCCCAGATGGCGTCCGAGTTCGACACCCTCGACGAGCTGAAGGCCGACAGCCGCAAGCGCCTCGAGAACATGAAGCAGTACGACCAGGCCACCCAGGCCCAGGAGCGCGTCCTGGACGAGCTGCTGAAGCTGGTCGAGGTCCCGATCCCCGAGAAGCTCCTCGAGGACGAGGTCAACACCCGCAAGCACAACCTGGAGCACCACCAGCTCGGCCAGATGGGCCTGACGCTGGAGAAGTACCTGGAGCTCCAGGGCAAGACGGTCGAGGAGTTCGAGGCCGAGACCAAGGAAGCCGCGGTCAAGGGCATCAAGACCCAGTTCATCCTCGACGAGCTGGTCTCCAAGGAGAAGCTCAACGTCAACCAGGAAGAGCTGACCGAGCACCTGATGCGCCGTGCCGCCTCCTCCGGCATGAGCCCCGACCAGTTCGCCCAGGCCGTCGTCCAGGGCAACCAGGTCCCGATGCTCGTCGGCGAGGTCGCCCGCGGCAAGGCCCTGGCCCTGGTCGTCGAGGCCGCCACGGTCGTCGACACGGAGGGTGAGCCCGTCGTCCTGGACGACGAGGATGAGACGGCCGAGACCGTCGAGGCCGCCACCGAGGCCGCCGACACGCAGGCCGAGGAGAAGTCCGAGGACAAGCCCGAGGCCTGAGCCTCACGCTGACCTCCACGGCGGGCTC
>NZ_JABWDV010000425.1:0-3002 GCF_013362995.1 Streptomyces sp. TRM64462 | reverse complement strand
CCCGCCGCCTTACCCGAGGAACCTTGCGCTCCCAGCGAACAGTTCGGGAACCGGGATGGCGCCCGCCGACCTGCGCGTTAGGGTCCATGAGTACGAGGGCAGGGGAGTACCCGCCGCCCCCAGTACGACAGACGCTGAGACGGCCGCAGCCGTCAGAGACGAGCAGGTGGGATACGTGACGAATCTGATGCCTTACGCCGCGGGTGAGCCGTCCATCGGTGGTGGCCTCGGCGACCATGTGTACAACCGGCTGCTCGGCGAGCGGATCATCTTCCTGGGCCAGCAGGTCGACGACGACATCGCCAACAAGATCACCGCGCAGATGCTCCTCCTCGCCGCCGACCCGGACAAGGACATCTACCTCTACATCAACAGCCCCGGCGGTTCGGTGACGGCCGGCATGGCGATCTACGACACCATGCAGTACATCCCGAACGACGTGGTCACGATCGGCATGGGTATGGCGGCCTCCATGGGCCAGTTCCTGCTGACCGGCGGCTCCCAGGGCAAGCGCTTCGCGCTGCCCAACACCGACATCCTGATGCACCAGGGATCCGCCGGCATCGGCGGCACCGCATCGGACATCAAGATCCAGGCCGAGTACCTCCTCCGTACGAAGCGGCGGATGGCCGAGATCACCGCGCACCACTCCGGTCAGACCGTGGAAACGATCATCCGCGACGGCGACCGCGACCGCTGGTTCACCGCGGAAGAGGCCAAGGACTACGGCCTCATCGACGAGATCATCTCCGCCGCCTCGGGCGTTCCGGGCGGTGGCGGCACCGGCGCCTGACTCCCCCGGAGGGGGCGCCCCCAACCGCCGAAACCCGAGCCTTCAGCCCGCCGAACGCCACCAGGATGGTGAACACCCCATGAGCAACTTCTCCGCGAGCGGCCTCTACACCGGCCCGCAGGTGGACAACCGGTACGTCGTCCCGCGGTTCGTCGAGCGCACGTCCCAGGGCGTGCGCGAGTACGACCCGTACGCGAAGCTCTTCGAGGAGCGCGTGATCTTCCTCGGCGTGCAGATCGACGACGCCTCCGCCAACGACGTCATGGCGCAGCTCCTGTGCCTGGAGTCGATGGACCCGGACCGCGACATTTCCGTCTACATCAACAGCCCCGGCGGCTCCTTCACCGCCCTCACGGCCATCTACGACACGATGCAGTTCGTGAAGCCGGACATCCAGACGGTCTGCATGGGCCAGGCGGCCTCCGCCGCGGCCGTGCTCCTCGCCGCCGGCACGCCCGGCAAGCGCATGGCCCTGCCCAACGCGCGCGTGCTGATCCACCAGCCGTCCGGCGGCACGGGCCGCGAGCAGCTCTCCGACCTGGAGATCGCGGCCAACGAGATCCTCCGGATGCGCACGCAGCTTGAGGAGATGCTGGCCAAGCACTCCAACACCCCGATCGAGAAGATCCGCGACGACATCGAGCGCGACAAGATCCTCACGGCCGAGGACGCCCTGGCGTACGGCCTGATCGACCAGATCGTGTCGACCCGCAAGGGCGCGGCGGCCGTGGCTGCCTGACGCCCGACCTTCCCTTGGCACGGTCCACGGCGGACGCCCGTCCATGTGAACCGTGCCAAGGGGGGCCCGAACGGGGGGCCCGGCAAGGTACCGTCGGATATGAGGCACCAGGAGCCGGCTGTGAACAAGCCGCTCCCAGGCGAAGGGGAAGCACCTCGTGGCACGCATCGGTGATGGCGGCGACCTGCTCAAGTGCTCGTTCTGCGGAAAGAGCCAGAAGCAGGTGAAGAAGCTCATCGCAGGCCCCGGTGTGTACATCTGCGACGAGTGCATCGACCTCTGCAACGAGATCATCGAAGAGGAGCTCGCGGAGACCAGCGAGGTGCGGTGGGAGGAACTCCCCAAGCCCCGCGAGATCTACGAGTTCCTGGAGGGGTACGTCGTCGGCCAGGAGCCGGCCAAGAAGGCCCTCTCCGTCGCGGTGTACAACCACTACAAGCGCGTCCAGGCCGGCGAGAACGGCGGCGCGCAGGGCCGGGACGACGCGATCGAACTCGCCAAGTCCAACATCCTGTTGCTGGGCCCCACGGGCTCCGGCAAGACGCTCCTGGCCCAGACCCTCGCCCGCATGCTGAACGTGCCGTTCGCCATCGCCGACGCGACAGCGCTGACGGAGGCCGGCTATGTCGGCGAGGACGTCGAGAACATCCTGCTGAAGCTCATCCAGGCCGCCGACTACGACGTCAAGAAGGCCGAGACGGGCATCATCTACATCGATGAGATCGACAAGGTCGCGAGGAAGAGTGAAAACCCCTCCATCACCCGCGATGTGTCCGGCGAAGGCGTCCAGCAGGCCCTCCTGAAGATCCTCGAAGGCACGACGGCCTCGGTCCCCCCGCAGGGCGGACGCAAGCACCCGCACCAGGAGTTCATCCAGATCGACACGACGAACGTCCTGTTCATCGTGGGTGGTGCCTTCGCCGGCCTGGAGAAGATCATCGAGTCGCGGGCGGGTGCCAAGGGCATCGGCTTCGGCGCGACGATCCGTTCCAAGCGCGAGATCGAGGCGAGCGACCAGTTCCAGGAGGTCATGCCGGAGGACCTGGTGAAGTTCGGGATGATCCCCGAGTTCATCGGCCGCCTCCCGGTCATCACCTCGGTCCACAACCTCGACCGCGAGGCCCTCCTCAAGATCCTCGTCGAGCCGCGCAACGCGCTGGTGAAGCAGTACCAGCGCCTCTTCGAACTCGACGGCGTGGAGCTGGACTTCGACCGTCCCGCCCTGGAGGCCATCGCCGACCAGGCCATCCTCCGCGGCACCGGCGCCCGCGGCCTGCGCGCCATCATGGAGGAAGTCCTCATGTCCGTGATGTACGAGGTCCCGTCCCGCAAGGACGTGGCCCGCGTCGTCATCACGGAGGACGTCGTCCACAACAACGTCAACCCGACCCTGGTCCCCCGGGTCGTCAAGGACCAGGGCCGCCACGAGAAGTCGGCCTGACCGTACGTATGTGACAGGGGCGCCCGGCC
>NZ_JABWDV010000424.1 GCF_013362995.1 Streptomyces sp. TRM64462 | reverse complement strand
CGCCATCGCGCCACGTCTCCCATCCGCGCCCCACCGCTGCAGCCCAACCCTAGGTCGTGCCGGGCTCCCCGGCCCCAGGGAGGGCCGTCGGCTGACCCTCGGTTATGGGAGCGCTCCCACGCTAGCGGAAAGTTGCCCTCTTCTCCACTGCAACCCTTGAGGAACTGAACGCAACCGCCGCACTGCGGACGGTCATCCGCGCCCCCGGCAACAATTCGCGTTCATCTCTTGACACCCACCCCCGGCAGGCAGCAACCTTCCGGGCATGGCGGGAGGTGGGAGCGCTCCCACGGTGCGAGACGACCGGCACGCCATCGCGACCGACCCACACACACCACCGCCAGCCCCGATCCCTCAGCCCCGAGCCCCCCGAGCCCCCCGAGCCGGCACCTCATTTCGGCGCACCCCAGCACGACCCTGGACGAGGAGAGTGGAATGCGCACTTCCAGCAGAACCGGCGGCCCCGGCCGCGCCCGCCGCCGCCCCGCCCTCGCGGCGACCGCCCTCATGGCCTGCGCGGCCCTGATCGCCGGCTGCAGCGGCGACAGCGGAAGCGACGGCTCCGGCGACGCGGCGGCGGGCGACGGGCAGATCACCCTGCGGATCGGAACCTTCGGCTCCTTCGGGTACGACAACACCAACGGCGCCAAGCTGTACGCCGAGTACGAGAAGCTGCACCCGAACATCAAGATCGTCGAGTCGAACGTCGCGGACGGCCAGAAGTACTGGGACACGCTGAAGCTGCGCCTCTCCCGCAACAGCGGCCTCGCCGACATCCAGGCCATCGAGGTCGGTTACATCGCGGAGGCCACCGGGCCCACCATGGGCGGCAAGTGGGTCGACCTCTCCAAGACGGGCGGCGCGGACCTCTCCGCGTACCTCGACTGGAAGGTCAAGCAGGCCACGACCCCCGGCGGCCAGGTCATCGCCCTCGGTACGGACATCGGCCCCATGGCCATCTGCTACAACAAGGACCTCTTCGCCAAGGCCAAGCTCCCCACCGAGCGCGACAAGGTCGCCCAGCTGTGGGCCGGCGACTGGTCGAAGTTCGTCGCGGCCGGCAAGACGTACCAGGCGAACGCGCCCGCCGGGACGTCCTTCCACGACTCCGCCAGCGGCCTGTTCAACGCCGTGCTCTCCAGCCAGCCGCAGCAGTACGCCAACGACAAGGGCGAGCTCGACTGGGAGAACAGCCCCGGTGTGAAGACGGCCTGGAACCTCGCCGTGGACGCCGCGCAGAGCGGGATCACCGCGAAGCTGCGGCAGTTCGACGAGAAGGGCACCTGGAACGCGGGCTTCAAGAACTCCAAGTTCGCCACCGTCGCCTGCCCGAGCTGGATGACCGGCATCATCAAGGACCAGGCCGGGCCCGACAACCAGGGCAAGTGGGACATCGCGGCGCCGCCGGTCGCCGGCAACTGGGGCGGCTCCTTCCTCGCCGTACCCAAGTCGGGCAAGCACGCCGAGGAGGCCGCCAAGCTGGCCGCCTGGCTGACGGCGCCCGAGCAGCACGCCAAGGTGTTCGGCGTGAACGGCAACATCCCGTCCACCAAGGACACACTGAACTCCGACGCCGTCCAGAACGCCAAGATCCCGTACTTCGGCGAGACGCCGGTCGGCAAGATCTACTCGGCGGCCGCCGCCGGGATCACGCCGGCGCCGGTCAGCCGGCACGACGGCCAGGTGAAGACCTTCCTCACGGACAACGGCATCCTCGACATCGAGCAGCGCGGCACCGCGCCCGACGAGGCGTGGAACAACGTGAAGAAGCTGATCGAGGACAAGATCGTCCAGTAGCGCGCACGGGCCCGGGGCCGTCCGGTGGCGGACGGCCCCGGGTGGCCGCCCGCCGCTCCCCCGCCGGGCGGCCCCACCCGCCGGGCGGCCCCACCC
>NZ_JABWDV010000423.1 GCF_013362995.1 Streptomyces sp. TRM64462 | reverse complement strand
TCTGCTCCTTGCCCGTGCCCAGGTCCTTCGCGGTCACGTGCATGATGCCGTTGGCGTCGATGTCGAAGGCGACCTCGATCTGCGGGACGCCACGGGGCGCCGGCGGCAGACCGGTCAGCTCGAACATGCCGAGCTTCTTGTTGTACGCGGCGATCTCGCGCTCGCCCTGGTAGACCTGGATCTGCACCGACGGCTGGTTGTCCTCGGCCGTCGTGAAGATCTCGGAGCGCTTCGTCGGGATCGTGGTGTTGCGCTCGATGAGCTTCGTCATGATGCCGCCCTTGGTCTCGATACCGAGGGACAGCGGGGTCACGTCGAGGAGCAGGACGTCCTTGACCTCACCCTTGAGGACACCGGCCTGGAGGGCGGCGCCGATGGCGACGACCTCGTCCGGGTTCACGCCCTTGTTGGCCTCCTGGCCGCCCGTCAGCTCCTTGACGAGCTCGGCGACGGCCGGCATGCGGGTGGAGCCGCCCACGAGGACGACGTGGTCGATCTCGGAGAGCTGGATGCCCGCGTCCTTGATGACGTTGTGGAACGGGATCTTGCAGCGCTCCAGCAGGTCCGAGGTGAGCTGCTGGAACTGGGCGCGCGTGAGCTTCTCGTCCAGGTGCAGCGGGCCCTCGGCGGACGCCGTGATGTAGGGCAGGTTAATCGAGGTCTCGGTGGACGAGGACAGCTCGATCTTCGCCTTCTCGGCGGCTTCGCGGAGGCGCTGCAGCGCCATCTTGTCCTTGGACAGGTCCACGCCGTGGCCACTGGCGAACTGCTTGACCAGGTAGTCGACGATGCGCTGGTCCCAGTCGTCACCACCGAGGTGGTTGTCACCGTTGGTGGCCTTCACCTCGACGACGCCGTCGCCGATCTCCAGGAGCGACACGTCGAAGGTGCCGCCACCGAGGTCGAAGACCAGGATCGTCTGGTCGTCCTTGTCGAGGCCGTAGGCCAGGGCGGCGGCCGTCGGCTCGTTGACGATGCGCAGGACGTTCAGGCCCGCGATCTCGCCGGCCTCCTTGGTGGCCTGGCGCTCGGAGTCGTTGAAGTAGGCCGGGACGGTGATGACCGCGTCCGTGACCTTCTCGCCCAGGTAGGCCTCGGCGTCCCGCTTCAGCTTCTGCAGGATGAACGCGGAGATCTGCTGCGGGTTGAAGTTCTTGCCGTCGAGCTCGATCTTCCAGTCGGTGCCCATGTGGCGCTTCACCGAGCGGATCGTCCGGTCGACGTTGGTGACGGCCTGCCGCTTGGCGACCTCACCGACGAGGACTTCGCCGTTCTTGGCGAAGGCGACGACGGACGGCGTGGTCCTGGCACCCTCGGCGTTGGTGATGACGGTGGGCTCGCCGCCTTCCAGAACGCTGACGACGGAGTTAGTCGTGCCCAGGTCGATGCCGACCGCACGTGCCATTTCAATTCCTCCAGCTGACTTGAGTGGAACAGACTCAAGGATGCACGACCCGGCGGCCCCAGTCAACAGACCTGAGTCGCCCGGACTCAACTTTTATCCCCGCCTTATGCGCAACACGATGTGCCGCAGCGACTACCCGCCGCAACATACCCCTATCGTTCTGGACAAAAGCCGCGACCACCCCAGAACGGTCAGGTGACTGCCATGCATTCCCAGCGCGCCCTGGACCTCACGCTCGGCTCGGCCCTTCTGCTGCTGGCCGCCCCGGCCCTGGCGGCGGCCGCGGCCATCACCGCCCTGCGCCGTCCACCGGGAGGCGTTCTCGTCCGGGAGACGAGGACCGGCCTGGACGGCCGCCCCTTCACGCTCCGCACCCTTCCGGTCCGCCTCTTCCGGCTGGACGCGCTGTCCCGGCTCCCCCATGTCGTACGGGGCGAGATGTCGCTCGTCGGCCCGGAGCCGCTGCCGCCCGGCGCCCCCGGCGCGGACGCGCCCTGGCGGCGGAGCGTGAAGCCGGGCCTGACCGGACTCGCGCAGCTCCGGCGCGGCTCGGACCTGCCGTGGGAGGAGCCGCTGATGCTGGACCAGCACTACGTGGAGCACCATGGGTGGAAGCTGGACGTCTCCCTGCTGCTCCGCACCCCCGGGG
This sequence comes from Streptomyces sp. TRM64462, assembly GCF_013362995.1. Taxonomy (GTDB): domain Bacteria; phylum Actinomycetota; class Actinomycetes; order Streptomycetales; family Streptomycetaceae; genus Streptomyces. The sequence goes on along the minus strand of NZ_JABWDV010000423.1, from coordinate 39,839 downwards.
CGCTGTGGGCGGCCCGCCGCCGAGCGGTCGGCGGGGCGGCGCCGGTCAGGCTCACCTGAGCGACACAGATCACCGCCTGCGCGGCTACAGTGCGGCGGAATAACTGGGTACGCTCAGCACCGAACCCAATAAGTTACCGCTTAGTAGTCCCGGATCCGCAGTCCGGGACGGTCCCCCGCCTCGCAGGCCCGAGGAGCCCTCATGCAACTCGCCGCGATCATTGTGTCGCTGACCCTGACCGTGGTCGGCGTTGCGCTCTTTGCCCGAGCGATCGCGCATATCTACCGGTTCGTGAAGCTGGGCCAGCCGGTCCCGGCCGGTAGCCGTACCGACGACTGGAAGGCGCGCACCGCGACCGTGGTCCGGGAGTTCCTCGGCCACACCCGGATGAACCGCTGGGGGATCGTCGGCTTCGCGCACTGGTTCGTCGCGGTCGGCTTCCTGACCCTGCCGCCGACGCTGGCGCAGGCGTACGGGCAGCTCTTCCAGGCCGACTGGACGCTGCCGGTCATCGGCGGCTTCCTGCCGTTCGAGATGTACATCGAGTTCATCGGCCTGATGACCGTGGTCGGTATCGCCGTCCTCATGGTGATCCGGCTGCTGAGCCTGCCGTCGCGGGCCGGCCGCAAGTCGCGGTTCGCGGGTTCGAAGGCCTGGCAGGCGTACTTCGTCGAGTACGTCATCCTCACGATCGGCCTCGCGATCCTGGCCCTGCGCGGCCTGGAGGGCGCGCTGCACGGCGTGGACTCGTACGAGGCGGCCTACTTCGTCTCGTACCCGCTCGTCGTCGCCCTCGGGGGCGTGAGCGTCGCCACGCTGCAGACCCTGGTCTACTTCGCGGCCATGGTGAAGATCAGCGTCTCCCTGATCTGGATGATCACGGTCTCGCTCAACACCAACATGGGTGTGGCCTGGCACCGCTTCCTCGGCTTCCCGAACATCTTCTTCAAGCGCGACGCGCACGGCGGGACCGCCCTGGGCGCGCTGCAGCCGATGACGTCCGGCGGCAAGGAGATCGACTTCGAGACCGTCTTCGACGACGAGGAGGGCGCCGAGGAGACCGTCTTCGGCGTCTCCCAGGTCGAGCACTTCTCCTGGAAGGGCATCCTCGACTTCGCGACCTGCACCGAGTGCGGCCGCTGCCAGTCGCAGTGCCCCGCCTGGAACACCGGCAAGCCGCTCTCGCCGAAGCTCCTCATCATGTCGCTGCGCGACCACGCCCACGCCAAGGCGCCGTACCTGCTGGCCGGCGGCGGCAAGACGATGGAGGGCGAGGAGAAGGCGTCGGCCGAGGCCCTCGCCGGCGTCCCCGCGTCCGCACTCGCCGAGGCCGAGCGCCCGCTGATCGGCACCGCCGAGGAGAACGGCGTCATCGACCCGGACGTGCTGTGGTCCTGCACCACCTGCGGCGCGTGCGTGGAGCAGTGCCCGGTCGACATCGAGCACGTCGACCACATCGTCGACATGCGCCGCTACCAGGTGATGATCGAGTCCTCGTTCCCGTCCGAGGCGGGCACGATGCTCAAGAACCTGGAGAAGAAGGGCAACCCCTGGGGCCTGGCCAAGAAGCAGCGCGTCGAGTGGACCAAGGAGGTCGACTTCGACGTCCCGATCGTCGGCAAGGACATCGAGGACCTGACGGAGGTCGACTACCTCTACTGGGTCGGCTGCGCCGGCGCCCTGGAGGACCGCGCCAAGAAGACCACGAAGGCCTTCGCCGAACTCCTCCACATGGCGGACGTCAAGTTCGCGATCATGGGCGGCGACGAGAAGTGCACCGGCGACTCCGCCCGCCGCCTCGGCAACGAGCCGCTGTTCCAGCAGCTCGGCCAGGAGAACGTGGCGATGCTGAACATGGCGTTCGGCGAGGACGACGAAGACGAGTCGACGCGCAAGCCCAAGTCGAAGAAGAAGATCGTCGCGACCTGCCCGCACTGCTTCAACACGATCGCGAACGAGTACCCGCAGCTCGGCGGTGAGTTCGAGGTCATCCACCACACGCAGCTGCTCCAGCACCTGATCGACGAGGGCCGGCTCACCCCGGTCACCCCGGTCGACGGCCTGATCACGTACCACGACCCGTGCTACCTGGGCCGGCACAACAAGGTGTATACGCCGCCGCGCGAGATCATGGACAAGGTCCCGGGCCTCCGCCAGCAGGAGATGCACCGCCACAAGGAGCGCGGCTTCTGCTGCGGCGCGGGTGGCGCGCGCATGTGGATGGAGGAGCGCATCGGCAAGCGCATCAACACCGAGCGCGTGGACGAGGCGCTGTCCCTCAACCCGGACATCGTGTCGACGGCCTGCCCGTTCTGCCTGGTCATGCTGACCGACTCGGTCAACGGCAAGAAGAACGAGGGCGCGGCGAAGGAGTCGCTCCAGGTCGTGGACGTGGCCCAGCTGCTGCTGGAGTCGGTCAAGACCCCGGCGCCTCCGGAGGCCCCGGAGCCGGACGCGGAGCCGGCACCGGAACCGGAGCCGGCGAAGTAACACCGTCCTGCCCGCTCGATCAGTACGCCTGAACGACTGGACGGCCGGACCTGCCTCGGGGGCAGGACCGGCCGTCCTTTCGTCGTACGGGACCATGAAAGTCCCCCTCAAAGTCCCCCTCACAGGGCCCCTTAGGGGATGTCACAGGTCGGCAGCAAAGGCAGCGTGGCCGACGGGCGCGTACACCCGCTCCGGCGAGACCGGGTACGTTCATTGACGTGGCTGGATTCAGGATCGGACGCGGCCGGGACAACCGCACCCCGCAACAACACCCGCAGCAGCAGGCGCCGTACGGCGGTCAGGCGGCACCGCCGTCGTCCCCGACGTCCCCGACGTCCCCGTACGCCCCGCGGCAGCAGTGGCCGCAGGGCGGCGGCCAGACGCACGGCGAGCCGGAGTACTTCGGCGACCCGTACCACCAACAGCAGCAGCCGCCGTACGGGCAGCCGCAGCCCGGGCCGGGGGCGTACGCGGCGAACAACCCGGGCCACACCCAGGTGTTCAGCATCAACGACGCCCCGTACGACTCCTACAACTCCTACGACTCCTCCTACGGCCCCTACGACCCGCACGGCCCCGCCGCCCCCGGCCCCGCCCCCGCGGCGCCCACGGGCCCGCGGCTGCCGTGGAAGCAGCTGCTGAGCGGCATCGTGCTGCGCCCGGGCCCGACGTTCCTGCGGATGCGCGACTACCCGGTGTGGCCGCCGGCCCTGATCGTGACGTTCGTGTACGGCCTGCTGGCCCTGTTCGGCTTCGACAAGGCACGCGAGGAGGCGATCAACGCGACGCTCTCCACGGCGATCCCGTCCGTCCTCTTCACCGGCGCCATGATGGTGGTCGGCGGACTGATCCTGGGCGCGGTGACGCACCAGCTCGCCCGCCAGCTCGGCGGCGACGGCGCGTGGCAGCCGACGGTGGGCCTCTCCATGCTGATCATGGCGATGACGGACGCGCCGCGCCTGGTGTTCGCCCTGTTCCTGGGCGGCGAGAACGGGCTGGTGCAGGTGATCGGCTGGCTGTCGTGGCTGGCGGCGGGTGCGCTGTTCACGTCGATGCTGAGCAAGTCGCACGACCTGCCGTGGCCGAAGGCACTGGGGGCGGCGTCGATCCAGCTCGTGGCGCTGCTGTCGCTGGTCAAGCTGGGCACGCTGTAAGAAAGGGAAGGGCCCCGGCCGACATGTCGGAACCGGGGCCCTCGCAAGATTCCCGCGCCGCCGGCGCGCCGGTCAGGCGTCGAGCACCTGCCCGCTGCGCCGCACGACGGGCTTCTCGACGCTCCAGGGGAAGTTGATCCAGTCGTCGGTGCGCTTCCAGACGTACTCGCACTTCACGAGGGAGTGCGACTTCTCGTAGATGACGGCGGAACGCACTTCGGCGACGTGATCGAGACAGAAGTCGTGCACGAGCTTCAGCGTCTTCCCCGTATCGGCGACGTCGTCGGCGATGAGCACCTTCTTGTTGCTGAAGTCGATGGCGTTGGGGACGGGCGCCAGCATGACGGGCATTTCCAGCGTCGTACCGACACCGGTGTAGAACTCGACATTCACGAGATGGATGTTCTTGCAGTCGAGCGCGTAGGCGAGCCCACCGGCGACGAACACCCCGCCCCGCGCGATGCTCAGCACGATGTCGGGCTCGTACCCGTCGTCGGCGATGGTCTGGGCGAGCTCGCGCACGGCGCGCCCGAACCCTTCGTAGGTCAGGTTCTCCCGTACACCACTCATGCTCACACCTGCGTCCGATGGAAGTTCTGGAAGGACCGCGAGGCCGTGGGCCCGCGCTGCCCCTGGTAGCGGGACCCGTACCGCTCACTGCCGTACGGGAACTCCGCCGGCGAGCTGAGCCGGAACATGCACAGCTGGCCGATCTTCATTCCCGGCCACAGCTTGATGGGAAGCGTGGCGAGATTCGACAGCTCAAGGGTCACATGCCCGGAGAATCCAGGATCGATGAACCCGGCGGTGGAATGCGTGACAAGCCCGAGCCGCCCGAGCGAACTCTTCCCTTCCAGCCGCGAGGCGATGTCGTCGGGAAGCGAAATGACCTCATAGGTCGAGGCGAGTACGAACTCCCCGGGATGGAGAATGAACGCCTCGTCCCCGTCGGGCTCGACCAGCCGGGTGAGGTCGGCCTGCTCGACGGCGGGGTCGATGTGCGGGTAGCGGTGATTCTCGAACACCCGGAAATAGCGGTCGAGCCGCACGTCGATGCTCGAGGGCTGCACCATGGATTCGTCGTACGGGTCGATACGTACCCGTCCGGCGTCGATCTCGGCCCGGATGTCCTTGTCTGAGAGAAGCACGCCCCGAGGATACGCAGAGCGCGCGGCCCCGCCCCAATCGGACGGCCACCGCGCGCCTCCCACTACGGCCCGGCTACAGCCTGCGAGCGTCGCTGACGCCGCTCACGCCGCTAACGCCGCTCGAGCACCACCGGCACGGCATGCCGCAGTCGCGCACACCGCGGACACCGGATGAGCCGCCCGGGCCCGATCCGCCCGGCACCGAGATGCTGCATCGGGAACGACGCGGTACTGAACACATGCCCTTCGGCACAGCGGACGACGGTGCGCTCCATGGAGTCCATCAAGCCCTTTCCCCAACAAGCGGTGGACGAGATGGCCACATTAGGGGATGAACAGGACACCACTCCAGGCGGCACTCCGCCCCTCACCCTACGCCCCAACTCCCCGCCCGAGACGGCCGGATCACCCCGCCCCCACACACGAAAACCCCACGGCGCGATAACACCGGGGGCTTGCGATGGGGTACAGTGAGCGACGATGCGACGGAGATATCCGGGCGCTACGCGGGTGTAGTTTAATGGTAGAACATGAGCTTCCCAAGCTCAGAGCGCGGGTTCGATTCCCGTCACCCGCTCCACGACGAAGGCCCAGGTCAGCGACCTGGGCCTTGTTTGTTGTCCAGTCCAATGCGGGGCGGCGTGCCATTCGCGTGCCATAAGGACCCCGGTGACCTGGGAAAACCGAGGCAACAGGGGGAGCATGGGCCCCACGGCGTCGCCGATGTCTCATATAGCGAGACGCATTTCGTGTGACCTGCGCCACTCGTGCCGCAGAACGTGCTCGTGTGCGGGCGCGAACGGAGTCTGCCTCTGTGGCTCAGCCGCTCTCCGCTGCGGCGCGCTCGGCCGCCGCCTTCTTCCTCAGCCTGTGGATGCTGGTCTCGCTGCCGTTCGGGTACCGGCACTTCGCCCCGGCCTCCACGCGGCAGTGCGGGCAGGGCACCGTGATCGGCTTCACGACCGGGCGGGCAGCCCGGGCGGGGGCTGGTGACCGGCGCTGCCGTGGGGGCGTGCCGCCAGCGCCGGCCCGGCGCGGAGCCGGTGCGGTGCGCGGGACGGAGGGGTCGTGGTTCGGGCACGGCCCGTTGGCGACGACGTTCCAGCGGCAGGGTTCGCCGGACTTGCCGATCACCTGGCATCGGTTCTGTTCGTTGTCCGGCCCATGGTGGGGGCATTCATGCCTCGGGTAGCGGCACGGCCGGTGGGTGCTTGCGCCCAAGGCCAGGCACAGGGTCGGGTTGAGGCGGCTCTCACCGTAGGCGGCGATCTCCTCCAGGAGCTTCCGGCTGTTGGAGGCGTCCGCAAGGTAACGCCACCAGTCCGGCGAGGCGGTGACGGTCGTCCAGCCCGTTCCGTCCGAACGTAGCAGGGCTTTGGGTACATCAAACGTCGTGCTCATGCGGCCGGCTCCGGTTCAGGGATCGTGGGGGCGGCGCCGTGGCCGCGCTGATGGATGAGGGATAGCTCGGGGGTACCTGTCGCAGCGGCAACCGGGGCGGCCCCGCGCTTGCCCGTCACCGCTTCCAGAAGAAGTCGGGCGGCTTCGGTGCGGGCCTTCTGCTTGCTCGTGCCCTTGCCCACTACCGTGATCGTTTCGGACCGCGTGCTGGTGACGCTGCGGCAGGTGAACCACGGAAAGTGGTCGGGTCCTTCGCGGGTGTAGGTGTCCTGGACGGGTGTGGTCACGCCCCGCTGGGCGAGTTCGTTGATGCGCTGCACCGGATTCTTCTCCTGCGCTGCCGGTGAGGGTTGCGGTGCGGAGACGCGTTGCGGGAGATCGTTGACCATGCAGAGCAGGCGGCAGATGGCGGAGACCGGTACGAAGGCCCAGCGGCTGGCGCCAGGCCGGTGGTTGGGCCGTGCGCCAGCGAGTTCCATGCGCAGCGGCAGTCGGTATGTGCCCAGGTGAGCCAGTCCGGACTCGGTGACCGCGCTGGCGACCTCCTTACCGACCCACGACGCCATGACGTCGTCGAGCCGCGCGGCCGGGTTGTCGCGTGTGTCCGAGCACACGAGGCACAGTCTCCAGACCTGGCGGCGCACCTCCACTTCCGTCGAGCCCTGGGGGCAGGGCCGCCGCAATGGGCGCAGGCCCACGGTGAACCCGCGTCCGCTGTACGGCGGGTGGCGCGCGGGAAGCGCCGGACGGGTTCGATGTCGTCGAGCAGGCCGTCCAGGACCGCGAACTCGTCCGGAAGCGGATCCGATCCGCGCTGCGGTCCCGCCTCCCTCTGCTCCTTCGTGGCCGAGCCGCGGCCTTCGAGCTGGGCGAGGAACTCCTGGTGCGGAGGAAGGCCGAAGAGTGCGCGGCGGGCGTTGAGCCTGCGGGGATCGCTGATCCGGTGGAGGACGTGAACGCCCTCCACCTTCACGTATGCCGTTCCGTACAGATGACGAGCGGCAGCATCCGGCGAATCTCGGACGCGTCGCCCGCCATGAGGATCCGGTGTGCGGAGGCGGCCGCTTCTTCACCGACGAGTGACTGGTTGGGCCACCCCTTGAGGGAGCCGCAGACGGCGGCCAGGTACTTGATGGCCTCACGGCGCATGGATGCCGCCCAGCGGACGGTGGAGCCGGCGAGTGGGGTATCGATTGCCTCGCGGACGCGCCTGCTGGCTTCCTCGATGCGGGCCGCGTGCTGAGAAAGGCCGGTCTTGATCTCCTGGATAAGCATGTCGATCAGGCCCCTTTGCCGGGCTGGATCCCGGTTCCCGTCTCGACTTGGGCTCTATCGGCCTCGTGGAAGCGCCGACCCGGTCGGGTGCCGTGAGGGAAGCCTCGGCCGGCAAGCCAGCCGTCCTGGAACAGGAAGTGCACGGCTCGCTCGACCGCCGAGTCGAAGGCGTCATCGGGAAGCCCGAAGCAGCCCTTGAAGATCGTCTTCCACTTGGGGCCGTGCCGGTGCGCGTCCCGATACGCGGCCACCCACCCGGCGATGTCCCTTTCACGTCCACGGATCAGTGCCAGCGCCTTGTCGTTCACTTCCAAGGCCACAGGCGCGAAGTCGCGGGGTCCCTGGAAGATCTGCGTGGCAGCGGCGAAGCGCACTGCATGGGCCGACATCCGTGCAGTGAGCGCGCCGTCGTCCGTGATCCGGAAATCGTCCAACCATCCAGCCCTGGTGAGTTGCCGGGCCATCGCATGGGCCTCATCCACGCTGTCGAGAACCGCGATCTCGGCTAGCTCCTTCACCTCGCCTTCGACCAGGCCGCACGGGTGGGAGTGTGCCGTGGCGTAGAGGGCTGCGAGCTTGACGCTGGACGGGCTGTGGTCGAGCCTTCGGTAGGTCAGTAGGCGCCAGAGCCATCCACGGATGTGTCCTGCAGCGTCCTTGCCCACATGCAGGCGGCCCTCGTCTCCGCCGAAGGCGGGGATGGCGGCGTGCACCGGTTCCAGGTCGGAGGCAGCAAGGACAACGCTGACGTCGACGTTGATCCAGCGTGCGGCTGTAAGCGCCCTCAGCGCGGAGGTGGCGTCGGGCACCGGGATTCGCTCCAGCTTCGGGGCCGACAGTGCGCACTCTCCTGTCTCCATGGCCCGAGCTGCCCACCACATCGCAGCCAGACGCACGTCTGCGGTGGACGGCGGGGCGGATTCTGCAACCCGGGTGAGGAGTGCCTGGACCACTCCGGCCTGCCGGCCAGTGAGTGACTCGCGCTGACCGAGCTGGTTGTAGCTGACAGCCCTCGGGGCGGCGTAAGGGGGCGGCGCGTCATGAGCGATGCCGTCCGCGGCGCACGCGGTGCAGGTCATCGCCCGTTCGATATCGAGGCTGAAGGCGGGGCCGAGGATCCTTCGTGCTTCTGCGACCCGTTCGTCCTCTCCGTCCCGGCCGGTCGCCCGTCGGCCGCTCACTGAACAGAGCCGACCGCCCGTTCCCCGGAGCCGACTCGTCGGGGGCTCCGGGGGCCGTCCCCCACCGGGTGCGAAGCCGACCACCTCATCGTCCAGCCGGCACACCAACCATTCATCCTCGATCTTGGCCTCCACGTACCAGTCGGCCTGTGTCAGCGAATCGACAACGCTGGTAAGCGCCCCCTGGGAGACACAGGTGATCGCGGCCGCCTCCGCGACACGAACCCGTCCCTCGCCGACCTGCGTGGCGAAGGAGCTGGTGTACGCGGCGAGCAGCCGCGCTTCAGGGGAGTGCTTCCGCAGTCGCTTGTGGCTGAAGAGCCGCTGCGCCCAACCGGAGAGCCGGGGGCGAGCGCTCTTGGTCACGCCTGCGAGGCCGGCGGTCGTCGTCTGGAGGCTGGGCACATCACAGGCGACAGGCGTGCTGCCCGCCTGGAGGACCTCGTCCGGGGTGGTTCCCGCCAACCATCCACTGCCGGTCAGGTCGCGCAGGGCCGCCCCGGGGTCCTTCAGCTTCATGCCGGAGATGTCCTGTGCCGTGAGGCTGGCCGTGCCTGAGGAGGCGGCGCGGAGCGTGCAGACGAAGGCGAGGAGCCGGGCTTCCGGAGTCGATCCAGGTCGGTGCGAGGCGAGGTACGTCCACACATGCCGAAGGCAGTCCGCGTGGGTGGTCGACAGCAGGACCTTCCCCGAGGGCGTCAGGAGCAGCTTCTTCTTGCCGCCCGTCTCGGCCGGCGACTGCGAGGCGTGCGGCGCCTTGGCAGACGCCCGTGCGGGGGCGGCCGTCGGTGCAGTCCGCGCCGGTGCCGTCCGCCTCTGCTTCGGCGCGGCCATCGGCGGAGCCTCCGCTCTGGAGACGTTCGAAAACAACGAGGTGGACTGACCGGGTACGACCGCGCCGCCGGCCTCCGGCGGCCGCGGTCCTGGAGGTGTGGGCTTCTTGGCTCCCGCGACGATCTTCGAACGACGCGTCGCGGCGGCGCACTCGGCGCACATCTCCGCGAGGTGCCACACCCGGTCGTAACGGTCGGGCACGACGACCAGGCACATCGGGCCACCGCAGCGAGCCCCTACCGGATGCCACGTACACCCTTCGACCCGGCATCGGCAGAAGGTGTTCTCCCGTCCGCTGTGCGCACCGCGGACGTGGAGTGCGAGGTGCTCCAGCGCGGCCGACCGGGCGTCAGCCGGGACCCGGTACTTCCTGGCACCGGTCGTGCATTGGGGGAGAGAGCAGGTGATGGCCGAGACGCCCTCTGCGGGGCGGCCGTGGGGAACGATCCGGACGGTCCACAGCCGACCGCGGCGGCGTTGGATGGAGGGAGCAGACATTCGAGAAAGTGGCCCATCTCGTAGGGCATCGGCAAGACGGCCACATGGTGGGCGCCGTGTGGGAGCCCCGCGCGTGGGCACGCGGGGCTCCTCACCCGTTTGGCTGTCGTCCCCACCCTCTGGAGGGATGTCGGTCATTTCCGTGTAACAAGCCCCCGGATGTGGGCGTGGCGTTCAGCGACCGCGGACGGCACGCTGCTCGGCCGGAGCGGACGGCCGCGGGACAAGCGGATGCACGGTCGCGCCGCCTCCCCGGCCCTTCACCGCACGGGCCTGCTGGCGGCGTACGTCGAGGTCGATGGCGGCGGCCAGCTTGCGCTGATGCTGCCGGGTGGAGTGCTGGTAGATCAGCTGGGCCCGCTCCGAGGACTGGCCGGCGCGGACCATGAGGTCCTTCAGCTTGGCGCCGGTGTCGGCGGCGAGCGTGTTGCCGGTGTGCCGCAGGTCGTAGAAGCGGAAGCCCTCGGGGAGGCCGACCTTGTCTCGCGCCCTGCGCCACTTCCGGCCGAAGGTGGTGCCGCGCAGGGCGGCGCCCTTCTCCCCCACGAAGACCAGACCGTCGGGGCCCGGCTGGGCGAACCACTCCAGGTGGCGGCGGACGTCCTCGTGGAGGAAGGCGGGCAGCACGATCTCGCGCTTGCCGGCACGCGACTTGGGGTCGCCGATGACGCGGCGGCCGGTGTTCAGTTCGGGTGCGGCACGGCGTACGCGAACGGAGCCCGCGTCGAGGTCGATGTCCCCGCGCCGCAGTTCGGCCAGCTCCTCGGGGCGCATCGAGGCGAAGGCGGCGAGCAACACCATCAGCCGCCAGCGCAGGCCGATGACGTCGGCGAGGGCGAAGACCTGGTCGACGGTGGCCACGGGGCGCTCGTCGGCGTCCTCCCGTCCGGCGCCGCGAATCCGGCAGGGGTTCTTCCGGATCAGGTCGTCCTCGACGGCGGTCTCCAGGATGGCCTTCAGCAGCCGGTACGACTTGGCGACCGTCGTCGCGCCCGTGGTCTGAAGCCGCTCCGCCCTCCAGGTCCGGACCCGGGCGGGACCGATCCGGTTGACGTACAGCTCGCCGAAGGTGGGCTCCAAGTGGAGCCGCAGGAGCCTGCGGTACAGCTCGTCGGTGGTCGGGGCGAGGCCGCGTTCGTCGATCCAGCGCGTGGCGTACTGGGTGAACAGCACTTCGCCGGCGGATGGGTCGATCCAGTCTCCGCGGATCTGGTCGGCCTGGATCTGCGCGAGGAACACCTCGGCGTCGCGTTTGGTCTCGTACGTCTCCGGGGCCGCGCGGAGCACGCCGTCGGTACCGGGGTAGCGGGCCTGGTAGCGCCCAGAGGGAAGCTGGCGTATCGCGCCGAAGCTGCGACGAGGGGCCTTCTTGCGGGTACGGGCCATCAGGCGGCCCGCCCGTAGCGAGGGCGCCGGGCACGGACAGGTTCGACCGTGCGCTCCTCGACGTAGGCGTCCAGGACGCTGCCGGCGATCCGGACGTGCTTGCCGACCTTGACGTAGCGGATGCGGCGTTCGGAGACGAGGCGGCGGATGAAGCGCTCACCGACGCCGAGACGGTCGGCTGCCTCGGCGACGTTCAGCAGGCGGTCGGACTTCGCGCCCACCGCCGTCGTGGCGGAGCCGAAGGGGAGGGGTCGTGCGGGGGGTGTTGCGGGTCGGGGCAAGAAGGATCCTTCCGTGAGGCAGCGGGGGACGGGCGTTCCCGAGAAATCGGTCACGCCTCCTCGGTGTTGACGCCCGCCGTCATGGGCTGGGCGACTCGGTCGCGCGGTCTTCGGGCATGAGTCGGCGGGGCCGCCGAATCCGGCGTGCCCTGCCTACTGAGCGCGTTTCCGTGGCGCGGTTCTACATACCAATTTTCTACCTCGGGAACGCCGGTTTGGTGAACCGGCGATGTGCTGCTATGTTTCGCCGATTTGTTGTCAGGTCTGCTGCATGTCAGGCGCGTGCAACCCGACATGAGCGGATACTTCCGAGCGACCAGACAACCGGCGATATGGAACCCGGGGCAGCCTCGCAGACTTTTTGGATGACCGACGATTCGGGCCTATCCTTCTGACACCGCCCGCACACGAATCTGTTCGCCGCGAGCTGTCCTCTTTTCGCGAAAGAATGCTGGACTTCGGCGGGAGGGTTGTGGCTGTGTTGAGGAAGCCGCTGTCGCGCGCCCGCGCGTAGGGCTCTCCGACGGTGTCCTGCCCGCATCCCCCAAGCCCCCTCCCGCAACGCCGTACGCGACATCCCCACCGGGCCACCCACCAGAGAGGAAAGGGACGCGAAATCCACCCCCTCCTGCCTCGCAGCAGGTACCGGTTTCCGATACATCGAGGTACCGGAAACCGGCACCACGTACCGGAAACCGACAGGTGCCGATGTCCGGTACCCCGAGACGAAAACCGGCACCCCGGTGTACCGGATTTCGGCACCCCGGTGTACCGGAAACCGGCACCCAGAACCGTAGTGAACCTAAGTGAACCGGAGGTACAGCAGTAGTGGTGCTGCCGTCACTTCAGCCAGCGAGTGGCTAGCTGCCCCAACCACCCACACCTGGGACCTGACGGCAAGGTCGTCTCGCCCGGCGACTGCGGGGGCTCCCGCCCCCCGCATCGCTGCGTCAGCGAGGCCCCGGCGCTCTCGCCGCGGTCCCCAGATTCGGGGACGGTCCCCGTGACAGACCGTCACGGGGACCGTCCCCCTGACGACCCGTCGGTCCCCGCGCTTTGGGGACCGGTCCCCAAAGCGGAACCGCCGTTCGGGACCGAGCCAGGTGCCAGCCGGGACGACGTCCGGGACCGAGGTAAGAACCCGAGGGAGCGTTAGCCGTTACAGGCAAAGACGCAGCTCAGGGCGCTACAGATCTGGTCCCCGCAGTGATCCCTGGGGACCGGTCCCCGTGTCGGTCCCCAGGGGACGACACAGGAATGCCGACCCGGGGACCGCGCGCGTCCGGGACCGTCCCCGCCCGTTTCCGACGACGGACGAGAGTCCGCGGAGACCGGCCGACCCGGCGGCTCGGCCATCCGGGGACCGTCCCGAGGGGGACCCGAAGGCGGGGACCACCCCGCTGGGACCGGAGGGGACCAGGGCGGGCGCAACCTGCCCGACACCACCAGACGCCCCGCCCGTCTGCACTCCTCACCGGGTGCACGCCCCTCGGCGCACAACGACGAACGATCACGGAGACCCGACATGCACGACGCGTCCCATGGAGTCCCGCATCCGCAGCGGGAAGCAACCACCCCGGCCCCAGGCGCAGCAAGTTGTCGGGTAAGGAATCCTTACCCAGCCTCCACCCCGGGGGAGGCGTCCGGCGCCGAGGGGGCGCCGGTGTCGGCCGGCCCGGGGGAGCCGACTCGGGGAGGAGCCACACAACTGCCCACGCCGCACCGCCGTCTGCGCGAACCCACGCTGCGCGAGAAGCGCGTCCACCCGCGCTACAGCGACGACGAGTTCACCCTCCTCGTGACAGCCGCTCACCTCAGCCGCATGCAGGTCGGCGGCTACGTCGCCGAGACCTCGCTCGCCGCCGCCCGCTCCGACGACCCCACCGCCGCGGTCGCCGACTACCGCGCCATGGTCAAGGCGCTGATGGCCGCCAACCGTCAGCTCGCCAAGATCGGCAACAACCTCAACCAGCTCGCCTGGCACCTCAACAAGGACGGCGCCTGGCCCGCGCCGGACATCGTGGCGCGGCTGCTGGACCGGGTCGAGACGTCGATCAACGACGTGGACGTGGCCGTCGCCCACGTGACCTCCGGACGGTGACCAGGTGATACCGAAGATCATCCTCGGCAAGGGCGAGCGCGCCACACGCCGCCTCATCGGCTACCTCTACGGTCCGGGTAGCGCCAACGAGCACACCGACCCGCACTTGGTGGCGTCCTGGAACGGATTCGCTCCCGACCCCGGCCGCAGCCCCCACCGCAACCCGAAGGCGGTCGAGGACCAGCTCGCCGCGCAGCTCGACCAGCCCGTGAAGATGCTCGGCGACAAGGCACCGACGACCACGGTGTGGCACTGCCCGGTCCGCGCCGCTCCCGAGGACCCAATCCTGACCGACGCCCAGTGGGCGGACATCGCCCGCCGGATCGTCGCCGCCGTCGGCATCGCCCCCGAAGGCGACGAAGAAGCCTGCCGCTGGGTCGCGGTCCGCCACGCCGACGACCACATCCACATCGCCGCCACCCTCGTGCGGCAGGACGGCCGCCGCCCCCGCCGCGACCACGACATCCGCGCCGTCCAGCGCGAAGCCCGCAAGATCGAAGCCGACCTCGGCCTCCGCCGCCTCAACCCCGGCGACGGAACCGCCGCCAAACGCCCCACCAGCAAGGAGCACTTCAAGGCCAAGCGCCAGGGCCAAGACACCACGACCCGCGAGATCCTGCGCATGCGCGTACGCCGCGGCGTGGCTGCCGCCTCCAGCGAGACCGAGTTCTTCGCCCTGCTGGAAGCGACTGGCGTGAACGTGCGCCCCAAGACCGGACCGTCCGGCGACGTGCTCGGCTACAGCGTCGCCCTGCCCGGCGACCTCAACAAACACGGCGAGCCGGTGTGGTTCTCCGGCTCCACCCTCGCCGGCGACCTCTCCCTGCCCAAGATCCGCCACCGCCTCACCGTCACCGCCCCCGAACCGGTCACCGCCCGGCCGGCCGATCCTTGGCACGAGGCCACTGCCGCCACGGAACGCATCCCCGACCACCTCACCCGAAGCGACGACGACATCGCCCAAGGCCAGCTGGTCGCGCTCGGTGGAACCCTGGATCTCCTGCCTCTCACCGCACCGGCAGCGGCGAGGAGCGAACTCGAACGTGCCGCCGCCGCCTTCGAGCGCGCCACCCGCTCCCGCATCACCGCCGATCTCGACAGCGCCCGCGTCCTGCGCCGCAGCGTCCAGACGATCCTGCGCACCCCCGTCGCGTCACGCGACGGGGCCGGGCTGGCGATGCTGCTGGATGCCGCCCTCATCGCCGTGGCCTTCGCAAGGCACTGGCACCGCACACGCCGACACGCCCAGCAGGAGGCGGCAGCCCAGCAGGCCCTCGTACACCTCCAGACCGCGTACGCACACGTCGCCGTCCCGTTCCTGGACGATCTCGCCCGCCGCACCCCGGGCATCCAGACCAAGCAGCGCTACGCCCACCACCTTCAGCAGGCCGTCCCCAAGCATGCCGACCGCATCCTCCAGGACCCCGCCTGGGACGCCCTGGCCACCGTCCTCGCCGACGCCGAAACAGCCGGCCACAGCCCGGCCATCCTCCTCGACCATGCCCTCGGCCAACGCACCCTGGACGACGCCCGCAACCCCGCCCGCGCCTTGACCTGGCGCATCCATCGCCTCGGCCAACGCCACACACCCAGCCCCCGGGCCCAGGCAGCCATGGCCCGCAGCACCACACGCCGCCCCACCACCACAGCCCACCCGCCAGCAGCCACACCGACCGCTGCGCAGCAGCCCCCACACAGCCGCCGGCGTTGATCGGCCGATCTGTTCCGAAACGGAACAGGGCGCTTCCCGTTCATTCTCTGAACGACGATCGTGTTCGGAGAATGAACGGGGCCGCCGTTCACCGAATGAACAAGATGCTCTTGGGACGCGGTCCCACCGAGACAGCCCAGTGATCCTTGTGCGTCTGACCGGCTGGCTCCCGTATCGTCGCCTGGGTGACCGACGCGAATGTGGCGGACAGGACGCACATCCCCGCAGATGATCTTGCCGAGCTGATGAAAGCGTATGACATCGGTGGCGTGCTGGATCGGCAGCACTTGGCCGATGGCCTCATGAACGTGAACTGGCGGCTGGACACCCGGGCCGGGAGGTTCGCCCTCAAGCGGGTCACGGACGTACCGCTCGATCGGCTGCGTCGCAACCTCGCGGTCCTTCCCGTCCTGGCTTCGCACGGCGTCCCCACATGCACCCCGCTCTTCACCGTGCACGGCGATGTGATCGCCGAGGTCCGCGGTGACGTCTACTGCCTGTTTCCCTGGTCGGCTGGCAACCACGTTCGCGGAACCGACCTGTCGCCGGCGCAGACATCCAGGCTCGGCACACACCTCGCGGGACTCCATACGGCACTGGGCCGCGCTGTCGATGAGGCCGGGATGCCCGCCGTGCCGGCCTCGGTCACCGCCGAGGTGACGGAGGCCAGCCGTGCTGTCCAGAAGGCCGACCGGCTTGCCGCAGCGGTGTCGGCCAGGGGGGCGGGCGACAGCTTCGACGCGGTTGCGGGCGTTGCCCTCGAAAAGCGCAAGATCCTCCTCGACAAACACGTCCACCTGCGCCCAGAGGGAGATGCCCCCGCGGGCCCGCATGGCTGGACGCACGGCGATTTCCAGTACCGGAACCTCCTGTGGGCCGATGGCGAGCTGAAGGCCGTCCTGGACTGGGACCGGTTGGGCGTCCGCCCGTACGCCGAAGAGGTCGTCCGTACGGCACAGGTGCAGTTCGGGGTGGAAGGCGTTTTCGACCTGGAACGGGTGTCGGCCTTCGTGAGCGGCTACCGGTTGGTGGTCCCGTTGGAGCCGGCCGCGCTACTCGACGGCGCGCGCCGCCTGTGGTGGAAGCGGATGACAGACTTCTGGCAGCTCGAATTCCACTACGACCGGGGCGACCACTCCTGCGACGACCTGTTCATCGCCGACGAGGCGCTCCTTCACTGGTGGACGGAGCGGCTCGACGAGGTGGAGCGGGCCTTCGTCGGCGCTCTCTAGATCCCCAGTTCCCGGAGCTCCGGCAGGCACGGGCGGGTGAACCGTGCCGCCCCGGTCCGCGCCCGCTCCCCCAGCGCTTCGTGGTCGACGTCTCGGATCGCTCGCGCCCACGCCTCGGGGCCGGCGGTGGCGGGCAGGACGATCCCGGCGTCGCCGATGGCTTCAGGGATCCCGCCCCTGTCGGTTCCGATGGTCGGGACACCATGGAGGGCGGCCTCGACGATCACGCGGGGGAAGGCGTCTTCCACGGTGGACGGGACCAGCAGCAGTCGATGACTGCGGTACAGCGGCTCCATGTCGTACACGCGGGATACATACGTGACGTTCGGATAGGCCGCGAAGTCGGCTGAGGTATCCCACCAGCCTTCCACGAGGGTGAAGCGCTGCTCCGGCATGAGACGGATGAGCTGGTGCAGCAGCTCGGAGCCCTTGGCGGGGATGGGGTTAACCATGAGTACGGCCGGGGTGCGCGCCGTGTCCGTAACCGGTCTGGGGCAGGTGAACGGCGGGTACACAACGTCGATGCGGGTGCCGGGCTTTTGGGGTGCTCGGCCGCGGACGAACTCCGACACGGCCAGCCCGTAGTGGGGGCGGCCGGCGAGCACACCCAGGCCGGTGGCGGAGACAGAGTGCAGCAGGCCGGCGACGAGCGTGGTCGGCGTCGCCAGTTCCGCCAGACTCGCCGATCCTTCCTGGGCGGTGAACACGGCATCGGGGCGGAGGTCTCCCAGGAGGCTCCCGAGCGCGTGTTCCACGTTGTTCTGCGTCAACGCGGCGCACTCGACCCCGTTCCACCAGTAGCGCAGGGTGCCGTCCGCCTCGTCGTACGGGACGCGATGCCTGTCGAGGTGGGCGCGCATGTCGGAGAGCTGGGTGGCTCCGTCCCAGGGTGCCTCGTGCGAGCCGAGGTAGGTGACGTGCCAGCCGGCGGCGGCGAGCTCTTCGGCGAGGAGCTGCTGGGTGACCTCGGCGCCACCGATGAGGAAGGGAGGCGGGGTGCGGCGCCAGGCGAAGAGAGCGGTGGGCATCGGTGCTCACCTCGCCCAGAAGCCAATGAGGGCTTCCACGGCCCGGGCGACTTCGTCCGGTCCCGCGTCGGCGGCCAGCACCGTGACCTCTCGTGTCATGGGCTGACGGGGCGTGTGGACGAAGTAGTCGCGGGCGTGATGGAGGAAGCCGGGCTCGTGGAGGAAGTACTCGGACTCGGCGGCGGTGTGGCCGGCGGTCTTGCGGCGGAGATGCAGCGTCTCGGCCGGTACGTCGAGGTAGAGGGTGTGGTCGGGGCGCAGGAACGGGAGCATCTTGAGCCGGTGGCGGAGCTGGTGGTGGACGCCGTATCCGAACAGGGTGTCCAGGGCGTACGCGTGGGCGAGGAGGGTGTCCACGGAGCGGTCGAGGATGACGTGCTGTCTGCCGCTCGCGGCGGCCTCGGCAACTCGGGTCGCCTCGATCTCCATGAACCTCTCGAAGGCGGCGAGTTGGGCGGCCGCGGAGTCGGTGCGGGCCGGAGGGATGTCGTCGCGGTGGGCGATGTGCTTGACGTAGCAGTCCGAGACGAACGCCCGCGAGCCGAGGGCGGTGTGGCGGAGGTGGCGTATCGCCGTGGACTTGCCGGCGTAGGAGGGCCCCTCCAGGGCGGTGATCAGCACGTCGGCGACTCCGTCCGGTAGAAGCGCTCGGCGTAGAGGCCGTGCCCGTCGACGAGGTCGGCCGCCGTGGTGAAGGCGTGCCGGATCGGCCGGTACATCTTCCGGGCCGGGTGCATCTGTGAGCCGTGCATCCGCAGGACGGTGACCTTGTCCAGGACGACGTCGGTGATGTCGACCAGCTCAGTCCGCATCGTCGCCCCCGTACGTGTACGGAACAGGTGCTGATCGCAGCCGGCAAGCGCGTACGTCGCCCAGAAGGCGAGGTCCTCCCAGAACCAGTTGCAGCCGAGGCGGACGGCCGCCTCGTGGACGAGGAGGTGGTCGGGGTGGCGGGTGACGGCGGCGGGCGCGAGGAGTTCGGCGCCGGGGTGGGCCGCGACGATCCGGCGAAGCTCCCCGGTGATCCGGTCGAGCAGCTCGGGGTCGTAGGGCCGGTACGGGGGCTCGGCGTCCTTGCGGCCGAGGAGGTGCCGGCGGGCGGCGAACGGTGCGAGCGCCGCGGCGCCCTCACGGTCGCGCAGCTCGGACACGGTGTCGACGTCGGCGTACGTGGCCTCCATGGCAGGGTGCACGCTTCGGGACCGGGTGAAGACGGTGGCCACGGTCAACGGGCGGGGGTAGGCGAGGAAGGTGCCCGAGGCGGAGAGCGCGAAGTCGTCGTGGTGGGGCTCGATGACGAGGACCGGGCGGCCGGTGGGGGTGCGGACCTCGATGTAGTACGGGGCGCGGGTGTGAGGTGCCGTCACCTCCAGCACGCGGTGGTCGTGGTTCCGGTGGCGGGCGGCGAGCTGCTGGCTGTGCGTCTGGTGGGCGCGGTGGAGGTCGTCGGGGAAGGCGTAGATGCCGTTGCCGTCCGGAACCGGCAGGTCGGCCGCGGGCTGGGGCTTGGGCTGAGGCCGCACAAGGGTCTCCTTCGTCATCGCACGGTGGTCTCGTACCAGTGGCGCCACATGCGGGGCGACCGGAGGCGCAGGCGGGCGGTCACGGGGTTCTGCCACCAGAGCATCCGCAGGCTCGACCACTGGTCGTAGCGGCGGGTCGACGGGCGTACGCGCAGCTCGTCGAGGATGGTCACGGGACGGTCGGTGGCCTGGCCGTGGGCGGTGAGGCGGGCGAAGAACTCCACGTCCTCGCTCATGAACAGGTCGTCCCTGTACCCGCCGATGTGGTGGAAGGCGTCGGCGGTGCAGAACTGGTTGACGCCCTGAGCCCCGCCGCGCCGGGTGCGGTAGTGGTCCCAGTACGCGCACAGCAGGCGGGCGCCGAGCCGTTTGGGCGTGTAGAGCGGGGGGATGGCGCCGCCGACGGCCCCGGCGTCCATGGCGGCAGCAGCAGCGGTGACCGCCTCCAGGGGCAGGGCCACGTCGGCGTCGGTGAAGAAAAGCCGGCCGCTGCGGGCGGCGTGCGCTCCGGTGTTGCGGACCCGGCCGATGTTGCGGACGGCCTCGGTGACGACGCGGACTCCGAAGGAGGCGGCCATGTCGGCGGTGGCGTCGGTGCTGGCGTTGTCGACGACGATCACCTCCCCGGTGCGGCCGGAGGTCTCCTCCCAGCGGGCGAGGGAGGCGAGGACGGAGGGCAGGTAGCGGGGCAGGTAGGCGGCCTCGTTGAAGGCCGGGATCACCACCGACAGGGCAGGGGTGCTCATCGGTACGTCCTTTCCGGACGGGATACGCGGAAGAGGTGCGGGGCCCGTCGGCTCAGCTCGTCCAGGCGGCCAGCCCACCGGACGCGGTCGTCCCCGGGTTCCGAGTGCGCCCAGCAACGCATCGTGTGGAAGACGGCCCAGGCCGCCAGCTGGTGGTGGTCCAGGGCGAGCGGGTAGGCATCGGTGACCGTGCGGGCCCGGGCGGAAGCGATGGCTCCGGTCATGACCAGAGTCTGGGCCACGTCGGATTCACGCGGGCCGACTGCGGCGTCGGTGAAGTCGACGAGATGGCGGACGGCCCGGGGGCCGGCGATCACGACGTTGTCGCCGTGCAGGTCGCCGTGGCACCAGACCGGAGCCGCCGCCGGGGCGTCGGTGATGGCGGCCAGTGCGGGCGCGATGCGGTCCAGGGTGCTGGGTGGACAGCGACGGCCGAGCGAGGCGACCTGCTCGTGGAGCGGTCGGCGCGGGGCCCACGGCCGGACGGGCGCCCGGTGCAGGCGGCCGAGCAGGCCGCCGAGGTCTCTCAGGGCTCGCTCGTCGCTCACCCGCCCGGAGCGCACGGCACTGCCAAGGGTGAGCGGGCCGAGGTCGGCGGTGATGAGGGCGGTCGCCTCGTGGCCGGGGACGTGTCCGTACGCGAGTACAGCCGGCACGCGGACGTGTCTGGCCACGGCCCGGACCGCCGCAGCCTCGGTGATGGCGTTACGGCGGGCGGTGACCGCGTACAGCTTGATCACCACGCTCCGGCCGTCGGTCAGGAACGCCCGGTACACGACCGTCCTCGACCGTGCGGACAGGCGGTGCGCGCTGCGGACCGGGACGCCGACCAGGCCGAGGGCGGCCCGCGCGACGGCCGCGGGTACGTTCGTGTTCACCATGCACCCGCCGGTTCCACGCCGATGGCGCCCAGGCGACGCACGTGCCGCAAGGTGCTCGACAAGTGCCGTCGGTACTCGGCCACGTCCTCGGTGGCGGGGCAGTCGCCCTGCCACGGCTTCTCGGGGCCGACGAAGTGCACGAGGGCCGCGGCCGGGTCCGGCCTGAGCGGCCGTGTGACGACCCGGCGCACCCAGTTGCCCCGTTCCAGGAACCGGCCGGTCTCGAACCGGTTGAAGCCGGCGTCGACCGGACGCACGCGGCCGGAGTGCAGGAGCCACAGGTTCAGGGCGTCCTGGTCGTTGTGGAGGATGTGGCGGCGGGCGTGGACGAGCGCGTTCTCGACGCCCCTGCGGACGGCGGGCATGTGGCCAGTGTGGGTCCAGAGGACACCGGCGTTGAAATAGGGACGGCCACGCAGGTGAGGCCAGCGCTCTGCGGCCCCGGGCAGCGCCGGGCACTCCCCTACGGCCGGGTTGAACTCGTCGCGTACGGCGCCGATCTCGTCCTCTGCGAGGGAACCGAGCGGCTCGGTGATGTCTCCCCGTACGAGCGCGTCCGCGTCCACGTAGATCAGATAAGGCCGGCGGACGAAGTCCGGCATGAACTCGAACCGCAGGTAGGTGGTGACAGTGATGTACGAGGCGTCCGCCATACGCGAGGCGCGCAGCGGAACGCGGCGCCGGAGGTCGAAGGAGCCGAAACCGGTCCGCTTGGCGAGGTCGGAGAGGAGGAGGGCCTGCGTCGGGGTGAGGTCGAGGGTGAGCACCCGGACCGCCGCGTTGCGGCGGCTGACCGGCTTGAGGCTGTCGGCCAGGCCGGCGATCGCGGCGAGGCCGGGGACGAGGTACTGCTGGTCGATGCAGAGACCGAACGCGTACACGAGGACGTCGCCTTTCGGGCGTGGTGCACGGGCGGGACGGAGAGGCAGACGACGAGCGCGGCAGCTCACCAGGTGTTCCAGGTTCCGGACGAGGCCAGGACTTCGAGGCTGTCGGGGTCGTCGGTCTCCCAGTCAGGGCCGCCCCCGGCCAGCGGGCGCAGAACCCACACGCTGCCGCCGGCGCGGACGTCGGTGACGATCGCCCGCCGTCCGTCGCTGTCCCGGACGACGTCGCCGACCCACGCACGCTGGTCGCTCACGAGATGCCTCCCTCATGCGTCTCGGTCTGCATGAACCAGCCGGAGGCCGCGTCCGCAATGTCACGACGCCGCCGGACCTGACCGGCGGTTCGGCGGGCCGGGGTGCCGTCCGACGCGTCCGCGAGGAACCTTCCCCGGTCACGGAGGAGAACGCCGAGAGCCGCGAACTGGGCCGCGTCGGACGCGACATGTGCCGGGCCGCTGACGACGACGCCCCGGATCATCCCGGCGGACAGGGCGGCTGTGACGGCCTGCCAGCCTGGCCGCTCAGCGAGCGGCAGCGCCGGGTCGGAGTCGGACCAGACACCGGCGAGGTGCCAGTGCCGAGCGTCGGCGTAGTAGCGGCCACGCTCCTCGCTCTCACTGCGGGCGGTGGAGGTCGTGGCGCAGGAGTAGACGGCAACGGGTACGTGCCCGAGGCCGCCGGGCGGGTTGTTCGGCATGCCTCAAGGCTGCTGATCTGCGGTGCTCGGGCCCAGGCACGGCCCGTCGCAGCGGAGCGACTCCGTACCCGGCTCGACTGTCACGCCCCGTGGCAGCGGAGGCGGGCTCGCCCGAGGAGGTGCCACGGCCCGTGGCAGCCGCGTTGATGGCGTCCTCGTAGCTACTACGAGCCGTGGCACTTCGGCCCGTACGTCAACGTACTCCGAGTGGTACGCCCGCGGAGTTGGCCAGCCCTCGAAGCCGGTTGACGGACACGCCGGCAAGCCTGCTGATGATGACCCCGGGAAGCATCTGGTGGCGCACCCACCCGGGAGCCATCTCGCACACGGCTTGGAGAGTGTCGGCGGCGGCCTCCCACCGTCTGCATTCCACCTGGGTGAGGGCGACGTCCAGGCCGTAGCGGGCGCGCGTGGCCAGGGGGACGCTGGCATCCAGGCGGACGGTATCCATGAGGCGCAGAGCTCCGCCCGTGTCGCCGAGCGCCACCGCGATGCTCATCGCCTGCGTGGCAGCGTACATCGGCCCGTACGGCTGGGCGTGGGAACCGCGGGCGTGCTCGTCCCCGATACGGGCGGCGACGGCGTGCGCCTGGGAGAGGTACTCACGGGCGTTGTCAGCGCTCGCCCCGCCCCGGGAAGCAGCGACGGCCGCATTCGTGACGAGCTGTCCGTAGACGCTGAGCCGGTCCGGGTCGTGCTCGCTCATCTTGGGCTCGATCCGGTCGGCTTGGGCGGCTGCGAGGAGGAAGCCCTGCTTGGTGCGCCCATCGCGGAGATTGACCCACGCGGTCGTGGCGGCGAGATGGGCGTCGCGGAGGTCGTCCCCGACCTGGACGGCGATCTGTCGGCCGTACGTCAGCGCCGCGTACGCCAGGTCCCGCGAACCGAGCACATTGGCGGCCATGCCCGCGGTCTGGAAGGTGTCAATCAGGACGCCGGCGGCGGCTTCCCGCTCGTTGAGGCCGGCGGCATCGAACCTGGCGCGGGCTTCTGGAAGCAGCCGCCCGAGGAGGGTGCCGAGCTCGGTGTACCGCCCCTCCCAGTAGGCGGCGTCCGCGCGACGCACGACTGCCCGAAGCTCCTCGACACTGCCCGGCTCAATGTCTGCGGGGATGCCGATGGCAGCGTCGTGGGTGGCCGCGGACACCAGGCGCAGAGCGGCCCGCTCGTCACGGTCCATGGACCGGCGCGGCGCCTGCTGCCCGAGGAGCACTGCGATGTCTGTGCCGAGCGCATCGGCGATCGATAGCAGGGACGGCAGAGAAGCCGTCCCGCCGCGTTCGAGCTTGCGAACGACACCGACGGACACGCCGGCGGCCTCTGCTAACTGCTCCTGCGTCATGGCACCTCGCAACGCCTTCAAGCGCTCAGAGGTGGTGTACTCCGACCACTGCATCCTTGAGAACCTCCGTGTGATGGGCCCCACACGGACCGTACTGGCAGCGACGCGGCAGTGGACAGCCCTTGGCCAAAGGGCAGTTGCGATCAAACGGTGAGCTCTGCCGTGACGCCGAGAAGTGCCTCCAGCTTGGCCACTGCCATGTCCTCGTCGGCCATATGAACGGTGGCGATGCCCAGCTCGGCGGCCGGCAGAAGGTTAACCTCATGGTCGTCTACGAACACGCACCGCTCGGCGAGCAACCCGATCCGCTCCAGGGCCAGGCGGTAGATCGCCGGATCCGGCTTCGCCAGCCCTTCCAGCTCGGAGACGACGTGCACGTCGAACAAGCCCCAGATGCCGACGTGCTCGTACGGGTTGAACGGGTCGAGACCAAAGCTGTTCGAGAGCAGCGCAAGCCGGTGACCAGCGGCCCGGGCGGCACGCGCGAGCGCGATCATCCGACGGGCCGGCGGCAC
The DNA here is from genome assembly GCF_013362995.1 of Streptomyces sp. TRM64462. Taxonomy (GTDB): domain Bacteria; phylum Actinomycetota; class Actinomycetes; order Streptomycetales; family Streptomycetaceae; genus Streptomyces. Next base: position 15,528 of record NZ_JABWDV010000423.1, on the reverse strand, counting down.
CTCGGCCCATGCCCGCCCCATCAGGTTCACCGGATCCACATGCTCACCCAGCAGAACGGCTGTGCCCTCGTTCCACTCGGCCTGCCCAATTTCTCCGATCTCCAGCGCTGCGTACAGACGCCGCCCTTCGGGGTGGTCGTTGAGGGTGCTGCGCCACGCCCCCGGTTCCAGCCCCTGGGACACACACCAGGCGCGGTGTATGGCGTTGGGATTGGCGGTGAGCACCCCGGCGAAGTCGAGGATCAGGCCGCGCTGCTCATGCCCGTTCGGCGAGGCAGTGCTGTGCGACATGCGGTGTCCGTCCTTACGCGATCGGTCTCACGGGGGACGCTACCGCGCTGTCGGGGCAAAGGTGTTCTCTCTCGCAGACCATGCGGCCCGCGCGAGCGAGAAGGGAAGCGCGAGGTGGGCGTCGGTGCCGGTGCCCTCGGCCCGGTCGCCGTCGCGCTCGGCCACGACCTGACAGGCCGCTACGGCCCGGTCCTGCTGCTGTGCGCCTCGATCCCCATGGGCGCGGCCGCACTGGTACTGCTGGCCCGCGAACCAGGCGCGGAACTGCCCCGGCCTCCTGAGTAAACCTTCATCGTGAGCACCACTCGGAGGCACTTCCCTCCTCTCCGGTGCTCCTCAATGACCGGTCCAGGTCACGCCCCTCCGAGGTGCCCTCTGTCCGAGTACCCGGATCAGCACCCGACTGCCCCAGACTCAGCAGATGCCCTGCTTCTCGTTTCACTACATCAGCACCACTGGCTCCATGAGCACGAAAAATCCGCCCACGGATCCGCCTCCCAACCGATCCTCCTAATGCGCAGGTTCGCTCCCTGCTTTCAGTGGCGCCTCGTAGCGTGGTGGCACGAGCGAGTCGAGAGGCCACGTGATGAATCCGAGCTACTACCGGAACCAGCTGGAGCAGAAGCAGAAGGCGCGAGCCGCTGCGGACAAGAAGGCCGGCGAGTACCGGAAGAAGGAGGCCGACAAGCGCGCTGCCGCTGCGAAAGCTCAAGCTGCCGCTGCGAAGGCGTCCAGCCTGTCTACCCGGAATAGCAAGGTACGGGAGGCGGAGCGCCAGGAGAACGCAGCCAATTCCGCTGCACGCGAGGCGGCTTCGTGGAGTGGGAAGGCGGCTCGGTTCAGCAAGGAGGCGGCAGACATCCAGGTGAAGCTGGCCAAGGCAGAGCAAGCCGAGCGCGACCGGGACCGGAAGGATGCCGAGCGTAAAGCCGCTGCCGAGCGAAGGAAGATCAATGACCGCCTGTCCCTGACCGAGGGACGCGTCGAGAGCGCGCTGCGGCAGCTTCGGGAGCCTAAGAAGGAGAGGTTGCGCGTGCTGATGCTGGGTGCCGCCTCAGGCGGCGACCTGCGTGTCAATCGAGAGCAGGCACGCATCCGTTCGGCGGTCGAGAGGTCGCTTCACCGTGATCTTGTGGAACTGGACGTTCATCCTGCCGCGACTGTCGAGCACCTCCTCGATGGTCTCACCAGGTTCCGGCCTCACGTGGTGCACTTCTCCGGTCACAGCGACAAGGATCTGATCGTTTTCGAGCAGGACCTCGACGAGCCGCACGATGGGGCCATCGTCTCCGCTCGTGCCTTTTCCAGCGCCATCAAGGCAGTCGACGCGCCTCCACTGCTGGTATTGCTGAACTCTTGCCACTCTGCGGCCCAGGGCAAGCGCCTTGTCGAAACCGTTCCGTTCGCGATCGGTATGGCTGACGAGGTCGATGACACGGACGCGATCAACTACGCCGCTCGCTTCTACACCAGCGTGGCAGACGGTCAGTCGATCCATGCAGCCCACATGACAGGGCGAGCCATCGTGGAGATGATGGGATCACCCGATCACGAGCTGCCAGTCCTCACCTGTGCCTCGGACGTTGACCCCAGCGCAACCTTCCTCGTACGGCCGCCCCAGTGACGCCCTGATCAAGCAGGCTGGCAGTCCTCGTGGAGGAGGATGGCTCTTGCAGAGCCGGGTGTGCCGCAGCGTGCCAGTAGGGCCGGATAACAACGGTCATATATCGCACTGGTACGTGAGCTGGCTCGACCGCACCGAGCAACAGCTCGAGACCTGACTGGGTGAGGACGATGCAGTACTGCGAGCGCCATGAAATGCACAACTGCGCAGACTGCGCTCCCCTCGCACCGAGCAACAGCGCGCCCACCAGCGAATGGGACGGCTGGCCGGAGACTGCGATCATCATCCACGCCAGCGGCAAGGCCCACCTTCCTGGCTGCATGCACATCGTCCCGGCCGACATCCAGCCACCCCGCTATGGCTGGGTCCCCGCTCCGTCCCCCGGGGCATGGCGCCGTCTCGCGCCCTCCAACCCGCTCCGCGCCACGCAGGGCAACGCCGAGCGGGTGGCTGTGAGCCGCTGCGAGAGCTGCGACGCGGCGCGATAGGGACGCTTGATCCCGGGCCGCCGTGGCCCCGTCCACGCATTCTCCAACCTGCCCCTTGGGGTCACGGGTGGGTCTCGTCCACCCCGGCCCCGAACGGGATCTGTCGTAGCCAGGACACATTCAGCCCGTGTCGGGCAGGATCGGATGGGTTCGCCAGACATCTCACCTAAGGGGTCACCGCGTTGAACGCGTCCACCGTCCAGAACGCCCGCCGCTTGGTCGCTCTCTTGGCCACAGAGGACCCCGAGATGTCTGCGCGTGAGCTGCTCGAGCGCATCGACGAGTTGGCCGCGAGCATCAGCTCGGCCACCGAGCGGTCGGAGTGTCGCAACTGTCGGAAGCCCATCGAGCTGGGCCCCGGCGAAGACAACTGGGTCCATTGCAACCCTGCCCGCAACCGGGGCTGTAGGGCAGCGTCCTTTGACTACGACGCGGAGTCCGCGTGGGACGACTCTCTAGCCCGCTCTTGGAAGGCCCAGCCTTCGGCCTGAGGTGCGGCCGACGCGGATGTCACCCCGACGCCCTCCAGCTAACAGCTTGCGGGTGCAATCCTGTGCAAGGACGACTACCAACCAGACTCCGCCCGCGGGTGGTCCAGGCGGCTCGCGCCTCTTCCACAGCAGCACTGTGAAGGCGTGCCCCAACCGTGCCCTTGAGAGCGGTCAGCAGCGGTCAGAACCGGATCCTGAGGGCCTCCGAGAGACGCTCACCGGAACGTGTCCACTCAGGTCAGAGATGGTGTGAACGCGTTTCGCTCAGTAGATTCCCAAGCTCAGAGCGCGGCTTTGATTCCCGTCACCCGCTCCACGGCGAAGTCCCTGGTCAGTGACCTGGGTCTTGTTTGTCGTCTGACCCGTTGCCCGTCGTCGTACCCTCCGCGTGCCCCAGGTCGCGGGAAAGCGCCGCGCCCAGGAGCTCGCCAGGTTTCTACAGGCAGGCACAGCGGCTCTTCGTCTCGACCTGCGAGCCGGGCCCATGGTGGCTTGCGCCAGATCCGCTGCTGTGTGGCTGGCGTAGCACCCGCGAAGATCCCGCTGCTGTGAGCTCCGCGGATCGCTCACAGCTCCAGGCGTTCGGGCCGGCGGGCCGTTGGCCCCTCGCACCGTGACGGATCATCCGTCCCGGGGCAGCGGTTCGCGTCCGGGCCCCGCCGTTGGGGGGCGAGCCACAACGCGCAGTCGCTGCGCAGGGTGTAGTCCGCTCCGCGAGCAGAGCTCGCCGCGCGCTTCCGTTCGGGCTCACGTCCGCCCGCGGTGGGTACGGTGGCCGATGCCGATCAGTGAGGTGTCGCCCATGTCTGCCACGTTCACCGCCGATTTCGCGTCGGCCGCGCAGCGGATCGCGGGGCGGTCGTGGGCGTATCCCGGCGGTGGGCCGGTCAATCCGGGGGACGGGAAACTGAACCATCTCGCCGACGACTCGTTCTACTGCCGCAGCGGTGCCTTCCGCGCGGCTCTGCGGCCGGACGGGCTGTGGAACGCCGGGCTGCTGACCACCGAGGGCAGCCGCGGGGGATTCATGGTCCGCACCGGGGACGTGCTGGAGGCCAGAGTGCGGCTGGCCAGGGCACTGGGGGCGTGGCCGGCGATCTGGACCTGGCGCGACGGGGGCCAGGAGATCGACGTCTTCGAGTACCACCCGGACAACCCCGACGTCCTGGAGCTGTCGAACCACGTCAACGGCGGGTGCCACTATCACCGTGACCCCGCCGTCGCCCCCGGAGCCTGGGTGGATCTGCGCGTCGCCTTCGGTGACCGGTCGGTCGTGTGGTGGGTGAACGGGCGGCGGGTCTTCGCTGACGGTACGGGCGTGGGCAGGCACTGGAGCGCCTACCTCATCGTCAACCTGTCCGTGTCGGCCGGGCAGCACCATGCCCCGCCGGATGCCGGCGTGACCGACATGTCCTTCCGGGTGGGTCACTTGCGCGTGCACCGCAGCGGCGGCTGAGTCGACCATCACGCGCGGCAGCGGTGCACCCGGCTACAGCGGGGTGGCGGCCTTCAGGATGAAGAACAGACTCACCGCGGCGTTGGCCGACGAGAACGCCGAGACCGTGGTGCCGGCCGCGGCTCCCCACGCGGCCAGGCCGACCGCGGTGAACGCCGGCGGCCAGTTCCGGGCCGAGGGCGCAGGCCCCAGCAGGGCGGCCACCCGGCGCGGGACCGGCCCCGGCGCGGCGAAGCCCGCCAGGGTGACACCGGGGGCCCCGCGGGACACCAGCGCCGCCTTGCCCACCGCCCGTGCCACGAGCCGACGGCTGCCCACGCGGGCGGCGGCTTCCTCGTCCGCCCATCGCTCGGTGGTGTAGGCGACGGCGGTACGCAGCGGGCGCAGGAACGGGTTCGCGCGGGCGGCCAGCTGTACGGCCAGCAGGAACCGGTGGTGACGGCCCACGAGATGGGCGCGCTCATGCGCGAACAGCGCGCGGCGCTCGGGCCCCGTGAGCACGTGGAGCATGCCTGTCGTGGCAACGACCCGGTCGCGCCTTCCGGGCAGTGCGTACGCGTACGGCACGTCGTCCGGCAGGACCGCGACGGACCGTGGGGGCAGGCCGTCGAGGGCCCGGCTCGCCTGGAGCCGTACCCGGTGGTGCCGCCAGGCCGCCCTGCCGCAGGAGACGAGCACCGCGATCAGGGCGGGGATGGCCGCCTTGCCCGCCACCTCGTCGTACGGGACCGCCTCACGGACCTCGGGGTCGGACCAGCCGTCCGGCAGCGGGTTTCCGGGGAGCTGCGCGGTGCCGACCACCATCAGCAGAGCCAGGCACAGGGTGCTGCAGACGGCCAGGACGACGGCGACCGCGGTCAGCAGCCAGGTGGCGGCACGCGGATGCAGGTGCTGCTCGGCGAGCCGGGCTATCGGCCACGCCGACAGGGGCAGGACGAGGGGAAGAAAGACGAAGACGCCCACGCCGTCAGCCTTGGGCGTCTTCGGGCTGCTGGGCAAGCAGGCCGCGCAGGAGCTTCTCGTCGTCGGGCAGCAGGGCGGTGACGAACCTGGCCAGCACCGTCTCGCGGTCCGCCTCCGCGTCCAGCAGGCGACGCATCCGCAGAGCCGCGAGGCCCGCCTCGTCCGCGACCGCGGTCCACTCGAAGGCCCGGCCCGCTCGCTGCCGCGCCACCGCCCCCTTGGCCTGCAGCCGGGTCAGGATGGTGACCACGGTCGTATAGGCGAGTCCCTGACCGAGACGCTCCTGCACGTAGGCCGCGGTGACCGGGCGCGACGCGCTCCGCAGAGCCGTCAGGACCGCGGCCTCCAGCTCCCCCTGGGCCCGGCGGCCGGGCTGCCGACCGACGACGCCCTCGTTCCGTTCGGTCATGGCACCCGCCTCCTGCTCACCGACCTCGCCGTGCGGCGAGGGCGTTCATGGTACTGAACCCGTGCCTGCGCATCCGGCGGCTCGACGGGCCCGTCACGTTCCACCGTGCAGCGCGAGAGCACTCGCGTCCACCCATCTTCTACGGCGTTGTAGATTCTGGGGTCGGTCCCGCGCCGGGGAACACGGAGCAGGGGCCGATCGGACGTTCGGTACACCAGCGCGGGGCAGGACGGGGCATGCACGTGGGAGCAGGGACGGTGGGCAGACCGCGCTCACGCGGCCGGTCGGAGGCACGGCCGCGCGGGCGCCAGAAGCAGCGGCTGACGCGGCGCGGCCGGATTCTCGTCCGCACCGGCGCCGCCCTCGTCGTGCTGCTCGTTGCCGCCGGCGGTACGGCCGCGTGGCTGTACCAGCGGCTGGACGGCAACATCCACGCCTCCGACATCGACGGCAAGGTCGGCGGGGAGCGCCCGGCGAATCTGAGCCCCGGGGCGAGGAACATCCTCGTGGTGGGCTCCGACAGCCGCGCGGGGGCGAACGCCTCGTACGGCAAGGGACTGGACACCATGCAGTCGGACACCCTGATGATCGTCCATATCGCGGCGAACCGCGAGTGGGGCGCGGTGGTCTCGCTGCCTCGCGACTCGTGGGTGCAGATACCGGAGTGCGACCGGGGAGACGGCTCGTCCTCCCGACCGAACCGCTTCAAACTGAACTCCGCCTTCGCCGTCGGCGGCACCACGGGAGACGTCGGCAGCGCCGCCGCCTGCACGATCAGGACGATCGAGCACAACACCGGCCTGCGCGTCGACCATTTCGTGTCCGTCGACTTCCAGGGCTTCAAGGGCATGGTCAACGCCCTGGACGGCATAGAGGTCTGCCCCGAGCAGGCCATCCGCGACAAGAAGGCGCGACTCGACCTGGCGGCAGGCTGCCAGACCGTGCGCGACGAACAGGCCCTGGGATACGTCCGCACGCGCTACAGCGTGGGCGACGGCTCCGACATCGGGCGCATCGGACGCCAGCAGGAATTCATGCGGGCGCTCGCTGCCAAGGCGCAGGAGAAGCTGACGAGCCCAGGCGCCCTGTACGACTTCCTGGACGCGGCGACCAGTTCCATCACGACCGACAGGGCTCTTGCGGGCATCAAACCGCTGACCGAACTGGCCACCGCCCTGCGCGGCATCCCCCAGGACCGGCTCACCTTCATGACCGTCCCCAACTACCCGCGGGAGCTGGACGTCCCCAGCGACAGGGCCAACGTCTCCTGGCAGTACCCGCAGGCGCGGCAGCTCTTCACCGCTCTGGCGCAGGACCAGGAGGTCGACAAGACCGAGCTGACCTCCGCCGAGCCCGTGCCCGCGCCGACCATCGCGGTCCGGGTGCTCAACGGCACGGGCAGTCCCGGCCAGGCCGCCGAGGTCGCGACCGACCTGCGCGCGGCGGGTTACCGCGTCCACGACATCGGCAACGCCCCCTCGGCTACGGCGACCTCGGTGACGTACAGCCATGGACTCCAGCAGAAGGCCGAGGCGCTCGCCGCCCGCCTGGGGGTCCCTGCCACCGCCGCGACGAGCGAAGAGCCGGCAGGTGACGCGGTCACCCTCACGCTGGGCCCCGACTTCTCAGGGATACGCGGCTGACACCCGCGGGCGGCGCGACCGAAACACATCCCCCTCAGTTTCTACACTGCTGTAGATTCAATTCTCCGGAACACCGCTCGGGCCGGGCGACCGACCCGCCCTGTCCGCAGACACGAGAGGAACGACGACATGGGTGTGAGCCTCGCCAAGGGCGGCAACGTCTCACTGAGCAAGGAGGCTCCCGGCCTGACGGCCGTGGTGGTCGGGCTCGGCTGGGACGTCCGCACCACCTCCGGAACCGACTTCGACCTCGACGCCAGCGCCCTGCTGCTGAACGACTCCGGCAGGGTCCTCTCCGACCGGCACTTCGTCTTCTACAACAACCTCACCAGCCCTGACGGTTCCGTCGAGCACACCGGCGACAACCTCACCGGCGAGGGCGAGGGTGACGACGAGAGCATCAAGGTCGACCTCGCCGCCGTCCCCGCCGACGTCACCCGGATCGTCTTCCCCGTTTCCATCCATGACGCCGACAACCGCGGCCAGAGCTTCGGACAGGTCCGCAACGCCTTCATCCGCGTCGTCAACCAGGCGGGCGGCGCCGAACTCGCCCGCTACGACCTCTCCGAGGACGCCGCCACCGAGACCGCCATGGTCTTCGGCGAGCTCTACCGGCACGGCGCCGAGTGGAAGTTCCGCGCCGTCGGCCAGGGCTACGCGTCCGGACTCGCCGGTATCGCCGCCGACTTCGGCGTCAACGTCTGACCGTCTCCGTACGCGCGCACTCCGGCGCCGGGGCAGGGTCTCGGGCAGCGTCGGTTCACCGCGCCGGACACCCGTCAACCGCGAACAACCGCACCGGGATGAGCATGAACGAGCCCGTACCGCTACACCCTGAGGACAGGGCCGCGTTCGAGAGCGCGCTACGGAAGGCGCTCGACACGCCTGAGGTCCGTGCGGCACTCGGCCGCCCCGGCGCGCCGTACACCGCCGACGAGCTGCGTGCCCGTGCCCTCGCGGCGGCCGACTCCCTTGCCGCCGAGGCGTCGTCCGAGTACGCGACCCTGCTGGATCTGCGGTCCGGCTCGGCCGCGGACAGGCCGCCCGCCGGTGGCGAGGGCGTGAAGGCCGTCGTGGCCGCTCTGGCCGTACTCACCCCGCTGCTGTCCGCCGCGGCAGCGGCGATCTTCCTGTTGCTGGGCTACGGATTGCGCGTGGCCGGAGCCGCGGGGACGCCGGCCGACACCCTCGTCGGCACCGGCTGGACCGCCGCGGTCATCGCCGGCGTCGCCGGGCTCGCCGCCGGAGGCGGCCTGGCGTTCACCGCCGCCCGCCACCATGCCACCGAGCGCGGCGCCCCACCCTCGCGGGAGTCCCTGGCGCGGGCAGAGGCGGCATGGCAGCGCGCACTACTCCAGCGGAGCCTGCTGCCCCGTCTGCGCCGCGAACTCGGGCTCCCCGACTCCATCAGCGCGCCACCGACCCCGACACCCGTCGTCCCCGAGCCCAGGAGCCGTACGCGGCTGGGCTACAGCCGACCGGACTTCACCGGCCCCGACTTCTCAGGCCCGGACTACACGGGGCCCTCCGGGCCGTCCCGGGACTGACGCGTGCAAGACGGGCGACACCGTCGAGGCGTGCCCTCGGTCGCGGAACCCTCACTCCTCGTTTCCGCGGTGCCGCACGACAGCGACCGGGCAGTGGGCATGGTGGAGTACGGCCTGGCTGACCGAGCCCAGGATCAGCCCCGCGAAGCCGCCCAGACCGCGTGCGCCCACCACCAGCAGCTGGGCGCCTTCGCTCTCCTCGATCAGGGCCTGCCGCACGGGGCCCGTCACCAGCCGTGCGCTCGCTGCCACCTCCACCCCCGGGCGGTCGATGCCGGACAGCGCATCGGCGAGTATCCGTTCCCCCTCGGCTCGGGGTGCGCCGGAGTGCGCATCAGCGGACACGTGCACCGCCGCCAGTTCGGCACCCCGCATCGCGGCCTCCAAGGAGGCGAACTCCGCAGCCGCCCGCCCCTCGGCCGAGCCGTCGACAGCCACCAGCACCGGCCCGACAGGGTCGGGTCTGCCCCGCACCACGAGAACCGGGCAGCGGCTGTGCCCGGCCAGGTGCACGGCCACCGACCCCACCAGCACTCCGGCGAACCGCCCCTGACCTCGACTGCCGACCACCAGCAGCGCCGCGTCACGTGACTGCGCCTCCAATGCGGACAGCGGCTCACCAGCGATCACGGCCTGGTCGACGTGGACATCAGGGGCATGGGCCCCAGCCCGTTCCACGGCCTCGCGCATCATGCGCTCGGTGTCCTCGCGCAGGGCACCATGCGCAGGCCCCAGCAGCGACGGGCCCGCCGGTACGTGCATGGCGGGCCAGACGAACGCGTGCACCAAACGCAGCCCTACGGAGCGCATCCGCGCCTCACGCGCCGCGACGTCCACTGCTGCAAGACTCGTCGGGGACCCGTCGACGCCGACGACCACGGCCCCACCCATACGCGCTCCCCCTTTCCTCGGGCGAGTCACGGCCGACCAGCCGTTCCGGACCGCCGGTGCACTGCGCCGCTACTCCCAGCGTCTCCCCAGCTGTCTGAGGACGCCACAGGCCGCTCGGCCCTCCGGGCAGGGCCAGCGCGCCGCCCCTCCCTACCCTCCTCACGCCCCCTCCCTCTGGTTTCTACAGTGCTGTAGATTCATGTCATCGTCCGAAGTGGTCGGGCTCGCCCCGCTTCGCCCGCAAGGAGAAGGAGAACGCCAGTGGCCGTCACCCTGACCAAGGGCCAGCAGATCAGCCTGGAAAAGAAGGGCGGGGGCGCACTCAGCGTTGTCCGCATGGGCCTGGGTTGGCAGGCGGCCCCGAGGAAGGGCTTCCTCGCACGGCTCACCGGGCCCAGCGAGATCGACCTCGACGCGTCCGCCGTGCTGTTCGCCGGTAAGGAGGCGGTCGACGTCATCTTCTTCCAGCACCTGGTCAGCGACGACGGCGCCGTACGCCACACCGGGGACAACCTGGTGGGCGGCGCCGGTCAGGGAGGCGACGACGAGGCGATCCTGGTGGACCTACCGCGCCTGCCCGCGCATGTGGACCAGATCGTGTTCACCGTCAACTCGTTCACCGGCCAGACCTTCGCGGACGTGCAGAACGCCTTCTGCCGTCTCATCGACGAGACCACCGGACAGGAGCTGGCCCGCTACACCCTCTCGGGCGGCGGCGCCTACACCGCCCAGATCATGGCGAAGGTCCACCGGTCGGGCGGGACCTGGCACATGTCCGCCATCGGGGAACCGGCCCAGGGGCGTACTTTCCAGGACCTGCTGCCGACCATCGCCGCACATCTGTAGACAGGAGGCACACAACCGTGTTCGACAGCCTGAAGAACCTGAAGGACAAGGCCGAGGATCTCGCCGCGAACCACGGTGAGACGATCGCCCAGGGCCTGGAGAAGGCCGGCGATCTCATCGACGAGAAGACCGACGGCAAGTACAGCGAGCGGATCGGCTCCGGCGTCGACAAGGCCCAGGAGCTCGTCGAGCGCCTGGGCGAGAAGAAGTCGGCGGACTGACGCCCCGCTCGCCCCGTACGAGAATGGGCCCTCCCTCCAGGACGTACCGGAGAGAGGGCCCTGCGCCCTGTGACGCCTACGTGCTCCGCGTGCCCATCAGTCGGGCGAGCAGGTCGTCCAGGCTGATCAGTCCGGTGAGCCGGCCCTCCGCGTCCCGGATGACGGCGAGGGAGGCTCGGTGCCTGCGCAGTTGCTCCACCGCGTGGGAGAGGCTGTCCGTGCCGGCCAGCTCGGGAACGGGCCGGGCCAGTCCGCGTGCCGTGGCGACGCGTCCGCGGGCCCGCGCCACCAGGGCGTCCCGGGCGTGCACGGAGCCGAGGACATCCTGCCCGTCCGTGACGAGCAGGCGCGCGCGGTCGGCGGCGGTGGCCGTCGACAGGATCGTGTCGACGTCGGCGTCGGGCGGCACGGTCACGATGTCATCGGCGGCCACCTGGAGTTCCGCGACAGGCGTCTGCGGCTCGGTCAGGGACCGGGTGATCAGTTCGGAGTCGGTCTTGTTGATCAGACCGAGCCGCTCCGACTCCGCGACCAGATGGGTGAGCTGCTCGCGGTTGTGGACCGCGGTCAGTTCGTCACGTGGCTGTACGCGGCACATCCTGACCAGGGCGTTGCTGACCTTGTTGAGGACCCGGATCAGCGGCCGTACGGCCTTGACGACGGCGCGGAAGGGCGGGCTGAGCAGCATCGCGGAGCGTTCCGGATGGGCGATCGCCCAGGACTTGGGCGCCATCTCGCCGACGACCATGTGCAGGAAGACCACGAGAGCCATGGCGAAGGCGAAGGCGATGCCGTAGCTGAGCCCCGCGGGCAGGCCGAGCTTCAGCAGCAGGGGATCGACCTGGTGGGAGATGGCGGGCTTGGAGATCGAGCCGAGCCCGAGCGTGCAGACCGTGATGCCCAGTTGGGCGCCGGCCAGCATCAGGGAGAGCTCGCGCATACCGGCGAGCGCCGCCTTCGCGCCGCGCTGCCCTTCCTCAGCCGCCTTCTCCACGCGGTGGCGCTTGGCGGCGACGAGGGCGAACTCCGCGGCCACGAAGAAGCCACTGGCGGCCAGAAGCAGGACGGTGACGAAGAGTGCCATGGGGAAGCTCATGCCTGGGCCTCCTCGGCCGCCGAGCGCTCGATCCGGACGCGTTCCGGTACATGCCGGTCCAGGCTCAGTACCTCGATGGCGACGCCCTCCACGGTGAGCCGGTCCCCGATGGCGGGGAAGCGCCCGAGCCGGTCGATGACCAGGCCGGCGACGGTGTCGTAGTCCTCCTCCTCGGGCAGCGCGATGCCCGTGGCCTGCTCGACCTCGTCCAGGCGCCGCCCCGCGTCGACGAACCAGCCGGCCCCGTCGGCGACGGCGAGCCGCACGACCGTGTCGGTCTCGTCGGCGATATCGCCGACCAGCTCCTCGGCGATGTCCTCGTACGTGACGATGCCCGCGACACCCCCGTGCTCATCCAGCACGAGGGCGAACTCGTCGTCCCGCTGCCTCATCTGCGCCACCGCGTCCGGCAGCGGAAGGGTGTCGGGCAGCAGCAGCGGGCTCCGGCACGCCTCGCCCGCCCTCGTGGTCGCGAAGCCGGCCGCGGGCAGCCTCATCAGCTCCCACACGCCGATGACACCGGCGACGTCGTCGGGGTGGTCGCCGAGGACCGGGTAACTGGAGTGGCCGTGTGCGGCGATCAGGTCGGCGGCCTCCGCCAGGGTGGCGTCCCTGCGTACGAACACGGCATCCACACGCGGCACCATCACCTCGTCGAGAGTGCGCTCGGAGAACTCCAGTGCGTGGTCGAGGAGCTCGGCGGTGTCCGCGGGCAACTGGCCCTGCTCATGGGACTCGCCGATCAGGTGGCTGAGCTCCTCCAGCGTGGCGCCGTGGTGCAGCTCCTCCACCGGCTCGATGCCGAGCTTGCGGAGCAGCTTGTTGGCGGCGCTGTCGAAGACGTGCACGACCGGGCCGACGATCTTCAGGTAGAGCAGGGTGGACGCGGCCAGGGACTTCGCCAGCCGCTCCGGTACGGCGAGCGCCAGGTTCTTCGGGGCGAGTTCGCCGACCACCATCTGAAGGACCGTGGCGACCGTGAAGGCCAGCACGACGGAGACCGCCGTGGCCGCGCCACCGGTCAGCCCCAGGCCGTCCAGCACGGGCTTCAGCAGAGCCGACACGGACGGTTCGGCGAGGAAGCCGACCACCAGGCCGGTGACCGTGATGCCGAGCTGCGCGCCGGAGAGCATGAACGACAGCCGCTCCAGCACCTTCAGAGCCCGGGCGGCCTGCCTGTCGCCCGCTTCGGCCTCCCGGGCGAGCGCGAGCCGGTCGGCGGCGACGTACGCGAACTCCTGGGCGACGAAGTATCCCGTGCCCGCCGTCAGGACGAGCACGGCCAGCAGGCCGAGTACGGCACTCACAGCGCACCGTCCCACCACGCGCCGGCATCAGACACGGCGGCACGGGATACTGCGGGACTGCCCCCTGGGGGGTCCGTCGGTCTGGCAGGCAAAGCGAACTCCTTTACGGCTCTGTCGAGTGGGGGCAGTCGGGCGGGAGCAGCCGCGTCGGCCTCGAGCCGAGTCCACCACGACCACGCCCGGTTTCCGTGCCGCGGCCGCACCGCCCGCGCCGCATCCGATGCTTCTACACGCATGTAGACCATATGTCGAACCGCCCATCACGAAGCCGGGACGGCATCCCTGGGAGCGTCCGTACGGCATGCGGGCGCCCGTGTCAGGCGGTGGTGGCGGTGTCGGGGGTGGGGCCGACGAGTTCCTCCAGGACGTCCTCCATGGTGACGAAGCCGATGACGGTGCCCTTGTTGCCGGTGACGGCGGCCAGGTGGGTACCGGCGGCGCGCATGGCGGTCATGGTGTCGTCCAGCGGCGTGTCGAGGGCGACCTTGGTGACCGGGTGCAGTGTGGTGCGCGGGAACGGCTTCGTGCGGTCTGCGGCGCCGAGGGCGTCCTTGATGTGGAGGTAGCCCAGGATCGTGCCACCCGGCCCGGTGACGGGCAGGCGGGAGAAGCCGTTCATGGCCGCTGTCCGCTCCAGCTCCTGCGGGGTGACGCCATGAGCGTGGGGACAGCTGTCATGTGCGACCGATTGGCCGGTTCTGTGACGTACACCGTCCGTTCACCCCGGCACTCCCCTCACAAGGCGGCATCCAGCCCTATGCTTCTACATGCGTGTAGACCAACCGCGGAACGGAGCGTCAGAATGGTTGCCCGCACAGCGGGTTGATGACGGACCGGACCGCTCCATCACTTGCAGGAGGGCCTTCGTGGCTTCGATAGATCTGAACAAGGTGCTGGACAAGGCGTGGGCGGACAAGAGCCTGCCGGAGATCCTCGCCGCACCCGTGGACGCGCTGAAGGGCGTCTCCGAGCGGGACGGCGAGCTCCTGAAGGAGGCGTTCGGCGTGAAGACCGTGGCCGACCTCGCCCACCTGAAGTACGTCCGCTGGGCCCAGGCGCTGTCCGCCCTCGACGCGGCATCGAAGTAGTTCCTCCCGGGCCGCCGCCATCGCCACGCTGGTGGCGGCGGCCCTGTCTCTCCGTACAGCAACACGCTTCATGAAGGAGTGAACGCCACGATGGTGTTCAAGCGACTGCTCGGTTCGATCGGTATCGGCGGTCCCTCGGTGGACACGGTCCTCGCCCCCGGGGCGGTGCAGCCGGGCGGGGCCCTCACGGGTGAGGTGCGCCTCAAGGGCGGCAAGGCCGACTTCGACATCGAGCACATCACCCTGGAGCTCGTCGCCCGTGTCGAGGCCGAGCACGGCGACGGGGAGTCCGAGGGCGTGGTCGCCTTCGAGCGGTTCACCGTGGCCGGCGGGTTCCGCCTCGCGGAGGGCGAGGAGCGCGGCGTTCCGTTCAGCGTGAACCTGCCGTGGGAGACGCCGATCACCGAGCTGTACGGGCAGGCCCTCGGGATCGTCCTGGGCGTCCGCACCGAGCTGGGCGTGGCCGGGGCGAAGGACAAGGGTGACCTGGACCCGCTCGCCGTGCGGGCCCTGCCCGTGCAGGAGGCGGTCCTGGAGGCGTTCGGGCAGCTCGGCTTCGGCTTCAAGTCGGCCGACCTGGAGTACGGCCGCATCGGCGGCACCGGGCAGCAGCTGCCGTTCTACCAGGAGATCGAGATGACCCCCGCGCCGCAGTACGCGCACCAGGTCAACGAGATCGAGGTCACCTTCCTCGCCACGCCCGGCGGCATGGAGGTCGTCCTGGAGGCCGACAAGCGCGGCGGCTTCTTCTCCGGCGGGCACGACGCGCTCAACCGCTTCACCGTCAGCCACCAGGACGTCGCGCACACCGGCTGGAACGCCACGGTCGAGGGCTGGGTGCGCACGCTCGTCGAGCGCCACGGCTCCCACGGCGGCCACGCCGCGTACGGGAGCCACGGCGCCTACGGCCACGGCGACCCGTACGCGCACAAGAGCGACCACCACGGCCACGATGACCACCGCCACGGCCACCGGTCCGGCCCCGGCATGGGAACGGCCATCGCGGCCGGCGCCGCGGGCCTGGCGGTCGGCGTGGCGGGCGGCCTCGTCGCCGCGGAGGTCGTCGACGAGGTCGGCGACTTCTTCGAGGGCGACGACGAGGGCGACGAGGGCTGACCCTGATAGCTTCTACACAGCCGTAGAAGAGCGGGCGGGCCGGGCTGCTTT
>NZ_JABWDV010000422.1 GCF_013362995.1 Streptomyces sp. TRM64462 | reverse complement strand
CCGCCGGCGCGGCGGCCGGAGCCGGGGGACATCTGGTGGGCCGACGTGCCGTACGAGGACGGGCCGGGGTCGAAGGACCGGCCGTGTCTGGTGCTGGCGGTGCGGGGTGATGCGGCGGTCGTCGCGAAGATCACCAGCAAGTACCGTGACGAGCGGCCGGGGGTGATCGCGCTGCCGCCCGGGTCTGTGGGGGATACGCGGGGGCGGGCGAGCTTTCTGGAGACGGACGAGCTGCGGGATGTGCCGCTGTGGGAGTTCCGGCGGCGGGTGGGGACGGTGGACCCGCTGGTCTGGGACCAGGTGCGGCACCTGGCGACGGGGTAGGCCGTTTCTTTCCCCACCCCGCCCCTTCCCGAACTGGGGCTCCGCCCCAGACCCCGTTCGCGCCTGTGGGGGTACCCCCTGCTCGAAGAGCTTGGGGGAGCTCGTCCTCAAACGCCGGACGGGCTGAAATCAGCCCCTCCGGCGATTGAGGAGCTGGGCCTACGCCCAGAGTTGGTCCTGGAGGGTTTCGATGGCGGCTTCTGTGGTCGGGGCCGTGTAGACGCCCGTCGACAGGTACTTCCAGCCGCCGTCGGCGACGACGAAGACGATGTCGGCCGGGTCGCCGGCCTTCAGGGCCTTCCTGCCGACGCCGATCGCCGCGTGGAGGGCCGCGCCCGTGGAGACGCCCGCGAAGATGCCCTCCTGCTGGAGGAGCTCACGGGTGCGGGTCACCGCGTCGGCGGAGCCGACCGAGAAGCGGGTCGTGAGGACCGAGGCGTCGTACAGCTCCGGGACGAAGCCCTCGTCGAGGTTCCGCAGGCCGTACACGAGGTCGTCGTAGCGGGGCTCGGCGGCGACGATGCGTACGTCGGGCTTGTGCTCGCGCAGGTAGCGGCCGACGCCCATCAGAGTGCCCGTCGTGCCGAGGCCGGCCACGAAGTGCGTGATCGACGGGAGGTCGGCGAGGATCTCCGGGCCCGTCGTCGCGTAGTGGGCGCCCGCGTTGTCCGGGTTGCCGTACTGGTAGAGCATCACCCAGTCCGGGTGCTCGGCCGACAGCTCCTTGGCGACCCGTACCGCCGTGTTGGAACCGCCCGCCGCCGGCGAGGAGATGATCTCCGCGCCCCACATGGCGAGCAGGTCGCGCCGCTCCTGGGAGGTGTTCTCCGGCATGACGCACACGATGCGGTAGCCCTTGAGCTTGGCCGCCATGGCCAGGCTGATGCCCGTGTTGCCGGACGTCGGCTCCAGGATCGTGCAGCCCGGTGTCAGGCGGCCGTCCTTCTCCGCCTGCTCGATCATGTGCAGCGCCGGGCGGTCCTTGACCGAGCCGGTCGGATTGCGGTCCTCCAGCTTGGCCCAGATGCGTACGTCGTCCGACAGGGACAGGCGCGGCAGGCGGACCAGCGGCGTGTTGCCGACGGCCGCCAGGGGGCTGTCGTACCGCATGTCAGGCCATACCGCCGGCCACGGCCGGAAGGATCGTGACGTTGTCGCCGTCGGCCAGCTTCGTGGAGATGCCGTCCAGGAAGCGGACGTCCTCGTCGTTCAGGTACACGTTCACGAAGCGGCGGAGCTCGCCGCCGGCGGCCTGGTCGACGATGCGCTCGTGGATGCCCGTGTGGCGGGTCTCGAGGTCGGCGAACAGCTCGGCGAGGGTCTCCCCGCTGCCCTCGACGGCCTTGGCGCCGTCGGTGTAGGTGCGGAGGATGGTCGGGATGCGGACCTCGATGGCCATGGTGTGGGCTCCTGTGGGAAGGCGGCAGGCTGGGCAGGTGACAGCGGCGCCCGTGACCGGGCGCGCGCGATGCGCTGGTGCGTGCGGGGACTGCGGAGTTCGGTCGTGCGCGGGGCCGCGGCTCAGGCGGCAGCGCCGCTGCGACACATGGCGCTGGCGAGGCGGCACAGGTCGACGTGCAGCCGCGCCACGAGCAGGACGGTGCCCGGCGTCTGTTCGCTCACGTCGATGGAAACCATGCGGGCATCGTAACGATTCCCGGTGCACCCGGAAGAGTGTGATCTCATCACGTGGACATTCTTCGCTCGACATGTGGACGCCCGATCGGTGCGTCGCAGGTCAGCGGCGCCTCAGTACGCCTCGACGACCTTGACCTCCTCCTCGGTGATCTCGCCGTCCACGATCCGGTACGAGCGGAACTGGAAGGGTCCCGCGTCGTCCGTGTCCGCCGTGGAGACCAGCACGTAGTGGGCACCGGGTTCATTGGCGTACGAGACGTCGGTACGGGACGGGTACGCCTCGGTCGCGGTGTGCGAGTGGTAGATCACGACCGGCTCCTCGTCGCGGTCGTCCATCTCGCGGTAGAGCTTCAGCAGATCGCCCGAGTCGAACTCGTAGAACGTGGGCGAGCGGGCGGCGTTCAGCATCGGGACGAAGCGCTCGGGGCGCCCCGTGCCGGCCGGTCCCGCGACCACGCCGCAGGCCTCGTCCGGGTGGTCGGCGCGGGCGTGCGCGACGATCTGGTCGTACAGGTCCCGTGTGATGGTCAGCATGGGGTTCAGGATAAGCAGACGGGCCCTGCCGTACCGAGGGACGGTACGGCAGGGCCCACATGCTGGACGGAGCCCCGGATTCCGGGCGGTTCACTCAGGCTTTACCGCAGTCGGCTCGCTTGTCCGGCTGGGGGTCCGGGGGTTATCCCCCGGGGAAATGCAGTAGGGGCGCGTGAAGGCCGCGCCCTCCGGGTTCCGGCGGCGCAGGAAGAGGTACGCCACGCCCAGGACCAGCGCCCACAGCGGGGCGCAGTACAGCGAGACGCGCGACTCCGGGTCGTCCGCCATCAGCCCGACGACCAGGCCCAGGAAGGCCAGCGCGAACCAGCTCGTCCAGGGCGCCCCGGGGGCCTTGAACGAGGACTCCGGCAGCTCGCCGCGGTCGGCGCGGGCCCGGTAGCGGATGTGGCTGACCAAGATCATGATCCAGGCCCACATGCCGGAGACCGTCGCGAAGGAGACGACCTTCTCGAACGCGTCGCCCGGCCAGCGATAGTTGATCCACACGCCGACGAGCATGAGCGCCGCGGAGAAGGTGGTGCCGACCAGCGGGGTGCCGGAGCGGGTCAGCCGCGTGAAGAGCCGCGGGCCCTGCCCGTTGAGCGCGAGGTCGCGCAGCATGCGGCCGGTGGAGTACATGCCGGAGTTGCAGGACGACAGGGCGGCGGTGAGGACGACGAAGTTCACGATGGCCGCGCCGACCCCGAGTCCCATCTTCTCGAAGGCCGCGACGAACGGTGAGACGCCGGGCTGGAACTCGGTCCACGGCACCACCGAGAGGATCATGACGAGCGCGCCGACGTAGAAGACGGCGATCCGCCACGGCACGGTGTTGATGGCCTTCGGCAGGGTCGTCTCGGGGTCCTTGGACTCGCCCGCCGTGACACCGACCAGTTCGACGGCGAGGAACGCGAACATCACGATCTGCAGGGTCGCGAGCGTGCCGCCGACCCCGGTCGGGAAGAACCCGCCGTCCGACCAGAGGTGGCTGACGGAGGCGGTGTCCCCGGCGTCCGAGAAGCCGAGCGTGAGGATGCCGGCGCAGATGAGGATCATGCCGATGATCGCGGTGACCTTGACCATCGAGAACCAGAACTCCAGCTCGCCGAAGAGCTTCACGGAGATCAGGTTCGCGCCGTACAGGACGACCGTGAACACGAGGGCGGATATCCACTGGGGGATGTCCCACCAGTACGTCATGTACGTGGCGGCCGCGGTGACCTCGGTGATGCCGGTGACCACCCAGAACAGCCAGTACGTCCAGCCGGTGACGAAGCCCGCGAAGGGGCCGACGAACTCGCGGGCGTACTCGGCGAACGAGCCGGACACCGGGCGGTACATCAGCAGCTCGCCCAGCGCGCGCATGATGAAGAAGATGACGAGACCGGCGGCGGCGTAGGCCAGGATCAGGCTGGGGCCCGCCATGGAGATGGCCTTGCCCGCGCCGAGGAACAGGCCGGTGCCGATGGCTCCGCCGATCGCGATCATCTGGATCTGGCGGGCGCCGAGTCCCCGCTGGTAGCCCTCGTCGGCGGCCCCGTCGCCGCCGTGTTCTTTCTCGACCTGCAGTGAGGTCATGGTTGTGGTGCGCCTTTCTCCACGCTGATCCCCCCGGACATGGCTGGAGTGCCGCCGGCGGTCGGCCGGCTGTGGCGCCCCCGGCGACATGGGTGGCGTCGCCGGGCGGTCGTGCAGATGTATCACGGCCGCACACATATGGGACGAAGCGCTCTGTGAGCCAGTGCACAGGTGAAACAGCACAAAGCCGCACCTCGCGGGGCGAAAGGTGCGGCTGTTCATTAACAGATCGTTATACGGAGTTGAGCGTCCGCTGAGCGAACGCCTGGCGAACGCCCGCGACCGCCCCGCGAACGCGGCGCCCCCCGCGCCGGCGGACCGGTGCGGGGGACGTCGTGTCGTACGGGTTGTACGGGTGGTGGTGCCGGGAGACCGTCAGAGGGTCTTGGCCGGCTCCTCCGCCTCGACCTCGTCGGTGTCCTCGCCGGCGTCGCGGCGGCGGACGAAGGCCAGGAAGGAGTTGAGCTCCTTCTTGACGACCGGGGCGAGCAGGTACAGGCCGATGATGTTGACGACGGCCAGCAGGAAGAGGACCGAGTCGGCCAGGGAGATCAGCGCGTCCAGCGACATCAGCGAGCCGAGGACGGCGATGAGCGAGTAGAGGACCTTGAAGGTGATCTCGCTCGCCTTGCTGCGGCCGAACATGTGCGTCCAGGCCTTGAGGCAGTAGTAGCCCCAGGTGATCAGCGTGGAGAAGGCGAACAGCAGGACCGCGAGGGTCAGGATGTACGGGAACCACGGCATCGCGGTCGCGAAGGCGTCCGAGGTGATGGTGACGCCGCCGATGCTCTCGCCCTCGCGGGCCTTCAGCCAGCTGTCCGGGCTCGCGATGACGATGGTCAGCGCGGTCATGGTGCAGATGACGACCGTGTCGATGAACGGCTCCAGCAGGGCCACCAGACCCTCGGATGCGGGGTGCTTGGTCTTGACCGCGGAGTGGGCGATCGGGGCGGAGCCCAGACCGGCCTCGTTGGAGAAGGCGGCACGCTTGAAGCCGACGATCAGGGCACCGATGACACCACCGGCGACACCCTTCGGGCTGAACGCCTCGGTGATGATCGTGGTGACGGCGGACGGCAGCGCGGTGACGTTGGTCAGGATGACCACGAGGCAGGCGATGATGTAGATGATCGCCATGGCCGGGACGAGGCGGCTGGTCACCGAGGCGACGGAGCGGAGGCCGCCGAGGAGGACCAGGCCGACGAGGGCGGCGATCAGGATGCCGAAGAACAGCGCGAAGGTCGAGGAGCCGCCGCCGGCGACGGACGCGAGCTGGCTGTAGCTCTGGTTGACCTGGAACAGGTTGCCGCCGAAGAGGCCGAAGAAGAGGACCATGACGGCGGCGGCGAAGGCGAGCACCTTGCCGGCGGTCGCGGCGCCCGGGCCGAAGCGGTCGACGAGACCCTTGCGCAGGTAGTGCATCGGGCCACCGGAGACGGTGCCGTCCTCGTGCACCTCCCGGTACTTCACGCCCAGCGTGACCTCGACGAACTTGGAGGCCATGCCGAGCAGACCACAGAGGATCATCCAGAAGGTGGCGCCGGGGCCGCCGATGGAGACGGCGACGGCCACACCCGCGATGTTGCCGAGACCGACGGTGCCGGAGACGGCCGCCGTCAGGGCCTGGAAGTGGTTGACCTCACCGGCCGACCCCTTCTCGTCGTACTTGCCGCGTACGACGTTCACCGCGAGCTTGAACTTGCGGAACTGGACGAACCCGAACCAGCCCGTGAACACCAGACCAGCCACGACGAGCCAGGCGACGATGAGCGGGAGCTCGGTTCCCGCGACGGGGACCGAGTAGAACACGATGTCGCCGAGCCAGGTGGCGACAGGATTGAAGAAGTCGCTGACTGATTGGTCGATGTTCTTGGTGATGGAGTCGAGTGACATCTGACTACCTCAATGGCGCAGGGGAACCCACCGGGCATGGGCCGACGGGAGAGGGGTGCGGTTGAGCGAACGCCGTTGTCCGATCGGCGACGTGTCACCCTCGTCGGCCGCGGACATCGGACGACGTGGGTCACACAGGTCGTGCATCGCGACTGGTGATGGACCAGTCACTCCACGCTGCGGCCTGGTGGGCCGCTGTGGAGTTGCGAAGTTTTACCACGTGTTTCACTGATCGTTGCGTGAGCCAGGTCACACCCTGACCGAGCGAACCTGCCACGGGGAAGAGAAGTGCAGGAGCGGTGATGCGATCGTTATGCGGATTCCGTCGTCCGGTGAGCGGACGCCGCGCCGCGCCGGATCAGTGTGTAGGAGACGGCCGCCGCCTGCACCCGTTACGCCTCATCCCGGTGTACGGAAGCGGGACTTACGACGGGACTACGACGACGGCATCAGCGTCTCGACGAGGGTCTCCTGCAAGGCGCCCAGCCACAAGTAGGCCATCACCATCGGTTTGCGCGGATCCGAGTCGGGCAGCCGGTAGAGGTCGCTGGTCTCGTCCTCGTCGGAGACCTCAAGGCGGGTGCCGATGGTGAGACGGAGGTCGTTGAGGGCGCCGAGCCAGCGGCGTGACTCCTCGGGCGTGAGCTCCAGACGGGCGCCGCCGCCCTGCTCCCCCGACTCCTCCTGCCCCTCCTGCCCCTCCGTCTGCGCCGTGAGGCCGTCGAGGCTGCGGACGACGGTGAGCGCGTCCTCGCGCTTGCGGGCGCGCAGATCGTTCTCCGTGTAGCGGCGGAACTCGGCGGACGCGGCCCGGAGTTGCTCGTCCTCGTCGCCGTACGCCTCGGGGAAGAGGCGCGCCAGCGCCGGGTCCGACGGGGGCTTGCTGGGGCCGTCCTGGAACAGCGCGGCGAGCGGGTCCTCACCCTGCGGCGGCTCGTCGCCGGGCCCGATCAGCTCCAGCATCTGCACGGCCAGCGAGCGCAGGATGGAGATCTCGACCTCGTCCAGGGGCACGGTCGCGCCGCCGCCGGGCAGCGCCTCGAAGTGGCCGCTCATCAGCCGCGGTCCTGGGAGAGCGTGGCCCACAGTCCGTAACCGTGCATCGCCTGCACGTCGCGTTCCATCTCCTCGCGGGTGCCGCTGGAGACCACGGCCCGGCCCTTGTGGTGCACGTCGAGCATCAGCTTGTGCGCCTTGTCCTTGGAGTAGCCGAAGTACGTCTGGAAGACGTAGGTCACATAGCTCATGAGGTTGACCGGGTCGTTGTGGACGATCGTCACCCACGGCACGTCGGGCTCGGTGACGGCGAAGCCCTCTTCGGCCGGCTGGGTACGTTCGATCTCTACGGGAGCAACACTCACTCCCCCAATGCTGCCACTGAGGGTGGGGGGTCGCACAAACGGGCCACGCCAAGGGCGGTACGGCATCCACACGGAGAAATCGTCAGACTGACGAGTATTCGGGGTACGATCCTGGCATGAACGCTGCGGACCCAGGGCTCCCGGTGGCAGTGCCGTCCACCGCGCTCTTCACCGACCAGTACGAGCTGACCATGCTCCAGGCCGCCCTGCGGGGCGGCACCGCCGACCGCCACTCGGTCTTCGAGGTCTTCACGCGCCGGCTGCCGGAAGGGCGCCGCTACGGGGTCGTGGCCGGCACCGGCCGCGTCCTGGACGCCGTGGAGAACTTCCGCTTCGACGCGGGCGTCCTCGACTTCCTGCGCTCGCGTGGGGTCGTCGACGGGCCGACGCTCGAATGGCTCGCCTCGTACCGCTTCAGCGGGGACATCTGGGGCTACCCCGAGGGCGAGGTGTACTTCCCGGGGTCGCCGGTGCTGCGCGTGGAGGGGACGTTCGCGGAGTGCGTCCTGCTGGAGACGGTGATCCTGTCGATCCTCAACCACGACTCGGCGATCGCCGCGGCCGCGTCCCGGATGGCGACGGCCGCGGGCGGGCGGCGGCTGGTCGAGATGGGCGCCCGGCGGACGCACGAGCTGGCCGCGGTGGCGGCGGCGCGTGCCGCGTACGTGGGCGGCTTCGACTCGACGTCCGACCTGGCGGCGGGGTTCCGGTACGGCATCCCCACGGTCGGGACGTCCGCGCACGCCTTCATCCTGCTGCACGACAGCGAGCGGGACGCGTTCCGGGCGCAGGTGGAGTCGCTGGGGCGGGGTACGACGCTGCTGGTCGACACGTACGACGTGGCCGAGGCGGTGCGTACCGCGGTGGAGGTGGCCGGGCCGGGTCTCGGCGCGGTGCGCATCGACTCGGGCGACCTGCTGCTGGTGGCGCACCGGGTGCGGCAGCAGCTGGACGAGCTGGGGGCGCGGGACACGCGGATCCTGGTCACGTCGGACCTGGACGAGTACGCGATCGCGTCACTGGCGGCGGCGCCGGTGGACGCGTACGGGGTCGGGACGCAGCTCGTGACGGGGAGCGGGCATCCGACGTGCTCGATGGTCTACAAGCTGGTGGCGCGGGCGGACTCGGCGGAGCCGGGGGCGCCGCTGCGGGCGGTCGCGAAGAAGTCGCTGGGCGGGAAGGCGTCCGTGGGCGGGCGGAAGTGGGCGGCGCGGCGGGTCGACGCGGAGGGGGTCGCGGAGGCGGAGGTCGTGGGCACCGGGGCGGTGCCTCCCGAGCTGGTGGAGCGGCAGCTGCTGGTGCCGCTGGTGAAGGCGGGGGAGGTCGTGGCGCGGGAGCCGCTGGAGGCCGCGCGGGCGCGGCACATCGCGGCGCGTTCGTCGCTGCCGCTGTCGGCGGTCCAGCTGTCGCGGGGCGAGCCGGTGCTCCCGACGGAGCTGGTCACGGGGGCGTGAGACGTGCGGGTGGGTGGGTTCGGGCGGGTCGGGCGCGGGCGGGCCGGTTCCGCTGTGCCCACCCTCCCCCAAGCTCTCGACTTCGCTCGAGCAGGGGGGACCCCCATCGCCCTGCGGAACGCATGCCCACAGCAGAACCGGCGGTCCGGGCGGGCGTGCCGCTCCACGGCGAAACCGGCGGTCCGGCCGAGCGCAGCGCCCCGTAGGGCTGTGCCCTCTCCCGTTGGGTGGGGGGAGTCTCTACGCTCGGAGGTATCCCCGACTGTTCACCGACCGCTCCCCCACCTAAGGACAACCGCCATGCACCGCGCATTGATCGTCGTCGACGTTCAGAACGACTTCTGCGAGGGCGGCAGCCTCGCGGTGGCGGGGGGTGCGGATGTCGCCGCCGCCATCACGGACCTGATCGGCGAGGCCGCCGGGCCCGTCTACCGGCATGTCGTCGCCACCCGGGACCACCACATCGAGCCGGGGGACCACTTCTCCCCGCACCCCGATTTCGTGCGGTCCTGGCCGCCGCACTGCGTCGCCGGGACCGAGGGCGTCGGGTTCCACCCGAACTTCGCGCCCGCCGTCGCCTCCGGGGCCATCGACGCCGTGTTCGACAAGGGCGCCTACGCCGCCGCGTACAGCGGCTTCGAGGGCACCGACGAGAACGACCTCCCGCTCGCTGACTGGCTGCGCGCCCACGACGTGACCGAGGTGGACGTCGTGGGCATCGCCACCGACCACTGCGTCCGCGCCACCGCCCTCGACGCCGCCGCCGAGGGGTTCCGCACCCAGGTGCTGCTCGACCTCACCGCGGGGGTCTCAGCCGAGAGCACGCAGAAGGCGCTCGAAGAGCTCCGGGACGCCGGTGTGGAGCTGACGGGCAAGCCGGTCGTCTAGCCGGTGCGCTGAGCCGCGCTGAGCCGCTCCCCGGCCTCTCACGGCCGCAGCAGGGCCCGTATCGGCTGCCACAGCTCCAGGGCCCTGCTCGGCGTCGTGCGCCACAGCAGGCCGTCCGGGTGGTGCAGCACCGCCGTGATCTCGTCCGGCGTCGGCGGGTGCGTGTTGCCGCGCAGGTAGGCGCGCAGGCCCAGGTTGCGGAGGCGGGTCAGGGCACGCGGCCGGTTCAGCGCGTGGACCAGCACCCGCACGTCCCCGTCACCCGCCGGGTTCGGCAGGCTCAGGGCCACCACCACACTGCCGCCTGGCAACTTGCAGAAACCACCACCGGGCATGCCGAAACGCTCCCCCGTGAAACGTGTGTCAATAAGACTTGGTCACCTGCACCTAAACACGATCGGCCGCCGCCCGCTAGAGGGCGACGGCCGATCATGCGTTGACCTGCGGTGATGCTGCTTACTTCGTGGACGGACCCACCTGGACCGTGATCGTCTGGCCGCTGCGCGGCTGCTTGACGATGGCGATCTTGGTGTTGGTGTCAGTTACCTTGACGCTGGCCCGCGCGTTCTCCTCGTACCAGTAGACGCCCTTGCGGTCGTCGAAGACCGAGTTGCCCACGTGGTTGCGGATGCGCTGCTCCACACCCGCCTTGTGGAGGGTGAGGCCCTGGTAGCGGAAGCGGCTGAACGGCGAGTCGTACGACTGGATGCGGTTGCGCATCAGCGTGCCGTCCTTCCACCGCAGCGGCTCCGGGTTGGCGTCGACCGGAAGGATCAGGCCCTCACCGGGGTGGACGGCCGTGTTGTTGTCCTTCTGGGAGGTGTCCCACTTCCAGATCAGCAGACCGGTCTGGTACGGGAAGTGCTCGACCCAGCTCGCCTTGTCGCCCGTGAAGCCGAAGTTGTACGGGCCGACCTTCAGGGTCGCGTCGTACGAGACGTACTGACGGTTCTCCGCGATGTAGTACTGCGGGTAGTCGTCGGTGATCGCCGCGCCGATGCGGGAGAAGCCGTTCGTGGTCCAGCCGTCGGCCGCGCCCTCGGCGTCGTCCGCGAACAGCTCGGCGCCGTCCGCCGTGAAGACGATGTTGTCGGCCGCGAAGCCGCGCTCGGCCACACCGCCGTCCGTGAGGTAGCGGAAGCGGAAGTCGACCTTCTTGCCGGCGTAGGCGTCGAGCGGGTAGACGAGCTTCTTGAAGCCCTCGGAGTGGCTGCTGAGCGCCGGGGCGCCGCTCGCGTCCCGGTCGATGGCCGCGCCGTCGGCGGTGCCGTCCAGGGCGGTCCAGGTGGCGCCGCCGTCCGTGGAGACCTCGGCGTACAGGTAGTCGTACTCGGCCTCGATCTCCCACCAGGCGTCGAGGCTCAGCTCGGCCTTGGACTTGCCGGTGAGGTCGACGGACTGGGTGAGGGTGTTCTTGAGGTCGTCGCCCATGTTGCTCCACCACTGCATGGAGCCCTGGACCGGCTTGACGATCTCGGTGCTGACCCGCTTCTTCGGCAGCTCGACGACCAGCGCCTGCGGGTTCTTGGTGTTGTACTCGGCGACACCCAGCTTGTGCTTCGACTTGGTGGCGGCCTTGGCCTTCTCGTAGTTGAGCCAGCCGAGCTGCAGCTTGTCCCAGGCGGTCATGTCGCCCGGCATGTCGCCGATGCTGTCGCCGCCGGTGCCCAGCCAGGAGCCGGAGGACATCAGGGACCAGAAGCCCGTGGAGTTCTCGGCGCCCGGACGGCCGGACGTGTCGTACAGGTCCGGCAGGCCGAGGTCGTGGCCGTACTCGTGGGCGAAGACGCCGAGGCCGCCGTTCTCGGGCTGCACGGTGTAGTCGCCGACCCAGATGCCGGTGTCGCCGATCTGGGCGCCGCCCGCCTTGTTGTGCTCCGGGCCGGTCTTGCCGGCGTTCGTGCCGTACGCGTACCAGCGGTGCGCCCACACGGCGTCGCCGCCCTGGGCACCGCCGCCGGCCGACTCGTCCTCGCCCGCGTGGACGATCTGGAAGTGGTCGATGTAGCCGTCGGACTCGTTGAAGTCGCCGTCGCCGTCGTGGTCGTAGCGGTCCCACTTGTCGTACTGGGACAGGGCCGCCTTGATCTCCTCGGGGGACTTGCCCTGCGCCTTCTGCTGGTCGGCCCAGGCGTTCACACCGTCGCGGACCAGGTCCCAGACGTTGGCGCAGTTGGACTGGCCGCAGTAGTTCGAGCCGTAACGGGCCTCGTTGTAGTCGACCTTGACCCAGTCGGTGACCGTGCCCTGGACCGAGTAGCGGCCCGAGGACTGACGCTCGTAGTAGGTCTTGAGCGAGTGCTTCTGGCGGCCCTTCTCGTCCTTGCCCTCGCCGAAGTACAGGTCCTGGAAGTGCTCCCGGCTGTAGTCCTCCTGCCAGGCGGTCGAGTTGTCCTTCGTCCGGTCCGGCTTGGCTATCTGGTTGTGCAGCGGGCCGGGCGTGCCGCCGTACTTGGGCTTCGGCTCGTCGGTGTCGTCGTCCTTGCGGTCGACGAGGGTCTCGTTGTCGACCTTGTCGCCGAACTCGACCAGGATGGTGAAGATGCTGTCGGTCTTCTCGCGCGCCAGCTCGACGTACTTCTTGTTGTCGAGCTTGACGACCTGGGAGCCGCCGCGCTTCTGCACCTTGGACTCGCCGGACAGCACCTGCTCCAGGGCGGCCTGGCGCTCCTTGGCCTGCTGGTCGCTGAACGGGCCCTTGAGGTCGTGGTCGACATGGCCCGCGTGCTCGGCACCGTGCGCGTGGCCCTCCTCGGCCGCGCCCGGTGCCGGGTCATGACGTTCGATGCCCGCGTCGGGGCGGTTGTCGGCCTGAGCCGTGGTGAGTGCGCCTGCGGTGGCGGCGGTCGCGGCCAGGGCCACGACGACCGCGGACGCGCGGAACGCCCGTCGTCTGATGGTCACTTGTTGTTTCCTCCCCTGCGCACCGCTCGACGCGGATGGGGGGTCACGTGATTATCCGCGTGCGGTGTCGCGCCACAAGTGACGACATTCGACCGGACTTACGCGAGAAAAGACAGTCTTGACTTGCACAGGCCAAGCCCCTATGTGAACACGCCCATCCGCATACCGGACAGCGGAATCTGGCCGGCGGATCACCGGCGGGAGGGCCCCACGCGCACGGTCACCGTCGCGCCGCCCGGCGGCTCGGCGACCACCCCGATACGGGTGTTGGTGTCCGCGGTCCGCACACTGCCATAGGGATTCTCGGCGGACCAGTAGACGCCCGCGCGGTCGTCGAACACCGGATTGCCCGGCTGCGGCGGGATGTACGTCGGCTCGTCCAGCCGGTGCAGCGTGAACCCCGGCACCGGCCGCCACCCGAAGGCCGCGTCGTACGGGGTGACCCGGTTCGGCATCGGCGTGCCGTCCGCCCAGCGCATCGGCCGCGGATGCGCGTCCACCGGCAGCACGAGCCCCTCCCCCGGATGGTCCGAGACGTTGTTGTCGCGGTGCGAGGTGTCCCACAGCCAGATCAGCACACCCGGCCGGTACGCGAAGTGCTCCACCCGGCGCGCGAGCGCCCCCGTGAAGCCGAAGTTGTACGGGCCTGCCTCCAGCGTCCGGTCGTACGCCACGTACTGCCGGTTCTCGACCACGTAGTACTGCGGGTGGTCGCCCGTGACCGACGCGCCGACCCGGACGAAGCCGCGCGCCGCCCAGCCGGGGTCGATGCTCTCCGCGCCGTCCGTGAACAGCGGCACCCCGTCCGCCCGCACGGTCACGTTGTCCGCGGCGAACCCCCTGCCCGCGACCCCGCCGTCCGTCCGGTACCGGAAGCGCAGCCCGATCTCCCGCCCCGCGTACGCGTCCAGCGGGTACCGCAGTGCGCGGTACGTCCCCGAGGCACCCGTCAGGGCCGGTTTCCCGGCCGCGTCCCGCGGCACCGGCTCGCCGTCGGCCGTACCGTCCAGCGCCTGCCAGCTCGCGCCGCCGTCCGAAGACACCTGGACGTACAGGAAGTCGTAGTCCTTCTCGATGTCCCACCAGCCGTCCAGCTCCAGCACCGCCCGCCCACGGCCCGTCAGGTCCACCGTCCGCGTGAGGGTCTGGGACAGGTTGTCGCCGTGGTCGCTCCACCACTGCAGAGCGCCCCCGGCCGGGTGCACCACGGGTGTCGTCACGGTCTTGTCGGGCAGCTCGACCACCAGGGCCTGCGGATGCCGGGTCCGGTACGCGGAGACGCCGAGGCGGTGCACGGACGGCGTGGCCGCCTTCGCCTTCTCGTACGACAGCCAGCCGAGCTGGAGCTTGTCCCACGCGGTCATGTCGCCGGGCAGGTCCCCGATGGCGTCGCCGCCCGTGCCGAGCCACGAACCGGACGACATCAGCGACCAGAAGCCGACCGAGTTCTCGGCGCCGGGCACGCTGTTCGTGTCGTACAGGTCGGGCAGGCCCAGGTCGTGGGCGTACTCGTGGGCGAAGACGCCGAGGCCGCCGTTCTCCGGCTGCATCGTGTAGTCGCCCACCCAGAGGCCCGTGTCGCCGACCGGCACACCGCCCGCCTTGAAGCCGTCCGGGCCGGTGTCGCCGTCGTCCCTGCCGTACGCGTAGCCGCGATGCGCCCACAGGGCGTCGGAGCCCTGGGCGCCGCCGCCCGCCGAGCCGTCCTCGCCCGCGTGGACGAGCTGGAAGTGGTCGATGTAGCCATCGGGCTCGTCGAAGTCGCCGTCGCCGTCGTGGTCCGTGCGGTCCCACACGTCGAACCGGGCCACGTGCGCGGTGATCCGCTCGTCGCTCCAGCCGTCCGCGCGCAGCCGCGCCACCCAGGCGGCAACGGCGTCCCGCACCAGGTCCTCGACGTTGGGGCAGTTGTTCGCGCCGCAGTAGTCGGAGCCGTACCTGGCCTCGTTGTACGGGACGCGGACCCAGTCCGAGACCTCGCCATCGACCGAGTAGCGGCCGGACGACACCTGCTCGAAGTACGTCCGCAGGGAGTGCGTGCCGGGGCCGGTGCCGAAGTAGAGCCGCTCGTAGTGGGCGCGGTCGTAGTCGGGGCGCCAGTCCGTGGAGTTGTCCCGGGTGCGGTCGGGCTCCGGTATCCCGTTGTGGCGGGGGCCCGGTGTGCCGCCGTACTTCACGAGGGGCGGCTTGGGCCCGGCGGGGCCGTCCGGGTCGTACAGCGTGGTGTCGTCGACCAGGTCGCCGAACTCCACGAGGATCGCGAGGATCCGGTCGGTGCGCTCCCGGCCCAGCTCGACGTACTTGTGGTCGTCGAGACGGACGACCCGGGAGCCGCCGCGCTGCTCCACGCGGGCGTCGCCCCTCAGGACCCGTTCGAGCGCGGTCCGCCGGTGGAGCTGCTGACGGGCGCTGAAGGGGCCGTCGATGACATGGCCGTCGCCGTCCGGGTGCGGCGCGGGAGGCGTGCCGGTCGTGGCGACGGCCGGCGGAGGTGCCGGCGCGGGTGCGGCCGCCGCCGGTGCGGGTGCGGCCGCCGCCGATGCCGGTGCGGGGGTCGCCACGAGAGCCACCAGGACGGCGGTGACGGCACTCAGTTCACGGATGGTGCGGGACACGTGCTGCGGTCCTCCCCTGCGGTCCATGGCCCCTGTGCGCCCCCGGTTGCCCCGGCTCGCTCCCGGCGTACTCCGGCACGGTGGGTTAGGTCACGCTTACTGCCGGTTCCTCTCGGGCATCCACCGTCGTAGAGTCGTCAATCAGTGCGACCGCGTTGCGAGACTCCACCACGAGGACGGAAACCGCCATGCCGCGTCCGACCGCCGCACAGCTCGCCTACGGTTCGGCCACTGTCGTCTGCTCGACCGTCGCCCTCCTCCTGCTGTTCCCCACCACCACCGGGCCGGGGGTCGCGCTCGTCGGCGTGGCCGCGCTGCTGCTCGGCCTGCTCGTCACGCTGGCCGGTCCGGTACGCGCCCGGCTGCGTG
>NZ_JABWDV010000421.1 GCF_013362995.1 Streptomyces sp. TRM64462 | reverse complement strand
AGAGTAGGACACCGCCGAACAGTTTTTGGGGAAGCCCCGCACCGATGGTGCGGGGCTTTCCGCGTTTACCGCCGGCGGCCGACGGTCGGCAGCCGATTAGGCACCGTGACTCTTTCGGGGTATAGTTTTCCCGTCGCCGCGAGGGAAACCCCGCGAACGGCAGGCCCCTATAGCTCAGTCGGCAGAGCGTCTCCATGGTAAGGAGAAGGTCAACGGTTCGATTCCGTTTGGGGGCTCCGAACGGAAGAAGGCCCCCGCCGTGAGGCGGGGGCCTTCTTCATGTCCGCGTACGGCTCACTGATGGTGCGGCTCCGGGACGCGCATCGTCAGGATCGCCATGTCGTCGGAGGCCGGTTCCGCGGCGAAGCGCTCCACCGCGCGCAGCACGCGTGCCGAGACCGCGCCGGCCGTCAGGCCCGTGCACGTCCGGAGCACCTCCGTCAGGCCGTCGTCGCCCAGCATGCGCGCGCCCTCGCGGCGTTCCGTCACGCCGTCCGTGACGCACAGCAGCACATCGCCCGGGTCGAGGGTGACCGTCTGCTCGTAGAGCTCCAGATCCTCCATGACGCCCAGCAGCGGCTGAGGCTCAGCGGCCGGCTCCACCGTGCCGTCCTGGCGCAGGCGCAGCGGCAGCGGATGGCCCGCGCACACCACCTTCAGAAGGGCGCTGCCGTCCTCCTGCGGCCACAGCTCGCCGTACAGGAGGGTCAGGAAGCGGCTGCGGGCGCCCTCGTCGAGGATGGCCGCGTTCAGGCGCTCCAGGACGGCGGGGCCGCCGAAGCCCTCGCGGGCCAGCAGACGCAGCGCGTGCCGCGCCAGGCCGGTGACGGCGGCCGCCTCCGGGCCCGTACCGCACACGTCGCCGATGGCGAAGCCGTACGCCTTGTCGCGGATCGGGAACAGGTCGTAGAAGTCGCCGCCGACCTCGTTGCCCTCGCCGGCCGCGCGGTAGATCACATCGACCTCGACGCCCGGGATCTGCGGGAGGCCCGGCGGGAGCAGGCTGCGCTGGAGGGACTGGCTGATGGCCATGCGCTCGCTGTACAGGCGCGCGTTGTCCAGGGCCAGGGCGGCACGGCGGGACAGGTCTTCGGCCAGCTCCAGGATCTCCTGGCGGAAGTGGTCGTCGGACGGCTTGCCCAGCGTGAGCATGCCGATGACGCGGTTGCGGGCGACCAGGGGCAGGACGACGGTCTCGCCGCCGACCGCGGCGGCCGTGGCCAGCGTCGTACCGATCCCGGAGGACAGCGGGGACGCCGTCTCCGCGTGATCCAGCTCGTGCCTGGACGTGCGCAGGGCCGCCTGGTGGGCGGCCTCGGCCGGGGCGTTCCAGACGCGGGCGCCGGGCGTCGGCACCGGCTCCGGCGGTGCGATCCCGGACAGCAGGTCCTTGAGCCCGTCGATGCGCTCCTCGTCCTCGTGGAGTACGTACGACAGATACGGGTCCGACGCCTGGTCGGCGATCGTGTAGACGGCGCACCAGGTGGCCAGCGTGGGGACCGTCATCTGGGCCATCAAGGCCAGTGTCTGGTCGCGGTCGAGGGTGCCGGCGAGCAGATCGGACGCCTCGACGAGGAAGCTGAGGGAGCCGCGGCGCAGCCGCTCCAGCTCGCCCAGGCGGGCCGACTCGACGGCCAGGGCGATACGGTCGGCGGCGAACTGCAGCCGCAGGGCCTCCTCGTTCGAGTAGCGGCCCGCGGCCTCCGCCGCGACGCCCAGGGAGCCGGTGAGGCGGCCCTCGACCTTGAGCGGGACGGTGACGACCGAGCGCATGCCGGTGCCGTTGAGGAGCGGTACGGAGCCGGGGACGGCCGCCAGGTCCTCGTGGACGGCCGGCATGCGGGCCGACGCGTACCGGCTGGTGCCCGCTTCGACCGGTACGCGCGCGAAGCGCTGGCGGGCGGACGGCAGGCCCGTGGAGGCCCGTACCTCCAGCTCCGTCTCGTCGTCCGTGGCGAGCAGCAGGAACGCGGCGTCGCCGTCGAGCATGTCGCGGGCGCGTTCCACGGTGCGCTGGAGGAGTCCGTCGAGGTCGTCGGGGGCGGGGGAGCCGATGAAGACCTCGAACGGGTCGATGGAGCGGCCCTCGCCCGACGCGTCGCCGCCGGCGGTGCGGGCCGGGGTCTGCAGGACGGCGCGTTCGTAGTCCCGCACCAGCAGGCAGACGGTGGACGGCTCGCCGTGTGTGTCGCGGACCCGCAGGTGGGAGGCGTAGACGGGGATGACGCGGCCGTCGGCGCCGCGGATGCCGTAGCTGCCCTCCCAGCGGGACAGCTGCAGGGCCTCGGCGAGGCCGGTGCTGGTGCCGGGGGTGTGCGGCCAGGCCGCGAAGTCGCCGAGGTGCTTGCCGATGACCTGGTCCGCGGCGTAGCCGAACAGATGCTCCGCGTCGTCGTTCCAGGAGGCGATGGCGCCCGCGCGGTCGATCTGGACGACGGCGACGCGTACGTGGTCGTCGGCGACCGGCAGCAGGGCGTTGGGGAGCGCGGGGCCCGCGTGGCGGGTGCCGACGGGGCGCTCGGGCAGGTCGAGCTGGAACCAGACGTGTTTGCGGGCGGGGGAGTACTCGACGCCCCAGCGGGCGGCCAGGGCGGCGCACAGCAGCAGTCCCCGGCCGTTCTCGCGGTCGAGGGCGGCGACGGGCTGGCCGCTGCCCTGGAGGGGAACCTCGCGCTCCGGGTAGCGGTCGGCGACCTCGACGCGTACGCCGTGCTCGGTGCGCAGGCACAGGACGTCGGCCGCGGTGCCGGCGTGGATCACGGCGTTGGTGACGAGTTCGCTGGTCAGGACGACGGCGTCGTCGACGACGTCGGAGTATCCCCAGCCCTGGAGGGTGTCCCGGACGAAGGCCCGGGCGGCCGCGACCGACCGCCCCACAGGTTCGAAACTGGCAGCCGCCCGCGCGGTGATCACAGAACTCCTCGTACGCGTCTCGACGCCCGGCTCCGCCATGATCGGCCCCGCCCCTCCCGGTACCCGGTGCTCCTGCTGTGCCACTCCGCCCCCGCCGGGCGGACCGGGGCGGGTTGGACAGCCGCATGCCAGGTTACTTACCTTCGCAGTCCGGGCGGATGGTGGTCACCGCTGTTTCCGTCCCCCGGGTGCGGGGACGTTATGCGAAGCTGCCGAACTGTTATGGCCTGGTCGGCTTGCGGTGAAACACTGGGAAGGCTTCCAGCGGCAGCCGGACGCGCCCCCGGGGTGGTCTTCGGCGGCGGCCGGAGCCTTCGGCACCCGAGTAGCAGATACGCGTACGAGTACGAGCCCGAGCAGTACGGTCGACCCTTGCGGGAGGGACACGGTGGAGTCTGGCGTGGCGGCGCGAGGCGGTAGCACGCGCGCGAAGGGCGGACGGTCCCGAAGCAGCAGCGGAACCGTCGAGGTGGACGCCGCCGCCCTGGAGCGGCTGCTGTCCGCCCTGGTGGCAATGCGCGACGGCAATTTCCGCAGGCGTCTCACCGTGACCGGCGAGGGGACGATGGCGGAGATCGCCGCCGTCTTCAACGAGGTCGCGGACCGCAAGCTGCACCTGACGGGCGAGCTGGCCCGGGTGCGGCGGGTGGTCGGGCGCGAGGGCAAGTTGTCGGAGCGGCTGGAGGTCGGGGCCAGTGAAGGGGCCTGGGCGTCGGCCATCGAGGCGGCGAACGCCCTGGTCGACGACCTGACCCGGCCGGTGTCCGAGGTGGGGCGGGTCCTCGCCGCGGTCGCGGACGGCGACCTGCAGCAGCGGATGGAGCTGCGCTCCGAGGGGCCCGACGCAGCGGGGCGGCCGCTGCGCGGAGAGTTCCTGAAGGTGGCCCGTACCACGAACAACCTGGTCGACCAGCTGTCGTCGTTCACCGACGAGGTGACGCGGGTCGCGCTCGAAGTGGGTACGGAGGGCAAGCTCGGCGGGCAGGCGCAGGTGCGCGGCGTCTCGGGCTCGTGGAAGGACCTCACGGACTCCGTGAACACCATGGCGTACCGGCTCACGGCGCAGGTGCGGGACATCGCGCTGGTGACGACGGCGGTCGCGAAGGGTGATCTG
Organism: Streptomyces sp. TRM64462; assembly: GCF_013362995.1. Lineage (GTDB taxonomy): Bacteria > Actinomycetota > Actinomycetes > Streptomycetales > Streptomycetaceae > Streptomyces. Next base: position 622 of record NZ_JABWDV010000421.1, on the reverse strand, counting down.
TCCCGCAAGGTCACGGTGCACGTGGCCGGCGAGATGCTGGAGCTGAAGAACACCGTCAACACGATGGTGGACCAGCTGTCGTCGTTCTCCTCCGAGGTGACGCGGGTCGCCCGCGAGGTCGGTACGGAGGGCGAGCTCGGCGGCCAGGCCGAGGTGCCGGGTGTCGCGGGCGTATGGAAGGACCTCACCGACTCCGTCAACACGATGGCCGGAAATCTCACCTCCCAGGTGCGCGGTATCGCGGAGGTCACCACGGCCGTCGCCAACGGTGACCTGTCGCAGAAGGTGACCGTGAGCGCACGCGGCGAGGTCGCGCAGCTCGCGGACACGATCAATCAGATGACCGAGACGCTGCGTACGTTCGCCGACGAGGTGACGCGTGTGGCGCGCGAGGTTGGCGTCGAGGGGCTCCTCGGCGGGCAGGCGCAGGTGCCGGGCGCGGCCGGCACGTGGAAGGACCTGACGGATTCGGTCAATACGGCGTTCCGGAATCTGACGGGTCAGGTGCGGGACATCGCGCAGGTGACGACGGCGGTCGCGAACGGTGACCTGTCGCAGAAGGTCACCGTCGATGTGGCCGGTGAGATGCTGGAGTTGAAGAACACCGTCAACACGATGGTGG
>NZ_JABWDV010000420.1 GCF_013362995.1 Streptomyces sp. TRM64462 | reverse complement strand
GGGCGCAGCACCGGCCGCGTCCGCACCGGCCGCGTCCGCGGCGTCCGGTGCCCGCGGCGACGCCGAGGTCACCGTCCTGGACCAGGAGGCCGCCGAACGCGCGGGCATCACCGGCGTCCTGCTCACGGCCACCGCCGACACCGCGGGCAGTGCCGAACTCAGCGTCGACTACGGCGGCTTCGCCGGAGCCGTCGGCGGCGGCTGGGCGCAGCGCCTGCGCCTGGTCCGCCTGCCCGGCTGCGTGCTGACCACGCCCGAGAAGCCCGAGTGCCGTACGCGGACCCCTCTGCCGTCGCGGAACGACGTCCGCGAGCAGACCGTCACGGCCGACGTCGCGCTGAGCACGACGGACCCGGCCGACAGCGGCCCGGCCACCCAGCTCGCGCGCACCGCCACCGCCGCCACGAGCGCCACGAGCACCGCGGTCTTCGCCGTGACCGCCGAAGGCACGGGCGAATCCCCGGCCGGCACCGGCGACTACTCGGCGACCGAGCTGAAGGAGTCCTCCTCCTGGGAGGCCGGCGCCAGCTCCGGCGCGTTCACCTGGTCGTACGAGTTCACGACCCCGGAACCGGCGGCCGGGCCGAGCCCCGGGCTGACCCTGTCGTACGACTCCGGCAGCGTGGACGGCCGTACCGCCACCACCAACAACCAGGGCACCTCGGTCGGTGAGGGCTTCTCGCTCACCGAGTCGTACATCGAGCGCTCCTACGGCCGCTGCGACGACGACGGCCACACGGATGTCTACGACCAGTGCTGGAAGTACGACAACGCCACGCTGATGCTCAACGGCAAGTCGTCCCGCCTGGTCAAGGACGACACCACCGGCAAGTGGCGGCTCCAGGGCGACGACGCGTCCACGGTGACCCGCTCGACCGGCGCCGACAACGGCGACGACAACGGCGAGTACTGGACCGTCGTCACCGGCGACGGCACCCGCTACGTCTTCGGTCTGAACAAGCTGGCCGGCGCCACCACCCAGCGCACCCACTCCACCTGGACCGTCCCCGTCTTCGGCGACGACTCCGGCGAGCCCGGCTACTCCAACGGCACCGGCTTCGCCGACCGTTCCCTGACCCAGGCCTGGCGCTGGAACCTCGACTACGTAGAGGACACCGACGGCAACGCCGCCACGTACTGGTACGCCAAGGAGACCAACTACTACAAGAAGAACAAGGCGACCAAGGCAAGCGCCGCCTACACGCGCGGCGGCTACCTGAAGGAGATCGCGTACGGTCTCCGCGCGGGCGCCCTGTTCACGGACGACGCCGACGCCAAGGTCACCTTCGGCCACGCCGAGCGGTGCACGGCGAGCGACTGCTCCTCGCTGACCAAGGAGACCGCCCACAACTGGCCCGACGTCCCCTTCAACGCGATCTGCTCGCAGGACGACACCGACTGCAACGCCTCCGCGCCGTCGTTCTTCACGCGCAAGCGGCTGACCGCCGTCCACACCCACGTGTGGGACGCGGCGTCGTCCACGCACAAGCCGGTCGACTCCTGGACGCTCACCCAGCAGTACCTCGACGGCGGCGACATCGGTGACTCCAGCGACCAGGTCCTGACCCTGAAGTCGCTGCGGCGCACCGGCAAGACGGGCACCGCGATCACGCTGAACCCGCTGTCGTTCACGTACCAGATGCGGCCCAACCGCGTCGACGCGACCGACAACATCCTGCCGCTGACCCGCCCCCGCCTGTCCACGATCACCTCGGAGACCGGCGGCATCACGACCGTCACCCTGTCGGGCACCGAGTGCGTCCGCAGCGAGGTCATGGGAGCCGCCGAGGACACCAACACCCGCAACTGCTACCCGCAGTACTGGAACATCAACGGCGCCGAGGAGGCGTCGGTCGACTGGTTCCACAAGTACCGCGTCACGGCCGTCACCCTCTCGGACCCGGCCGCGATGAACGACGTCGTCGAGCACGAGTACGCGTACAGCGGCGCCGCCTGGCGCTATAACGACGAGCCGCTCACCCCGAAGGCCGAGCGCACCTGGTCCGACTGGCGCGGCTACCGCCAGGTCACCGTCTACAGCGGCGCCCGCGGCACCACGCGCAGCAAGGCCGTGTCGCTGTTCATGCAGGGCATGCACGGCGACAAGAAGAAGGACGGCACCACCAAGTCCGTCTCCGTCGCCCCGCTGGCCGAACCCGCACTCGGCGTCGCGTCCGTCACGGACAGCGAGCAGTACGCCGGTCAGCTCCGTCAGGCCGTCTCGTACGACGGCGCGACCCCGATCACATCCACCGTCAACGACCCGTGGTCGAAGGAGACCGCCCGCCAGGACGTGCCGGACGCCGCCGACCGCGTCGCCCGCTTCTCCGGGGTGCAGAAGACCACCGAGTACACGTACCTCACCGTCCCCGGGACCTGGCGCTCCACCGCCACCGCGACGACGTTCGACGCGTACGGCATGGAGAGCACCAAGACCGAGTACGGCGACACCGCCAAGAGCGGCGACGAGACGTGCACCCGCACCTGGTACGCCCGCAACCCCGCCGCCGGCATCACCAACCTGGTGTCGCGCACCCGCACCGTCGGCAAGGCGTGCTCCGTCGCCGACAGCGCCCTGACTCTGCCGGCGAACAAGGACACGCGCGGCGACGTCATCTCCGACACCGCCACGGTCTACGACACGACAGGCGCCACCGGCTGGACCGCCGCCCAGACCCCGACCGACGGCAATCCCACCTGGGAGGGCCGCGCCACCGGCTACGCCGCGACCGCCGACACGAACGGCGACCGCGCCCCGACCGGCTGGCAGACCACGCAGACCACCACCTACGACACCCTCGGCCGCCCGCTGACCACCAAGGACGCGCTCGGCCAGGCCTCCAGCACCGCGTACACGCCGGCGGACGCGGGCCCGCTCACGAAGACCATCACGACCGACGCGGCCGGCCACCGGGGCGTCACCTTCCTCGACCCGCTGCGCGGCCAGCAGATCACCACGTACGACAAGAACCTCAAGAAGACGGAGATCACGTACGACGCGCTCGGGCGCATGACCGCCGTCTGGCTGCCCAACCGCAACCGCGCGGCCGGCTACTCGCCCAGCAAGAAGTTCACGTACGCCATCAGCAACACCCAGCCCTCCGCGGTGGGCACCCACACGCTGAAGGCGGACGGCACCACCTACAGCAGCGACTACAAGATCTACGACGCGCTGCTGCGGACCGTGCAGACCCAGTCCCCGACCGCCCAGGGCGGCCGCCTGCTGAGCGAGACCCGCTACGACAGCCGGGGCAAGGCGTACGAGAACCACGCCGACATCTTCGACACCACGTCCACGCCCAACGGCACGTACACGCGCGCCGAGTACGGCGAGTCGACCAAGCAGTCCGAGACGGTCTTCGACGGCGCCGGACGCGAGATCAGCAGCACGCTGTACACCTACGGCGTCAAGAAGTGGACGAAGACCACCACGTACACGGGTGACTCGACCGCCGTCACCGACGTCGCTGGCGGCGTCGGCAAGCGGACCGTCACCGACGCCCGCGGCCGCACCGTCGAGGTCCGCGAGTACGCGGGCCCCGGCACGTCGGACACCCAGTACGGCGGCGCCCTCGGCACCCCGTACACGTCGGTGCGGACGGCGTACGCCCCGGACGGCAAGAAGACGTCGCTCACCGGCCCGGACGGGACGAAGTGGACGTACACCTACGACCTGTTCGGCCGTGAGAAGACCGTCACCGACCCCGACAAGGGCACGTCGTCCAACGACTACGACGCCCTCGACCGGGTCGTGAGGACCACCGACTCGCGCGGCAAGTCCGTCCTCACCGCGTACGACGCGCTGGGCCGGGTCACCGGCACCTGGGCCGGCTCCAGGACGGACGCCAACCAGCTCACCGAGCGCACCCACGACACCGTCCTGAAGGGCAAGCCGTCGACGTTCACCCGCTTCGTCGGCGGCAGGGCGGGCCAGGCCTACACGACGCGCATCACCGCGTACGACAGCCTCTCCGACCCGACGACCACGCAGGTGGAGCTCCCGGCCGACGACCCGCTGGTCAAGGCCGGTGTGCCGGCCGTGATCGAGTACGGCATCGCGCACCGCATCGACGGCGAGGTCGAGTCCATCGAGGAACCCGCGCTCGGCGGACTGCCCTCGGAGATCATCGACTACGACTACACCGAGACCGGCCAGGTCAAGAAGGTCACCGGCGCCACCGGCTACCTCCTCGCCGCCGACTACTCACCCACCGGACAGCCGCAGCAGCTCGCCCTCGGCACGGCGAACACCGAGGCCACCAAGAAGATCTACGTCACCAACACCTACGAGGAGGGCACAGGACGCCTGACCCGCAGCCATGTCACGGACCAGACGCACCCGTACATGCTGCAGGACCTCAACTACGGCTTCGACCAGGCAGGCAATGTCACATCGATCGCCGACCCGACCGTCGTCGGCGGCCAGAGCGCGGCGGAGACCCAGTGCTTCGCCTACGACGGCCACCGCCGGATGACCGAGGCGTGGACCCCGCAGTCCCAGAACTGCGCCGACCCGCGCAGCGCGAGCAGCCTGTCGGGCCCCGCCCCGTACTGGAACAGCTGGACGTACAACGCGGCGGGCCAGCGGGCGACCGAGACCCGGCGTGACACCGCTGCCTCCGTCACCGACACATACTGCTACAACAGCCCGGCGCAGCCGCACACGCTGGCCGGCACCACCACCGGCGGCGACTGCGCGGCCCCGCAGCGCACCTACGCGTACGACGCGTCGGGCAACACGCGCAGCCGTCCCGGCGACAAGGGGCAGCAGAGCCTCGTCTGGAACGACGAGGGCAAGCTCGCCCAGCTGACCGAGGGCACCGAGACCACGGACTACCTGTACGACGCGGACGGCAAGCTGCTCATCCGCAAGGCCGCCGACGGCGAGCGCATTCTGTACGTCGGCGCCACCGAGGTCCATCTGCGGCCGAACGGCACGACATGGGCGCAGCGCACCTACAAGGCGGGCGACCAGGCCGTCGCGGTGCGCACCAACCAGTCGGGCACGAACAAGCTGTACTACCTGGCGGGCGACCACCACGGTACGCAGAGCCTGGCCATCGCGTCGGACGCCACCCAGGCGTTCACCAAGCGCCAGACCACACCGTTCGGCGACCGCCGCGGCACCGGCGTCGGCACCTGGCCGACGGACAAGCGGTTCCTCGGCAAGACCGCCGACGACGCCACCGGGCTCACCCATGTGGAGGCACGCGAGTACGACCCGGCCATCGGCCAGTTCATCAGCGCCGACCCGCAGCTCAGCCCCGAGCAGCAGCAGTCGCTCAACGGCTACGCGTACGCCGGCAACAACCCGGCCACCATGGTGGACTCCACCGGCCTGGCGGTCCCCGAGTGCCGCGAAGGCCTGATCGAGTGCCGCGGCGGCATCCCCGTCAGCAGCAGCGACAAGAAGAAGAGCAGCGGCAAGGGCGGCGGGGGCAAGAAGTCGTCCGGCGGCTCCGCTAGGGGCAGCGGCGGCGGCGGTTCCAGCAGCGGCACCGCCGGCACCAGCGCCACCTGGGGCAACAGCCTCGCCTGGGGAGCCTGGCAGGGCACGACCGCGTTCGTCTTCACGTACACCGAGGACGCGGCGTCGCGCCGGGCCGCCTACCAGAAGGCGGACGCCATCGCCCGCCAGAACGCGCTGCGCATGTCGGGCGTGTACGGCTGGAAGGCCGCCGCACAGTGGGCGGTCGACGAGCGGAACGCGCTGCGGTCGTTCTACCGGTCCCCGATGGACGACTGGCTGCTGCCGCGGGCGCGCGGCGCCCGTGACTTCCCGACGTACGACTTCCTCAGCAACGAGCGCGGGAAATCGGACAAGCAGATCGTCGAGAGCGCGGCCAAGACCAACCCCAAGGTCAACCGGATCAACCAGATGACCAAGTGGGGCGGCCGCGGCCTCCTCGGCCTGGACGTCGGCATCGGTGTGTACAACACGGTGACGGCACCCGAGGGCGAGAAGGTGCGGACCGCCGCCCGCGAGACCGGCGGCATCGCCGGCGGCCTGGCCGGCGCCAAGGCCGGTGCCGTGGCGGGCGCGTGGGTCGGCGGCGCCATCGGCAGCGTCGTACCGGGTGTCGGTACGGCGGCGGGCGCGGCGATCGGCGGCATCGTGGGCGGTGTCGGCGGAGCCATCGCCGGCAGTACCGTCGGACGGAAGGTCGGCGATTTCCTCGGAGGGTTGTTCTAGCCGGTGACCGCACAGTCACAGGAGCACGCGGTGTCCGTCCTCGTGGCGGACACCGCGGGTGTCTCCTTCGCAGAGATACGAGCCGGCGGACTGCGCCGGCTGGGCCCCGTGCCCGGGGACACGCGGGGGGCCATCGGCACCCCCCGCCGTGCGGTGCGCCACGAGCGCGGGCTGAGCGTCGTGGCCCGGGTCCAGGAGAGCGATGTGCCGCTCCTGACCGGGCGTTCCGCCGACGCGTCGGACCTGCGGCCCGTCCCGGTGACCCCGGGCGGGCCGGCCCCGGCGCTCGTCAGCGGTGTCGCCGCCGACGGCACGGCCCTGGCCGTGGTCGGGGAGCGGCGGTACCCGGAGCGGCTGGACGGCGACCTGTACGCCCTGCCGTGGGGTGCCGACGCGTGGCGGCCGGTGCCGATGCCGGCGGACGTCAGCATGATGTGGGTGGTGGGTTCCCAGGGCACCACGGTGCACGTCGTGGGGGCCACCGGGGCGCCGGCCGCCGCGTCCGTCCTGGAGATGCGCCCCGCCCTGTTCGCCGTGGACGTGGCGGGCGGCACCGTCACGGAGCTGCCGCTGCCCGCCCAGGGGCCCGCGCGGCCGCTGCGGGACCGGCTGCTCCCGGCGGGCATCGACCCGTCGGCGGGCCGCCTGGAGCAGGGGGCGTTCCACGGGGACGTGCTGGTCGCCAACGCCTCGTACGGGGAGGCGTTCGAGTACGAGGTGCTGCACGCGGTCGACCGGCGGAGCGGCATGTGGTCGACGGTACGGCTGCGGCGCGACGACGCCGTGGCCGAGCAGTACGTGGACGCGGCCCGCACGGCGTACGCGGTCACCTACGGCGCCGAACTGTGGACGTCCCGCGCGGGCGGCCCCTGGCGGCGCACGCCCCTCCGTGCCCGGCTCGCCGGGCTGCTCGGCGTGCCCGAGTCGCGCGCCCGGCTGAACGCGGCCGGGTTCGTGGGCGGCCGTCTGCTGCTGGCGGCCGCCGGCGGCGTGGTGGCCTGCGCCCTCGACGGCACGGCGGGCAGGGTGCTGTGCCGGCACGGCGACGACGCGCGCGTCCGCGCGTTCGTCCAGCCGCCGGCGGGCGCCGTGGACGGCGCCTGAGCGAAACCGCCACCTCTGAGTGAGGCCCCTTCGTGCCGGTTCCCGTGACGGAGGGGCCTCACGCGCGCGTAGGCAGGCGGGTCCGGCGCGTTCAGCGGACCGCCGGTGCCAGTCCCGTCTTCGCGCCCGCGCCGCACAGCGGCACCACCGCGCTGCCCGCCGGGGGCTCCGCCCGTACCGCCGCCCAGCACACCGCGCTGGTCGGTTCCACGAACAGGCCGCGGGACGCCAGGTCCCGCTGTGCGTCGCGGATCTGGTCCTCCGTCACCGTGCGGAAGCCGCCGCCCGACTCCCGTACCGCCCGGAGGATCTGCCGGGCCCGGGGCGGGGCCGTGATGGCGATGCCCTCCGCCAGGGTGGGCGCGGCCGGGGCCGCGGTCGCGGTGTCCGCCCCCGCGGCGTACGCCTCCGCCAGCGGGGCCACCGCGGCGGCCTGGACGGCGAGCAGGGCGGGGCGCCGCGGGATCAGGCCGTGCGCGTGCAGTTCGGCCGTCGCGAGGGCCGCGCCCAGCAGCAGCGTGCCGTTGCCGGCGGGGACGACGAGCGTGTCGGGCAGCCGCCCGCCCAGGTCCTCCCACAGCTCGTACACGTACGTCTTCGTGCCGTGCAGGAAGTACGGGTTGTAGACGTGCGACGCGTAGAACACGCCCGGCTCGTCCGCCGCCGCGCGCGCCGCCTGCGCCGTGGCCTCCCGGTCTCCGGGGACGATTTCCAGCCGTGCCCCGTGCGCCGCGATCTGCTCCAGCTTCTTCGGGGACGTGGCCTCCGGGACGTACACCGTGCAGTCGAGCCCGGCCCGTGCGCCGTACGCCGCGACGGCCGTGCCCGCGTTGCCGCTGCTGTCCGCGACGACGCGGCGCGCCCCGAGCCGTGACGCCAGCTCGGCCAGCAGGACCGCGCCCCGGTCCTTGAACGACAGCGTCGGCATCAGGTAGTCGAGCTTGGCCGAGACGCCGTCCGTCAGGGCGACGAGCGGTGTGCGGCCCTCGCCGAGTGAGGCGTGCGGGGCCGGAACGGCCGGGAGCGGCAGGACTTCCTCGTAACGCCAGAGTGAGTTCACGCGGCCGGCGAGCGCCGAGCGGTCCACCGGGGCGGCCGTGAAGTCGAGGTCCCACGGGCCCCCGCACCGGGGACAGTGCCAGGTCAGCTCCGAAACGGGTGATCGGACTCCGCAATCCGGGCAGAGGTAGGTCTCGTCTGTGGTCATGCCGGACAGCATGACGGTTGTGCGACACACGTGTTAACGGCGGTTCAGCACTCTTGTGTGATTCCTATGGATCCGTCAATCTTTCGGCTGACGGGCCGGTGCCGTACAGGGGAGCTTCATCCGGCGTTCGGCTTGTCATGTGCACTACACCCCCACAGCAGCGCACCACCAATGAGGAGGACCCCTCACATGTCCGTGATGCGTACGTCGCGGCGGAGATTCGCCGCGGCCAGTGCCATAGCCGTCGCCGCCCTCGCCCTCGGCTCCGTCTCCGCCCTCCCCGCCGCCGCGGCCGACACCGCACCGGAGGGTGTGATCCAGTACGCGGGCGACGCGAACGCCGTGCCCGGCAGCTACGTCGTCACCCTCGACGAGTCCCGCGCCGACTCGGACGGCGCGTCCGGCAAGAACCTCGCGAAGCGCTACGGCGCGAAGATCAAGAAGACCTACACGGCCGCCCTCAACGGCTACGCCGTCGAACTCTCCGAGGCCCAGGCGAAGAAGCTCGCCGCCGACCCGGCCGTCGAGTCCGTCGTCCAGGACCGCGTCTTCACGATCAACGGCACCCAGCCCAGCCCGCCGTCCTGGGGCCTGGACCGGATCGACCAGCGGAACCTGCCGCTCGACCGCAGCTACACCTACCCCGACCCGGGCGGTGAGGGCGTCACCGCGTACATCATCGACACCGGCGTCCGCATCACCCACAACGACTTCGGCGGCCGCGCCTCCTACGGCTACGACGCGGTCGACGGCGACAACACCGCCCAGGACGGCCACGGCCACGGCACCCACGTCGCCGGCACCGTCGCCGGCTCCTCGTACGGCGTCGCCAAGAAGGCCAAGATCGTCGGCGTCCGCGTGCTCAACGACCAGGGCTCCGGCACCACCGCCGGGGTCGTCGCCGGCATCGACTGGGTGACGCGGAACGCGGTCAAGCCGGCCGTCGCCAACATGAGCCTCGGCGGCGGCGCCGACACGACCCTCGACAACGCCGTACGCAACTCGATCGCCGCCGGCATCACGTACGCCGTCGCCGCCGGCAACGACAACCGCGACGCGTCCAACTACTCGCCGGCCCGGGTCGCCGAGGCCCTCACGGTCGGCTCGACCACCAGCTCCGACTCCCGCTCCAGCTTCTCCAACTACGGCAGCATCCTGGACCTCTTCGCGCCGGGCTCGTCCATCACCTCGGCGTGGAACAGCAGCGACACCTCCACCAACACCATCTCCGGTACGTCGATGGCGGCCCCGCACGTCGCCGGAGCGGCCGCGCTGTACCTGGCCAACAACCGGTCGGCGACCCCGTCGCAGGTGTCCTCGGCCCTGACCTCCGCCGCCACCAGCGGTGTGGTCGGCAGCCCGGGCTCCGGCTCCCCGAACCGGCTGCTGTACGTCGGCAGTGGCGGCGACGAGCCCCCGCCGCCCACCGGCGACCGCTTCGAGAACACCGCCGACTACGCGATCAACGACAACTCCACCGTCGAGTCGCCGATCTCCGTCACGGGCGTCTCGGGCAACGCGCCGTCCGCCCTCCAGGTCGAGGTCAACATCCAGCACACGTACATCGGTGACCTGCGTGTCCAGCTCGTCGCGCCGGACGGCACCGCGTACATGCTGAAGGACTACGGCACCGGCGGCAGCAGCGACAACATCAACACCACGTACACCGTCGACGCCTCTTCGGAGACCGCGAACGGCACGTGGAAGCTGCGGGTGAGCGACAACGCCTGGTGGGACACCGGCAAGATCGACTCCTGGGCGCTGCAGTTCTGAGGCGCATCAGGACCTGAGCGCATCAGCACCTGAGCGCGGCGAACGCCTGAGCGCGGCGAGCGCCTGACCAGGTGACGAACGAGAGGGGCGGACGCCTTCCCGGCGGCCGCCCCTCTTCCCGCGCGGTGGTGGTGACGGCCGGTGCGTGAGCCGGCGCATTAGGAGGCCCGCTCCCGAACGCGTACGATGCGCGCCGCTCATACGTTTGTTCGTCCCTTGCCCCCGACAGGAGCACCGCCCGTGTCATCGTCCCCGCAGGGCTACCCCGTGCCTCAGCCTCCGGCGCGAACCAGCGGCCTCGCCGTCGCCTCGCTCGTCACCGGCATCGTCTGCTGCGTGCCGCCGCTCGGCCTCATACTCGGCGCGGTCGCGCTCGGCCGGATCAAGCGCGAGCGGCAGCGCGGCAAGGGCCTGGCCGTCGCCGGCATGGTCCTCTCGGCCGTCAGCACCGTGCTCGTGGCCGCCGGCTTCGCCACCGGAGCGTTCCAGAAGGTCATCGACGAGGCCAAGGAGGTCACCGACGAGGTGGCCAGCTCCAGCTCCGCGTTCAGCCTGCGCACCGGGGACTGCTTCAACCAGCCCGGCGGCACCGTCGAGGAGCAGGAGGTCGAGCTGGTCAAGAGCGTCAAGTGCGCCGAGCCGCACGACGCCGAGGTGACCGGCGCGTTCCAGCTCAAGGGTGACACGTACCCGCCGGTCAAGGAGATCGAGAAGCAGGCCGAGGCGCGCTGCTCCACGATCGGCGAGGCGTACGCGATGGACACCTGGGCGGTGCCCCAGAACGCCGTGACGTTCTACTACCACCCGACCGAGGAGAGCTGGCGCACCCTCCGCGACCGCACGGTGACCTGTGCGTTCGCCGCCGACAAGGGCAAGCTCACCGGCTCGCTGCGCAGCGACGCGAAGACCCTGACCAAGGATCAGCTGGCCTTCCTGAAGGCGGTCAACCCGATCGACACGGCGCTGTACGAGCAGCCCGAGGCCGACCCGGACGCCGATCTGGCCGCCAACACGAAGTGGGCCGCCGAGGTCGAGAAGGCCGTGGGTGGCGCGATCGCCGGGCTCCAGGGCCACACCTACCCCGGTGCCTCCGCCAAGCCGGTCGCCGACCTGGTCAAGCAGCTGGAGTCGGCGCGCAAGCACTGGGCGAAGGCGGCGGACGCGGCGGACCCCGACGCGTACTGGGAGCACTACGACGTCGCCTTCGACGCGATCCCGAACGACCTCGGCAAGGACGCGCGCGCCGCGCTGAACCTCGCGAGCACGCCCCCGGTGGTGCCCGCGAGCTGACGGCGCCGCGCCCGGACGTGAGGGCCCAGGGCGCGCCGTACCGCCGGTACGGCGCGCCCTACCCCGGGTAAGCCCCCTCCCAAACAGCACTTCATCACTTCGGGTGAAACTCTGGCCCACGCTTGCGGCGCCGAACTCTGGGTTGCGACTCTGTTGCTGTCTGTCAACCTGATGGGAGTGGCCCGTGACTTTCGGTGAGCAGCCCGCCTATCTGCGCGTTGCGAGCGATCTCCGCAAGAAGATCGTCAACGGCTCGCTGCCGCCGCACACCCGGCTCCCCTCGCAGGCCCGCATCCGCGAGGAGTACGGGGTCTCGGACACGGTCGCCCTGGAGGCCCGCAAGGTCCTCATGGCCGAGGGTCTGGTCGAGGGCCGCTCCGGTTCGGGGACGTATGTGCGCGAGCGCCCCGTCCCGCGCCGCATCGCCCGCTCCGGCTACCGCCCGGCGAACGGGTCCACGAACCCCTTCCGTCAGGAGCAGGCCGCCGACGGCGTGCGCGGAACGTGGGAGTCCAGCAGCGAGCGGGAGCCGGCGGACGCGCAGATCGCCGCCAGGCTCGGTATCGAGCCCGGCGACCCGGTGATGCGCACGCACTACGTCTTCCGGGACGCGGGCGAGGCGATGATGCTCTCCACGTCGTGGGAGCCGCTGGCCGTCACGGGCCGGACGCCCGTCATGCTCCCCGAGGAGGGACCGTTGGGCGGCTGTGGCGTCGTCGAGCGGATGGCCGCCATCGACATCGTCGTGGACAACATGGTGGAGGAGGTCGGCGCCCGGCCGGGGCTGGCGGAGGAGCTGCTCGCACTCGGCGGCGTACCGGGCCATGTGGTCGTCGTCGTGGAGCGTACGTTCTACGCGTCGGGGCGAGCGGTCGAGACGGCCGACGTCGTCATTCCCGCCGACCGCTACCGCGTCGCGTACCACCTGCCGGTGCGCTGATCCGGAAAACGTGAATGTCCCGGTTAGGGACGGTATATGGGGGCGTACCTGGTCGGGTGCGCCCCCTTCTTCCGTGTGTCCACTGGCTTGAAGTGTGTCTCTTTGTGTCAACCCATATCCGCTGTGTGAATGTCAGGCGTAGGCTCAGGCATATGCGGATTGCGGTTTCATCGGAATCCTTCGAGACATGCGACCCGGCGGGGGGAGCGGTGTGATGCCTGACAGCAGTACGACTCTGCTCTGGCAGGTCATTCGGCAGGACGACAACGGCAACCAGTACCGGGTCGGCCGGTACGCCACACGCGACGAGGCGCAGCAGGTCGCGGACCGCCTCGACGTGCGCGGACACAAGCAGCTCTACTGGATCGAGCGCATCGGGGAGCCCGCCCGCTGACTCGGGCGGCCGGATACGCTCCGGCGCATGACGGATCGAGTCGTGGTCGCCGGAGCCGTGTACGACCAGGGGCGGCTGCTCGCCGCGCGCCGCAGCGCGCCTCCCGAGCTGGCCGGCCGCTGGGAGCTGCCCGGCGGCAAGCTGGAGCCGGGCGAGACGCCGCGCCAGGCCCTCGTGCGCGAACTGCGCGAGGAGCTGGGCATCGAGGTGGAGCCGGGGGAGCGCATCCCCGGCGAGTGGCCGCTGCGGCCCGGCTACGTCCTGCGGGTGTGGACCGCGCGCGTGCTCTCCGGTGAGCCGCGCCCCCTCCAGGACCACGACGCACTGCGCTGGCTGTCCCGCCGGGAATGGGACAGCGTCGATTGGCTGGATCAGGACGTCCCCGCCGTCATCGAAGCCGTACGCCGCCTCCCCGACCCCGACATCCCTTCCGCCCCGGAGGCCCCCACGCGGACCTGACGCGGCGTGGGGCGCAGAGGGCGCGCGCCGCCCCATCCGTACGCCGTTCGTGCCACCATGCGCCCGCCCGCGCGATACGCCGCCCCCAATATCGGGTATGTGCTGATTAACCACCCGAAATCGGACGTGGTCTGCTCGTGGTCCGGGGAAGTGAGCGGCGTGATCGACACAGAAGGCGAATGCGTCGAGTGGACCTTCCCCGGTGAGCTCGACTCGGTGCGCACCGCCCGCCATGTCGTCCGCGACACCCTCCGCGCCTGGCAGCTCGACGCCGCACTCGGCGATGTGACGGTGCTGCTGGTGAGCGAGCTCGTGACCAATTCCCTGCGGTACGCCTACGGTCCGATCGGGGTGCGGCTCGTGCGCGTACCGCCCGACGACGACCCCTACGTGTCCCGCAGCTCCCGCCCGGCCCTCCTCGTGGAGGTGTCCGATCCACTTCCGGATCCGCCCCACGCGCGCACCGCGGGACCCGACGACGAGGGCGGCCGCGGACTGCAGCTCGTCGCCTGCACCGCACGCCGCTGGGGCACCCGTAAGGGCAGGTCGGGCAAGACGGTGTGGTTCGAGCTGGCCCTCCCGGGTTAGAAGAGGGAAGGGACAACGATCACCGCAGGCTCGGCTTGAAACGAACGAGACCACCCTGTGATCGTGAACGGCGTGCCGACACGGGCCGTAGTGCTGAATACTGCGGGAATGGCCGGTCCGGTGCGGTGAGCTGGAGGGGACGGTCGCATGAGCGAGATACCTGAGACGGCGAACGGCGTCATGTGGCAGAGCAGCCCGCCTGGCTCGATCTACGACTACATCAGAGTCGCGTCCTTCTCCATCGGCCCCGACGGGCTGGTCGACCAGTGGAGTCTGCGGGCCGCCGAACTGTTCGGGATCCCGGCCGACGACGTACGGGGCATGGACCCCGTCGAGGCCTTCATCCCCGCCGAACTCCGCCCCAGGGGCCACCGCAAGGTCGCCGAGATCCTCGACGGCAAGGAGTGGACGGGCCTCGTCCCCTTCCGCATCCCGGGGGAGCGCTACGCACACGGCCTCGCCGAGGTGTACGTCATGCCGACCGAGACGGAGCACGGCGAACGCGGCGCGCTCTGCATCGCCGTCGACGTACGCGCCCTACGCCGGATAGAGACAGACCTGGCGTCGTCACAGGCCATTTTCGGTCAATCGCCCTTCGGCTTCCTGCTGTTCGGCACGGATCTGACGGTCCAGCGGGCCAACCAGCGGTTCGCCACCGTCTTCGGCGGCAGCGCCGACGACCACCGCGGCCGCACCGTCCACGACTACCTGCCGCGCGCCGAGGCGGACCGGATGACCGCCGCGCTCCGCCAGGTCCTGGAGACCGGCGAGGCCGTCACCGACCTCCAGATCGCCGGCGCCGTCCCGGGCGGCACCGACCGCCGCCACTGGTCCATCAACCTGTACCGCGTCCACAGCGGCGCCGGCCGCCCGATCGGCGTCGCCGGGCTCGGTATCGACGTCACACGCCGCGACAACGCCGCCCGCGAGGCCGCCAGCGCCCGCCGCAACCTGGCCCTCCTCAACGAGGCCGGCGCCCGCATCGGCAACTCCCTCGACCTGGAGACCACCGCACGCGAACTCCTCGACGTCGCCGTACCCGGCTTCTGCGACCTCGCGTCCGTCGACCTCTACCAGGGTCTCCTCACCGGCGACGAGGCCCCGCCCGGGCAGCCCGCGGGGCCCACCGCCGAACTGCGCAGGGTCGCCTTCGCCAGCGCGGTGTCCGACGCGCTGCTGACGGGCGGTACGGCAAACACGCCAGTGCCGGCGCACGTGCCGGCGCCGGCGGCTGCGGCAGCGACCGGCACCGGCGCCACCGGCGCCACGGCCGCCACCGGCGCCACGGCTGCCACGCCGCCCGACGGGGCGTGCTGCGACACCGGGCCGACGCAGGTCGGAGCCGTACACCGCTACCCGTTCAACTCGCCCTGCGCCAAGGCGCTGCGCACCGGCCGGCCCCAGGTCGTCGCCGCCCCGGACGGCGACCTCGTCCAGTCGACCCTCGCCGTGCCGATGGTCGCGCACGACACCGTCGTCGGACTCGTCCAGTTCTCCCGTACGAAGGGCAGCGAGCCCTTCGGGGAGCGGGACCGGGCGCTCGCCGTCGAACTTGCCGCACGCGCCGCCGTCTGCATCGACAACGCCCGCCTCTACCGGCGCGAGCACGAGCGGGCGTTGATCCTCCAGCGCAGCCTGCTGCCGCCCGGCGACCCGGAGGCGGCCGGCCTCGACATCGCCTGCCGCTACCTGCCGGGCAACGCCGCCACCGAGGTCGGAGGCGACTGGTTCGACGTCATCGAACTCCCCGGACACCGCACCGCCCTCGTCGTCGGCGACGTCATGGGGCGCGGCCTGCGCGCCGCCGTCGCCATGGGCGAACTCCGCACCGCCGTACGCACCCTGGCGCAGCTCGACCTGGAGCCCGCCGAGGTGCTGTCCCACCTCGACGAGATCGCCCGCGGCCTGGGCGCGCCCATCGGGGCGCAGTCGTCGCGGTCGGCACGCGGGTCGCGGGGACCCGAGCTGTCGGAGGTGTACCTCGCGACGTGCGTGTACGCCGTGTACGACGCGGTCACCCGCCGCTGTACGTTCGCCAACGCCGGCCACCTGCCCCCGGTGCTGGTGGAGCCGGGCGAGGAGGCGCTGCTGCTCGACGTGCCGCCGGGGATGCCGCTGGGCGTCGGCGGGGAGCCGTTCGAGGAGGTCGAGGTCGAGCTGCCGGAGGGCGCGCTGCTGGCGCTGTACACGGACGGGCTCGTGGAGTCCCGCGACCACCCGCTGGAGGAGGGCCTCCAGGCGTTCCGCCGCGCCCTCGCCGACGCGGGGCGGCCGCTGGAGGACGTCTGCGACCACGTCCTCGGCACCCTCGACACCCGGCACGGCCAGGACGACATCGCGCTGCTGATGGCCCGCATCCGCGGCCTCCCTGCCGAGGCCGTCGGCGACTGGCGGCTGCCGCGCGAGCCGCGCTCGGTGGGACGGGCGCGCGAGCTGGCACGCGGGCGGCTGACCGACTGGGGGCTGGAGTCCCTGATCGACACGGTCGAACTGCTCGTCAGCGAACTCGTCACCAACGCCCTGCGGTACGGCGAGGGCGAGATCAGGCTGCGGCTGCTGCGCGACCGCACGCTGGTGTGCGAGGTGTGGGACGCCGGCCTGGTCCAGCCGCGGCGCCGCCGCGCCCGCGACACGGACGAGGGCGGCCGCGGGCTCCAGCTCGTCGGCCTCCTCAGCGCCGGCTGGGGTTCGCGCCGCACGCCGCGCGGCAAGACGGTCTGGTTCGAACTGGGCCTCCCGCACGGCGACGGGTCGGCGGGCGAGCCGACGGTGGACCAGCTCCTGAGCATGTTCTGAGCGGACGTCCGGCGGTACGAAGCCGAACGGATGTCCTGTGGGCTGCGGGTCCGGGTCCGGTCCGGAGCCGGGGCCGACCAGGCCCGCGGCGCGCGGGCGTCAGAAGCGGCCGCCGCCCAGCCGCCCGCGTGTCCCCGCGCCGCCGTAGCGCCCGGGCGCGCGGGTCTCGCCGCGCTGCCGGGCGCCGTCGTCGAGCGGCCCGCCGAGGAGGATCCCGCCCAGCACGGCACCGCCGGGACCGGCGGCGGCCGCCCCGTGGAGCCGTACGTCCTGCTCGGCGATGCCCTGCGCCTCCCGGGCGAGCGCACCGGCCTCCTGCGCCGCCCGCAACGCGCCGCCCAGCCCGGGCGACTCGCCCTCCGGCTCCTGTGCCTCCTCCGGCTCCTGTGCCTCCGCGAGCCGTCGTCGTGCCTCGGCCAGGCGGGTGCGGGCCTGGCTGCCCACGGCGCCCCGGTGCGTGGTCACGTAGTCGTCCGCCGCGCCCACCGCCGAACGCGCCGTCAGCAGCGCCTGTTCGAGGAACGCGCGCGCCCGCCGGGCGTCCCGCCGCTCCCGGTCCAGCGCCTCGTCGAGTGCCGCGTCCGCCTCCTCGACCCGGCGCAGCGCGTCGACCGGGTCGTACCGCTCCGCGTCCACCGCCCGGCGTACGTCCCCGGTGACCGACTCGACCCGGGCGATACGCCCCCGCAGCTCGACCGCCGCCGCGCCCTCGGGCAGCCCCTTCAGCGCCTCCCGTGCCTCCGCGAGGTCCGCCTCCGCGTCGGCCAGCGCCCCCGGCAGCTTCCCTGCGGCCTCGGCCAGCTCACGGGCCCGCCGGTCCACCGCCTCCACCAGCCGCGCCACCTGCTCCAACGCCCCCTCGGCGGCCCGCACATGAACAGCGGCCACAGCGGCCCCGGGCACCGCCCCGGTACCCGGTCCCGTCCCGGCTCCCACGCCCCGGGGCCCCTCCCCGACGGCGTCGGCCGCGCCGGCCGCACTGCTCACCGCCTCACCCTCGGTACCCGGCCCGGGGACGGCCCGCGGGCCACCGCCCTCGGTCGCCCCGGTTTCCCCGGGCGGCGTCTCGGCCGTGGGCGGTGGTGGCAGGGCCTCGCGGGCCCGGGCCAGGTTGTCGGTGGCGAAGGCGAGGCGTTCGCGGGCCTGTTCCGGGGCCGACGAGACCGGGGCCGCAGCCGACTCGGCGTAGCGGCGGCGCATCGCCACGAGGGCCGCATCCGCCGTGTCGACGCGGCCCGACAGATCGGCCGGCGTGGTTTCGGCGGCGGCCAGGACGTCCGGGGCGTTGCGCTCCAGGTCGCGGAGGCGGTCGAACGCGGCGGCCTCCTCGTCGAGGCGGCGGTCCGCGTCCGCGCACCGCGCGGCGATCTCCTCCAGCATCGCCCGCCGGGTCACCTCGTCCGCCGGGTACCCGTCGTCCACCTGCTGCCGGAGCCGGAACGCCGTCGCCAGTTCCCGTTCCGCGTATGCCAGCGCCTCGGCGAACGGCCGCGCCGCCTCGTCGCCGAACTGCGCCACGGCGAACCCGAGCTCCTCGCGGCTGGTGCGTACGGCGTCGTCCACCGCGACCAGCGCCGTGCCGGCCCGCGCGTCCAGCTCCGCGAAGTCCGGCGGCTGCACCCCGCCGTGCGGCGTCGTACGGGTCTCGGTACGGCGCCGCCGCTTCACGTACCCGTACGCGGCCAGCGCCGCCGCCCCGGCGACCAGCACCACCGGCAGCACCAGGTCCGCACCGGACGTGCCGTCCGCCCCCGGGTCCGGCGGGCCCGGCGTGACCACGGGCTCGGGCACCGGACGCCCCGCCAGCACCGCCCCGTACCCCTCCGCCGCGCCGATCGCCGCCCCGGCCCAGTCGTTCTCGCGCAGCGCGGGCTCCACCGCCACACGGGCCACGTCGTCGAGCTGACCCGGCGACAACCGGCCGCCGGGATCCGCCGCGTACCCGTACCGCCGGTCCTGTGTCGCCACCGCCAGCAGCACGTCGTTCGCGCCCAGCCCGTTGCGGTTCGCCGTCGCCTCGGCCCACTCCTGCCCCGACCGCCCGGAGAAGTCCTGTACGTACACCACGAACAGCCGCAGCCGGTGCTCGTCGTACAGCGCGTCCAGCGCCCGCGCCACGTCCTGCGCCCGCACGCTCAGGGCGTCCACGCGGTCGGTGATCTGCCCCTGCGCGGCCAGCGGCCCCGGCTCCTCGGCGCGCCCGCCCCCGGCGGCGGGCCCCACCAGCCACCACGCCACCACCAGAAGCAGGGCCCCGAGGACCCCGGCGGCTCTCCGCGTCACACCAGCGAGGCTAAGCCGCCCCCGGTACCCCCGCGACCGGACGACGGTCCCGGCCTCGCATGGAACCCAGCACGACGGGGCACGAGCTGCGGCCCTGTGGGACTGGGCGCTTCTCAGGATCCGGCTCGTTCACACGGACGACGAGCTCATCTCCGCCGCCCGCGCTCTTCTGCTGGCGGGCTCCGCCGTGAGAGTCGAACCGGTGTAGCCCTCCTCCTCACTCGCCCCGCCGCCGGATCTTGCTGCCCAGCCACACCAGCGGGTCGTACTTGCGGTCCACCGTCCGCTCCTTCAGCGGGATCAGCGCGTTGTCGGTGATCTTGATGCCCTCGGGGCAGACCTCCGTGCAGCACTTGGTGATGTTGCAGTAGCCCAGCCCGTGCTCCTCCTGGGCCGTGCGCTTGCGGTCCAGGCCCGTCTCGGCGGCCGCGTCCAGCGGGTGCATGTCGAGCTCCGCGACGCGCATGAGGAAGCGCGGGCCCGCGAAGGCCGCCTTGTTCTCCTCGTGGTCCCGCACCACATGGCAGGTGTCCTGGCACAGGAAGCACTCGATGCACTTGCGGAACTCCTGCCCCCGCTCCACGTCCATCTGGTGCATCCGGTAGTCGCCCGGCGCCATCCCCGGCGGCGGTACGAACGCCGGGACCTCCCGCGCCTTCGCATAGTTGTACGACACGTCCGTCACCAGGTCCCGCACCACCGGGAACGCCCGCAGCGGTGTCACCGTCACGGTCTCCTCCCGGGTGAACACCGACATCCGCGTCATGCACAGCAGCCGCGGCCGCCCGTTGATCTCGGCGCTGCACGAGCCGCACTTGCCGGCCTTGCAGTTCCAGCGGACCGCCAGGTCGGGCGTCCGGGTCGCCTGGAGCCGGTGGATGACGTCCAGGACGACCTCGCCGTCGTTCACCTCCACGGAGAAGTCCTGCAGGGCGCCGCCCCGCGCGTCCCCGCGCCACACCTTGAAGTGAGCCTCGTACGACGTCATGCGTGCAGCTCCTCATCGGCGAGGTACTTGACCAGCTCCTCCTTGTCGAACAGGGCGAGCAGGTCCGCCCGTACGGGCTCGGTGGCCACCCGTTCGAGATCGATCCAGGCGCCGTCGCGGGCCGCCGCGAGCCGGCACAGCAGGTTCACCCGCCGCCACTCCCGGTCCATCGCCGGATGGTCCTCCCGGGTGTGCCCGCCCCTGCTCTCCGTGCGCTCCAGGGCCGCCCGCGCCACGCACTCGCTGACCAGCAGCATGTTCCGCAGGTCGAGCGCCAGGTGCCAGCCCGGGTTGAACTGCCGGTGGCCCTCGACCACGGCACGCTCCGCCCGCTTCCGCAGCTCGGCCAGCTTCTCCAGCGCCCGCTCCATCTCCTCCGCGCGCCGGATGATGCCCACCAGGTCGTTCATCGTCTGCTGGAGTTCCTGGTGGAGGGTGTACGGGTTCTCGACCGGGCCGCCGCCGCCCGCTTCACCGGCCCCACCGGGCTCCTCCGCCGCGCCGAACGGGCGCAGCGCCTCCGCCGCCGCCTCGTCCACGCGCGCCTCGTCCACCGCGGGCCGCGCAGCCGCGAGCCCGGCCGCGTACTCCGCCGCGTACAGGCCCGCCCTGCGCCCGAAGACCAGCAGGTCCGACAGAGAGTTGCCGCCCAGCCGGTTCGAGCCGTGCATCCCGCCGGCCACCTCGCCCGCCGCGAACAGCCCCGGCACGCCCACCGCCGCGGCGGTGTCCGAGTCCACGGCCACGCCGCCCATGACGTAGTGGCAGGTCGGCCCGACCTCCATGTTCTCGGCCGTGATGTCGACGTCCGCCAGCTCCTTGAACTGGTGGTACATCGACGGCAGCCGGCGCCGGATCTCCTCCGCCGGAAGGCGGCTCGCGATGTCCAGGTACACCCCGCCGTGCGGGGAGCCGCGGCCCTCCTTCACCTCGGTGTTGATGGCCCGCGCCACCTCGTCGCGCGGCAGCAGCTCGGGCGGGCGCCGGTTGTGGTCCGGGTCGTCGTACCAGCGGTCGCCCTCCGCCTCCGTCTCCGCGTACTTGTCCTTGAAGACGTCGGGGATGTAGTCGAACATGAACCGCCTGCCGTCGGAGTTCCGCAGCACACCGCCGTCGCCGCGCACCGACTCGGTGACGAGGATGCCCTTCACGGACGGCGGCCAGACCATCCCGGTCGGGTGGAACTGCACGAACTCCATGTTCAGCAGCGGCGCCCCGGCGAGCAGCGCCAGCGCGTGCCCGTCGCCCGTGTACTCCCACGAGTTGGACGTCACCTTGAACGACTTGCCGATCCCGCCCGTCGCGAGGACGACCGCGGGGGCTTCCAGCACGAAGAAGCGGCCGGACTCGCGGTCGTAGCAGAAGACACCCGAGACCCTGCCGTCCGGGGACTTCAGGATCCGCGTGACCGTGCACTCCTGGAAGACCTTCAGCCGCGCCTCGTAGTCCCCGTACTCCGTGAAGTCCTCCTGCTGGAGCGCGACCGTCTTCTGCTGGAGCGTACGGATCAGCTCCAGGCCCGTCCGGTCGCCGACGTGCGCGAGCCGCGGGTACTCGTGGCCGCCGAAGTTGCGCTGCGAGATCCGCCCGTCCTTCGTACGGTCGAACAGCGCGCCCCATGTCTCCAGCTCCCACACCCGGTCGGGCGCTTCGCGCGCGTGCAGCTCGGCCATCCGCCACTGGTTGAGGAACTTGCCGCCGCGCAGGGTGTCGCGGAAGTGGACCTGCCAGTTGTCGCCCGCGTTGACGTTGCCCATCGCGGCCGCGATGCCGCCCTCGGCCATCACCGTGTGCGCCTTGCCGAACAGCGACTTGCAGATGACGGCCGTACGGGCGCCCCGCTCCCGCGCCTCGATCGCGGCGCGCAGCCCGGCGCCGCCCGCACCGACCACGACGACGTCCCACTGCTGCCGTTCCGTCTGCGTCATCAGAAAAACCTCGGGTCGTCGAAGGCACCGGTCGCGAGCAGGTACACGTAGAAGTCGGCGAGGCCCACGCTCAGCAGCGACGCCCAGGCGAGCTGCATGTGGCGGGCGTTCAGCCGGCCGACCCAGGTCCACATCCGGTACCGGACCGGATGCTTCGAGAAGTGCTTCAGGCGCCCGCCGACGATGTGCCGGCACGAGTGGCAGGAGATGGTGTACGCCCAGATCAGCACGATGTTGACGAGGAAGACGAGCGTTCCGAGGCCCATGTGGCCCCAGGCGTACGAGGCGTCCCGGAAGGCGAGCACCGTGTCGTACGTGAGGATGACGGCGACCGGCACGGCGGCGTAGAAGAAGTACCGGTGCGCGTTCTGCAGGACCAGCGGGAAGCGGGTCTCGCCGGTGTACGCGCCGTGCGGCTCGGCGACCGCGCAGGCCGGGGGAGAGGCCCAGAAGCCCCGGTAGTAGGCCTTGCGGTAGTAGTAGCAGGTCAGCCGGAAGCCGAGCGGGAAGACCAGGATCAGCAGCGCGGGCGAGAGCCCCCACCAGCTGCCGAAGATCTCCCAGTTGGGTCCCGCCTTCATGGGGACGCAGTTCTCGGCGAGGCAGGGCGAGTAGAACGGCGAGACGTAGGGCGCCGCGTAGTAGTCGCTGTTCGCGAAGGCCCGCCATGTCGAGTACACGACGAAGACGAGCAGTCCGGCGGCGGTGGCCGCGGGCGCGAGCCACCACCGGTCCGTACGGAGGTGGCCGGGCGCGATGGCGGCGCGTGCGGCGCTGTGGACGCCGCCTCGGCCCGGGTCGACGGAGGGTGGTTCGGTACCTGTGGCCAACGAGGTCTCCCGGGGGTGACGGGTGTCCTGGGCGAGCGGGCCGAGCGGGGCTGAGCGGGCTGAGCGAGGTTGAGCGGGCTGAGCGGGGCTGAGCGAGGTTGAGCGGGCCGAAGCGGGTCCGAGCGGGCTGAGCGGGTCCGAGCGGTCAGGCGGTCCTGCGGTGTGGCGGTCGGGTGACCGCGGCCGTCACGGGGCGTGGCGGTCGCGGGAGCCCAGGCCCTCGTCGTCGGAGTCCCGCCACAGCGAGGCGTCGTACGGCGTGTCCGGGATGGTCACCAGTTCCTCGGGGCGCCCCGGCGCGGCCTCGGGCTTCTCACCCGTCCGCTGCCCGCCCCGCTTCTCCGCCGCGAGGTCCTTCTCCAGCCGGTCGACCGAGCGGACCAGTTCGTCGAGGCAGCGCTTGACGGCGGTCACATCGTCCTGAAGCGACATCTGTTGCCCTCACTTCCGCGATCGCGGGTGGCCAACACGCGCCTGAGAGTGTCGCGTGTCACTTCCCCCATTGTGAAGCGGCGTGCACGGATTCCACTCTTCCGTGCGCGCCGTTCCGGACACATTGCGCCGCACGGGTGGTTTCGGCGGCGATGTCGTCGTGTCGCCGACGTCCCACCCGTCCCATCCTTTTCAGTGTATGGGCAATAGGTGTGATCATCTCTAAATTCCCGCAATCCGGATGAAGAGGTACAAGCCATGCCCCAGGTCGCCGCCGGCGCACCCCGGTCCGCCCGGTCCGCCGCGCTCCTCATGAGCGGGGTGCTCGCCGTATCCGTACTCGCCGGCTGCGGCTCCGGCGACGGCGCCGACGCTGCCGTCAAGGCCGTACCCGCGGACATCGCACCCGCAGCGCGCGCCCAGGTCGCCGACGGCGGAACCCTGAGCTGGGCCGTCGACGCCCTGCCCAGCACCCTCAACGCCTTCCAGGCCGACGCCGACGCGGCCACCGCCCGGATCGCGGGAGCCGTCCTGCCCGCCCTCTTCACCCTCGACGAGCGGGGGCGGCCGCAGCTCAACACGGATTACCTGGAGTCGGCGGAGGTCGTCGAGCGCGAGCCCAAGCAGGTGGTGCTGTACAAGCTCCACCAGCAGGCGGTGTGGAGCGACGGCCGCGAGATCGGCGCCCCCGACTTCGTCGCCCAGTGGCGCGCCCTCAGCGGCAGGAACAGCGCCTTCTGGACCGCGCGCAACGCCGGGTACGAACGGATCGAGAAGATCGAGCGGGGCGCCGACGACCTCCAGGTCCGGGTCACCTTCGGCAAGCCGTACGCCGACTGGCGCGCGCTGTTCTCGCCGCTGTATCCCAAGGAGGTCATGGGGTCGCCGGACGCGTTCAACGACGGCGCCCGCACCAGGCTCGCCGGGTCCGCGGGACCGTTCCGGCTCAAGTCCCTCGACACCAAGGCCGGCACCGCGACGCTCGTCCGCAACCCGCGCTGGTGGGGGCGGCCCGCCAAGCTCGACACGCTGGTGCTGCGGGCCGTACCGCGCGCCGAGCGGGCCGCCGCGCTGGCCAAGGGCACCGTCCACCTCGCGGAGGTCGACCCGGCGACCGCCGAGCGCATCGCCCGCGCCGCGAAGGAGGCCAAGAGCGCCGCACACGGGCAGCCCCCGGCCCACGGGCCCGCCGCCGACCTGACCCCGTCGGCCGCCCTGAAGTCCTGGGCGCTGGCCAACGGCTCCGACGAGGACAAGGCCGCCGAGGCCCGCGAGGCCCGGGAGCGCACGCAGCGGGCCGTCGCGGCGTACGCGGCCGAACAGCGGGCGCTGCGCGGCTACGTCGTACGGCGGACCCTGGAGCCCGCGTACACCCAGCTCGCCCTGAACGGCGAGTCCGGGCCGCTCGCCGACGAGCGGGTGCGCCGCGCCGTGGCCCGCGCCCTGGACCGCCGCGAGCTGGCCGAGGCGGTGCTCGCCCCGCTGGGGCTGCCCGCCGAGCCGGTCGGCTCGCACCTGGCGCTCGCCGGGCAGGACGCGTACGCCGACAGCAGCGGCGCGCTGGGCGGCCAGGACACGGAGGAGGCCCTGGCCCTGCTGGCCGACGCGGGCTGGACCAAGGCCGGGGCCCGCGCCACCGCCGCGCCGGAGGACGGTACGAAGGCGGGCGCCGAGGCGTCGGGCGCGGCGTCGCCGGCGGCGGGCGGGCAGGCCTCGGCCGCCGCTTCCGCTTCCGCCTCCGCTTCCGCGTCGCCCGCCAAGGCGGCGGCGGCGGACCTGGCGTCCGACGAGGGCCTGTACATCGTGGGCGACGACAAGCCGGCCGCCGACAAGCCGGCCGCCGACGACAGGCCCGGCACATACGTCCTGGCCCCGGCCCCGGCGGCCGCGGTCCACAGCGCCCTGCTCCTCGCCCAGGCGCGCGCGGTGACCGGCGCGCTCAGCGCTCCGGGGGCTGCCACAGCCGCCGCGGCCGGCGACGAGACCGCCGGCGAAGCGGACGAGCCCAAGGCCGGCGGCGCCCCCGGCGCCTACGCCCCGCGCGGCACCGCCGCCCCGGCGTCGTCCGGCCAGTCCGCGTCCCCTGAGGCCGGAGCCGGAGCCGAGGCCGCCGCGGGCCCCCTCGGCAAGGACGGCAAGCCCCTCACGCTCCGCTTCGTCCTCCCCTCGGGCCCCGGCTCCGAGGCGCTGCGCACCGTGGGCGACAAGATCTCCTCGATGCTGGACCGCATCGGTATCCGTACGGAGATCACCAAGGTCCCGGACGACAGCTTCTTCAAGGACCACATCGCCTCCGGCGACTACGACCTGGCCCTGTACTCCTGGCCCGGCACGGCCTACCCGGCCACCGACGGCCGCCCGATCTTCGCCAAGCCCGAACCCGCGACGGACGGCTCGCTGCTGGTGGAGCAGAACTACACGCGCGTCGGCACCGACCACATCGACCAGCTCTTCGAGCAGGCGGCTGCCGAGCTGGACGAGAAGGCCGCCCGCGACCTCGTACGGCAGGCCGACGCCCGCATCTGGGCCGCGGCCGGCTCCATCCCCCTCTACCAGCGGCCGCAGCTCGTGGCCGTCAAGAAGAACGTGGTGAACGCGGGCGCCTTCGGCTTCGCGACGCCGCGCTACGAGAACATCGGATTCGCGGCGCCGAAGAAGAAGTGAAGCCGTAGCGAACAAGCGCACAATCCGCTCGGATCCGTTGCCCGCCGGCCGCGCCGGCGGGCACGATCATGCCCCGGAGGCCGAGTGCGCGGCAGCCCCGTACCATAGGACACAGCCGTGGCGCGTCCGCCCGGCGGGCGTACTGAGGAAAAAGAGACGCCGCACCCACGATCCGAGAGAAGCGCCAGCCACCCATGCCCACGCGCCACGACATCCGCAACGTCGCCATCGTCGCCCACGTCGACCACGGCAAGACGACCATCGTCGACGCCATGCTCAAGCAGGCGGGTGCCTTCGCCGCCCACCAGCTCGACTCGGTCGACGACCGCATGATGGACTCGAACGACCTGGAGCGTGAGAAGGGCATCACGATCCTCGCCAAGAACACGGCGGTGAAGTATCACCCCAAGGACGGCGGGTCCCCGATCACCATCAACATCATCGACACCCCCGGCCACGCCGACTTCGGCGGTGAGGTCGAGCGCGGTCTGTCGATGGTCGACGGCGTCGTGCTCCTCGTGGACGCGTCCGAGGGTCCGCTCCCGCAGACCCGCTTCGTGCTCCGCAAGGCCCTCCAGCAGCGGATGCCCGTCATCCTCTGCATCAACAAGACCGACCGCCCGGACGCCCGGATCGACGAGGTCGTCAACGAGACGTACGACCTGTTCCTGGACCTCGACGCCGACGAGGAGCAGATCGAGTTCCCGATCGTCTACGCCTGCGGCCGTGACGGCGTCGCCTCGCTGACCAAGCCGGAGGACGGCACGGTCCCGGCGGACTCCACCAACCTGGAGCCGTTCTTCTCCACGATCCTGGAGCACATCCCGGCGCCCGTGTACGACGACGAGGCCCCGCTCCAGGCCCACGTCACCAACCTCGACGCGGACAACTTCCTCGGCCGTATCGCGCTGCTGCGCGTCCAGCAGGGCGAGCTGAAGAAGGGCCAGACCGTCGCGTGGATGAAGCGCGACGGCTCGGTGCAGAACGTCCGTATCTCCGAGCTGATGATGACCGAGGCGCTCACGCGCAAGCCCGCCGAGAAGGCCGGCCCCGGTGACATCTGCGCGGTCGCGGGCATCCCCGACATCATGATCGGCGAGACGCTGGCCGACCCGGAGAACCCGGTCGCCCTGCCGCTGATCACGGTCGACGAGCCGGCGATCTCCATGACCATCGGTACGAACACGTCGCCGCTGGTCGGCCGTGGCGGCACGGGCAAGGGCGCCGACGCCAAGTCGGCCGTCAAGGACCGCAAGGTCACCGCGCGCCAGGTGAAGGACCGCCTGGACCGCGAGCTGATCGGCAACGTCTCGCTGCGCGTCCTGGAGACCGAGCGCCCCGACGCCTGGGAGGTGCAGGGCCGCGGCGAGCTGGCGCTGGCCATCCTCGTCGAGACCATGCGCCGGGAGGGCTTCGAGCTGACCATCGGCAAGCCGCAGGTGGTCACCAAGGAGGTCGACGGCAAGGTCCACGAGCCCGTCGAGCGCATGACCATCGACGTGCCCGAGGAGCACATGGGCGCCGTGACGCAGCTCATGGGCGTCCGCAAGGGCCGCATGGACAACATGTCGAACCACGGCTCCGGCTGGGTCCGCATGGAGTTCGTCGTCCCGTCCCGCGGCCTCATCGGCTTCCGTACGGAGTTCCTGACGCAGACGCGCGGCACGGGCATCGCCCACTCCATCCACGAGGGCCACGAGCCCTGGTTCGGCACGCTGACGACCCGTAACAACGGCTCGCTCGTCGCCGACCGCTCCGGCGCGGTCACCGCCTTCGCGATGACCAACCTCCAGGAGCGCGGCGTCCTCTTCGTGGAGCCGGGCACCGAGGTGTACGAGGGCATGATCGTCGGCGAGAACTCCCGCTCCGACGACATGGACGTCAACATCACCAAGGAGAAGAAGCTCACGAACATGCGCTCCTCCACGGCCGACGTGTCGGAGTCCATCGTTCCGCCGCGGAAGCTCTCCCTGGAGCAGTCCCTGGAGTTCTGCCGCGACGACGAGTGCGTCGAGGTCACGCCGGAGGCGGTCCGCATCCGCAAGGTGAACCTGGACGCCCGCGAGCGCGCCCGCGCCGCCTCCCGCGCCAAGCACGGCTGACACCGCCGCGCCAAGCACGGCTGAACCACCGCGTCACCACACGCGTACGAGGCGCCCAGCGCCCCTGCGACGGTCCGACGGCCGCCGGGTCTCCCCGACCCGGCGGCCGTCGTCGTTTTCCGGCCTCGTCCGCGCACGCCCGGGACGCTCCCGTCAACGTGTTTTCAGGCGCAAAGCGTCCGGTTATCGACCGTCGCTCTCCGGAACATGTGTTAACAGTCCGTTTCGCGGGTGTCTGTCTGTGCTCAGTTTGTCTGGATTTCGGTCAGTGACAGTTGGGTGATGTTGTCAAAACGAGACCCTTTAAGTGTGGTTTACAGCCCGGACGTACTTAATAGTTGGCTCCACTGAGCTCGGGTCGATGGGTCACGCGCTGTGGGGAGCGCCGACTCGCGAGCACACGTGGTACAGCACTTCGCCGTCAGGGGTGTCGGCGGGGTGCACCGTACCCAACCATGCAGTGAATACGTGGACTCATGAGGAGGAACCCATGCGCGGTGCCACGAGCGCCAGTGGGGTCGGGTCGTCGCAGCCGGCTTCAAGGGCCGGTCACCCGAGTACGTCAACCGGTCGTGCCGCTTGCAGCGGTCGGCGATTCTGAGACCCGGTCAACCGCTCGGCTCGCGCTCCTTGGGGGGTAATCCACCCCTGCCGACCATCCTTCCGGCCTCTCGCCACGGGTGCCCCGCACCCGGCGGGCGGGTGCTGCCGTCGTACCCGGCCACGGGTGCCCGGCATGCCCGAACGGCGCAGGAGGACTGTCGGGCAGCGGCCATGACCGGCTGAGTGCACCTCACTCGACGCCGTCGCCGCGTGCGCAGGATCGCGGGTCCATCCGACACCCGTGAAATGGACACACCATGACCAGTCCAATTGAGATCGAGGGCCCCGAAGCCTCCGTCACCTTGGACAAAGACGCCACGGCCAAGAACGAAGCCGCGGAGAACAACACGCAGGGACACCAGGGCCGTTCACCCGGCCAGCTGATGTGGGCGCGCTTCAAGCGCGACCGGGTCGGCGTCGTGTCCGCGTGCGTGGTGATCTTCTTCTTCGTCATCGCCGCCCTCGCGCCGGTGATCTCCGCGCTCTACGGCAAGGACCCGTACACGCTGTACCCGACGCAGGCCGGCTACGAGGACATCCTCGACGACTTCGGCATGCCGTACGGCACTTTCGGCGGCGTCTCGGGCGAGTTCTGGTTCGGCGTCGAGCCCAAGCTGGGCCGCGACGTGTTCACCATGCTCCTCTACGGCATCCGCACGTCGCTCTACATGGCCGTCGTCCTCACGGTCCTGGCCGTGGCCACCGGCGTGATCATCGGCATGGTGGGCGGGTTCTTCGGCGGCAAGGTCGACTACTGGCTGGGCCGTACGACCGACTTCTTCCTGGCCTTCCCGAGCCAGCTCTTCTTCATCGCCTTCATGCCCGTCGTGACCGCGCTGTTCGTCGACCCGAGGGAAGAGACGCCGACCTATCTGCGGGCCGTCGCCATCCTGCTCGTGATGTGGTTCCTCGGCTGGATGGGTATGGCGCGTCTGGTGCGCAGTTCCGTACTCTCGCTGCGGGAACGCGAGTTCGTCGAGGCCGCCCTGGTCTCCGGCGCCTCGCGGTGGCGGATCGTCCGCAAGGAGATCCTGCCGAACATCGTGACCCCGATCCTGGTGCAGGGCACGTACATGCTGCCCAGCTCCATCCTCACCATCGCGTTCCTCTCGTTCGTCGGTGTCGGCTTCGTCGAGCCGACTCCCGACTGGGGACGCATGTTCGCCATCGGTTCCGAGATCTACCAGCAGGACCCGGCGTTCATGTTCTTCCCCGGCGTCGCTCTGGTGATCTTCGTCCTCGCCTTCAACCTGCTGGGCGACTCGGTCCGCGACGCGTTCGACCCCAAGACCGGACGGTGACGTCCATGTGCGGGGGAGCTGCCGCCCCCGCACCGGGCAACCGGACGGCAGGCAGCACTTTTCTGGACAACAACTCACAGGTAGGTGCAACGAGCATCATGAAGTCCACTCGATCGCGCTACGCGCGTGCCATAGTCGTCGCCCTCGCGGCGGGCTCCCTGGCTCTGACCGGCTGCAGCACCACCAACAACGGCGGGACCAGCCCCAAGGACAAGGCCCCCGACGCCAGCACGGCCGCCCAGCAGTCGAAGCCCGTCGCCTACGGTGACGCCGCTGCCTCCACCGGTCCGGCCAAGCCCGTCGCGGGCGCCAAGTCCGGCGGCTTCATCGAGGTCTACCAGCAGTCCGACCTCTCCCACATGGACCCGGGCCAGATCTACGTCTCCGACGCCGGCCAGTTCGCGAACCTCGTGTTCCGCAAGCTGACCAACTACCAGGAGGACGCCGAGGGCAACCTCACGGTCGTCGGTGACATCGCCACCAACTCCGGTGAGACCACCGACGGCGGCAAGACCTGGAAGTTCACCCTCAAGGACGGCATCAAGGACGAGGACGGCAACGTCATCACCTCGGCCGACGTCCGCCACTCCGTCGAGCGCCTGTACGCCAAGCACATCTTCGACGGCCCGTCCTTCCTGCAGACGTGGCTCTCGGGCGAGGACTACCGCAAGGCGCTGCCGGACGGCCCGTACAAGGGCAAGCACCTGCCGGACACCGTCCTGGAGACCCCGGACGCCAAGACGGTCATCTTCAAGTTCAACCAGCCGCGCCCGGACCTGCCGCAGGCCCTGGCCATGGCCGGCTACGCCATCGTGCCGCAGAAGGCGGACACGAAGGAGAAGTACGACAAGGCCCCGAAGGCGCTCGGCCCGTACAAGATCGCCGAGTACAAGCCGGGCAAGTCCCTGAAGCTGGTCCGCAACGCCAACTGGGACCCGAAGACGGACTCCGTCCGCCACCAGTACGTGGACGGCTACAACTTCACCAACACCATCGACGTGGCGAGCCAGACCAAGCGTCTGATCGCCGACCAGGGTGAGGCGAAGAACGCCATCCAGTTCACGGACTCCGTGGAGACGACGCTCGTCAAGGACGTCGTGACCAACCCGTCCGTCAACAAGCGCACCATCAAGGGCTACCAGCCCTACGTCTGGCAGCTGACCTTCAACATGGACAAGCTGAAGGACAAGAAGGTCCGCGACGCGATCACCTACGCGATCCCGAACGAGCGGATGATCCAGGCCGACGGCGGCAAGTACGGCGGTGAGATCGCCGGCGGTCTGTTCGCCCCGACCCTGCCGGGCCACGACCCGAACTACGACCCGTTCGGCAAGAAGAAGAAGCCGAACGGCGACCCGGAGAAGGCCAAGCAGCTGCTCAAGGAGGCCGGCGTCAAGGAGGGCACCAAGCTCACCTACGCCTACGCCAACACGCCGCGCGGCCAGGCCCAGTCCGTCATCATCAAGGACGCGCTCAACGCGATCGGCTTCGACGTCCAGGCGAAGGAGATCGAGCGCAAGAGCTTCTACGAGCAGATCGGCAAGCTCGACAACCCGTTCGACCTGTACATGACCGGCTGGGGCCAGGACTGGCCGTCCCCGGGCACGGTCGTGACGCCGGTCTACGACGGCAAGCTGATCTCCGACGGCGGCTCGAACTACTCGCACGTCAATGACGAGAAGGTCAACAGCCTGATCAAGGAGGCGCTGAACCTCCAGCCCGAGGAGGCGGCCAAGAAGTGGGAAGAGGCGCACCACCGCCTCGTCGAGGAGATCAACCCCGCTGCCCCGGTCTACTACTCGAAGCAGCTGCAGCTCTTCGGCTCGAACATCGGTGGTGCCCGGTACAGCACCAACTCGAGCTACATCAACATCAACGACCTGTACCTGAAGCAGCCGTAACCGAGACAGTCGGCTGACCCGTGGGGGTGCGCGCCAGGCGGAGCGCGCCCCCACGGGCACCTCAACCCCTCACCGCCCGCCGCTTCCGAAGAGAGCAGCCGCCCGCCATGCTTCAGTTCCTCATCCGCAGGTTGACCGGCGCCGCCGTGATCATGTTCTTGATCGGCGCCTTCACGTTCTTCCTGTTCTACACAATCCCCCAGGACTTCGCCGCCCTCTCCTGCGGTAAGAACTGCTCGCCGGAGAACCTGGCCGTCATCCGGGAGAACCTCGGCCTCGACAAGCCCATCACCACGCAGTTCTGGACGTTCATGGTGGGCATCGTGGCCGGCCGTGACTTCGCGGTCGGACACTGCGCCGCCCCGTGCCTCGGTGTCTCGTTCAGCTCCGGCGACTTCGTGTGGGAGTCGATCATCGACCGGTTCCCGCTGACGCTGTCGCTGACCATCGGTGGTCTGATCATCTTCCTGGTGCTGGGTCTCGGTTCGGGTCTGCTCGCCGCCTGGAAGCGCGGTACGAAGGTCGACAAGCTGGTCAGCGGCGCCTCGATGGTGCTCAGCTCGTTCCAGATCTACTTCCTGGGCGCGATCGTCCTCGGTGTTCTCGTCTACCAGACGGGCTGGATGGAGAACCCCAGCTACACGCCGTTCACGCAGGACCCGCTCGCCTGGGCGACCGGTCTGCTGATCCCCTGGGCCGTGATGGCGACCATCTTCACCGCCCAGTACACGCGTATGGCGCGCTCGACCATGATCGAGCAGCTCCAGGAGGAGCACGTCCGCACCGCGCGCGCCAAGGGCATGCCGCAGCGGTACGTATTCTTCAGGTACGCCTGGCGCGGTTCGCTGACCCCCATCGTCACCATCATCGGTATGGACCTCAGCGCGCTCCTGTCGGGCGCCGTCGTCACGGAGTTCACCTTCGACCTGGCCGGTGTCGGCCGTCTCGCGGTGGACGCGTCGGTGAACAAGGACCTGCCGCTGACGATGGGCGTGATGCTGTTCGGGGCGTTCTTCATCCTCATCCTGAACGTCATCGTGGACCTCGCCTACGCCTACATCGACCCGCGCGTGCGCCTCGCCTAGGAGAACGACCGTGACCACTCTGACCAAGACCGAAGACACACCGGCCCCGACCGGGTCGGACGCCTTCCTCTCGGTCCGCGACCTGCGCGTGGCCTTCTCCACCGAGGACGGCGTCGTCAAGGCCGTCGACGGGCTCTCCTTCGACGTCGAGCGCGGCAAGACGCTGGGCATCGTGGGCGAGTCGGGTTCCGGCAAGTCCGTGACCAACCTGACGGTCCTCGGCCTGCACAACCGCAAGACGACCGACATCCAGGGCGAGATCGTCCTGGACGGTCAGGAGCTCACCACCGCCTCCGAGAAGGAGATGGAGGCGCTCCGCGGCAACAAGGCCGCCATGATCTTCCAGGACCCGCTGACGGCGCTCTCGCCGTACTACACGGTGGGCCGGCAGCTCTCCGAGCCGTTCATGAAGCACCGCGGCGCCTCCAGGAAGGAGGCGAAGGACCGCGCGATCGAGATGCTCACCAAGGTCGGCATCCCGCAGCCG
Organism: Streptomyces sp. TRM64462; assembly: GCF_013362995.1. Taxonomy (GTDB): domain Bacteria; phylum Actinomycetota; class Actinomycetes; order Streptomycetales; family Streptomycetaceae; genus Streptomyces. The sequence continues at coordinate 32,496 of NZ_JABWDV010000420.1, read as the reverse complement.
CAGACCCGCTTCAACGACTATCCGCACCAGTTCTCCGGCGGTATGCGCCAGCGCGCCATGATCGCCATGTCGCTGATGTGCGATCCCGAACTGCTGATCGCGGACGAGCCGACGACCGCGCTCGACGTGACCGTGCAGGCCCAGATCCTCGACCTGCTCAAGGACCTCCAGCAGGAGTTCGGGTCGGCGATCGTCTTCATCACCCACGACCTCGGCGTCATCGCCAACATGGCGGACGACCTGCTGGTGATGTACGCCGGCCGGGCCGTCGAGCGCGGCAGCGTCAGCGAGGTGCTGCGCGAGCCGCAGCACCCGTACACCTGGGGCCTGCTCAGCTCGATGCCGCGGCTCGGCGGCGACACCAGCGAGGCGCTGGTGCCCATCCCGGGCACCCCGCCGAGCCTGCTCAACCCGCCGTCCGGCTGCCGCTTCCACCCGCGGTGCCGGTTCGTCGACGAGGTCGGCGGCGGGCTGTGCTCCGCCGAGCGGCCCCCGCTGGCGGAGGGACGCGCCGCGGCCTGCCACCTCACGGCGGAGCAGAAGCAGACCATCTTCATCGATCAGATCAAGCCCCGGCTGGGCTAGGGAGACGCAGAGACATGAGCGACAACGTCACTCTGCCGCAGCAGCAGGGTTCCGCAGAGGGGAGCGCCGGACTCGGCGAGCCTCTGCTCAAGGTGGAAGGGCTCCAGAAGCACTTCCCGATCCACGGCGGGTTCCCGATCAAGCGCCAGGTGGGCGCCGTCAAGGCGGTCGACGGCGTCGACCTGACCGTGCACGCGGGTGAGGCCCTCGGCCTCGTCGGCGAGTCCGGCTGCGGCAAGTCCACGACCGGACGGCTGATCACCCGCCTCCTGGAGCCCACCGGCGGCAAGATCGAGTACGCGGGCCACGACATCACGCACGCCAAGCGCAAGCAGCTGGCGCCGTTCCGGTCCGAGATCCAGATGATCTTCCAGGACCCGTACTCGTCGCTGAACCCGCGGCAGACGGTCGGCACGATCATCAAGAGCCCGATGGAGGTCAACGGGATCAACCCGCCCGGGGGCCGCGAGAAGCGCGTCCGCGAGCTCCTGGAGACCGTCGGTCTGAACCCGGAGCACTACAACCGCTTCCCGCACGAGTTCTCCGGCGGCCAGCGCCAGCGCATCGGTGTCGCCCGCGCCCTGGCCCTGGAGCCGAAGCTGATCGTCGCCGACGAGCCGGTGTCGGCCCTGGACGTGTCGATCCAGGCGCAGGTCGTCAACCTGCTGCAGAAGGTCCAGGAGGAGATGGGCATCGCCTTCCTCTTCATCGCCCACGACCTGGCGGTCGTCCGGCACTTCTCGCAGCGCGTGGCCGTGATGTACCTGGGCAAGGTCATGGAGGTCGCCGACCGCGACTCCCTGTACAACCGGCCCCGCCACCCGTACACGCACGCCCTGCTGTCGGCCGTGCCGGAGGCGACCGTCGACGGGCCGCAGCGCGAGCGCATCCGCCTGGCGGGTGACGTCCCGTCGCCGATCAACCCGCCGTCGGGCTGCCGCTTCCGCACCCGCTGCTGGAAGGCCCAGGAGAAGTGCGCCACGGACGAGCCGCCGCTGGTGCAGCTCTCCGGCAACGCCGAGGGCCACCTGACGGCCTGCCACTTCCCGGAGGAGCCCACCATCGAGGCCCACGGCGCGGACGTCGTCCTGGACCCGGCGCTGGCGTCCCTGGAGTCCGACTCCGAGTGAGCCGGTGACCGGCCGCGCGGAAGGCCCCTCGCCCACCCGGGCGGGGGGCTTTCCCGTACGGGCGAGGCGGGCGTGCGATGCGGGTGCTTTGAGGTGATATTTGGGCCTAAGTCGTTCCATGGGCCCACGCACCTACAGGAGGCACACCCATGCGCGCAGCCAGCCACCCCGCCAAGTGGGCCGCATGCGCCATCGCCGTCGTGCTCGCGGCGACCGCGACCGCCTGCGGTGGGGACGGCGGCGGGGCGGGCGGTGGCGACGGGGTGCTGAGCTCGTCCTGGGGCGACCCGCAGAACCCCCTGGAGCCGGCCAACACCAACGAGGTGCAGGGCGGCAAGGTCCTCGACATGGTGTTCCGCGGGCTCAAGAGGTACGACCCGGAGACCGGCGAGGCCGAGGACATGGTCGCCGAGAGCATCGAGACGACCGACTCGCAGAACTTCACCGTCACGCTCAAGGACGGCTGGACCTTCAGCAACGGCGAGAAGGTCACCGCCAAGTCGTTCGTCGACGCGTGGAACTACGCCGCCCACATCGACAACAAGCAGAACAACGCCCCGTTCTTCTCCGACATCGTCGGCTACGACGGCGTTCACCCCGCCTCCGGCGCCGCCACGGCCGACACCATGAGCGGACTCGTCGTCAAGGACGACAGGACCTTCACCGTCGCCCTGAAGGAGAAGTTCTCCACCTGGCCCGACACGCTCGGCTACAACGCCTTCATGCCGCTGCCCCAGGCGTTCTTCACCGACCACGCCGCCTGGCTGAACAAGCCCGTCGGCAACGGCCCGTACACCATCGAGTCGTACAGCAAGGGCAGCGTCATGCGGCTGCGCCGCTGGGACGGCTACAACGGGCCCGACAAGGCCCAGAACGCAGGCGTCGACCTGCGCGTCTACACCGACAACAACACCGCGTACACCGACCTCATGGCCGGCAACCTCGACCTCGTCGACGACGTCCCCGCGCAGCAGCTCCGCAACGTGCAGAGCGACCTCGGCGACCGCTACATCAACCAGCCCGCGCTGATCATCCAGACGCTGGTCTTCCCGTTCTACCGGCCCGAGTGGTCGAAAGCCGGCATGGAGAAGGTCCGGCTCGGCATCTCCAAGGCGATCAACCGCGAGGAGATCACCCGGCAGATCTTCCAGGGCACCCGCACCCCCGCCAAGGACTGGACGTCCCCCGCACTCGGCGAGCAGGGCGGTTACGCGGACATCTGCGGCGACGCCTGCGTCTTCGACGCCGACGAGGCCAAGCGGCTCATCGACGAGGGCGGCGGCCTGCCCGGCGGCAGGGTCACGCTCACCTCGAACGTCGACACCGGCTCCCACCGCCAGTGGCTCGACGCCGTCTGCAACAGCATCAACAACGTCCTCGACCGCGGCCCCGTCTGCACCGTCAACCCCATCGGCACCTTCGCCGACTTCCGCAGCCAGGTCACCACGAGCAAGATGACCGGCCCCTACCGCTCGGGCTGGCAGGCGGACTACCCGCTCATCCAGAACTTCCTGGAGCCGCTCTACTACACCGGCGCCAGCTCCAACAACGGCAAGTACAGCAACAAGCAGTTCGACGCCCTCATCGACCAGGCCAACGCCGAGACCGACCAGGCCAGGGCCGTCGACCTGTTCCAGGACGCCGAGCGGATCCTCGCCGAGCAGATGCCCGCCATCCCCCTCTGGTACCAGAACGGCAGCGCCGGCTACTCCGAACGGCTCTCCGACGTGAGGCTCAACCAGTTCAGCGTCCCGGTCTACGACCAGATCAAGGTCGGCTGACCGGGCACCGGCCATGGGACGCTACGTCATCCGGCGGCTGCTCCAGATGATCCCCGTGTTCATCGGGAGCACCCTGCTGATCTTCCTCATGGTGTACGCGCTCGGCGACCCCGTCGCCGCGCTCTTCGGCGACAAGGCGCCCGACCCCGCCACCGCGGCCCGCATCCGCGCGGACCTCCACCTCGACGAGCCCCTGTGGAAGCAGTACCTGCTCTACATGGGCGCCATCTTCCAGGGCGACTTCGGCACCGCCTTCGACGGGCAGCCCGTCCTCGACCTGATGGCCTCCGCCTTCCCCGTCACCCTCCGCCTCACCATCGTCGCCATCGCCATCGAGATCGTCGTCGGCATCACCCTGGGCGTCGTCAGCGGCCTCAAGCGCGGCCGCCCCCTCGACACCGGCCTGCTCGTCCTCACTCTCATCGTGATCTCCGTCCCCACCTTCGTCTCCGGCTACCTCCTCCAGTTCCTCCTCGGCGTGAAGTGGGGCTGGGTACGCCCCACCGTGTCGCCCGACGCGCCCTTCGACGAGCTGATCCTCCCCGGCGTCGTCCTCGCCCTCGTGTCCCTCGCGTACGTCACCCGGCTCAGCCGCACCTCCATCGCCGAGAACACCCGCGCCGACTACGTCCGCACCGCCGTCGCCAAGGGCCTGCCGCGCCGCCGGGTCATCACCCGGCACCTCCTGCGCAACTCCCTCATCCCGGTCGTCACCTTCATCGGCGCCGACATCGGCGCCCTCATGGGCGGCGCCATCGTCACCGAGCGGATCTTCAACATCCACGGCGTCGGCTACCAGCTCTACCAGGGCATCCTGCGCAACAACTCACCCACCGTGGTCGGCTTCGTGACGATCCTCGTCATCGTGTTCCTGCTGGCGAACCTGCTCGTCGACCTGCTCTACGCGGTCCTGGACCCGAGGATCCGCTATGCCTGATCCCCACCCTCCGGAGAACCACCCCAATGACCCCCGGAACCCCAAGGACCCCAACGGCATCACCGACCCCGCCAACCCGCACAGCCCCCACCACGCCCACCCCTACGACAACCCCCGCGAGGTCATCGCACCCACCGGCGCCGGCGGCGCCATGGACCTCGCCATGAGCGAGGCCGAGACCCTCGACAAGGCGGAGGTCGAGCCCACGACCCCGGAAGGCACCCCGCCCGGCCCCGGCGAACGGCCCCGCAGCCTGTGGACCGACGCCTGGCACGAGCTGCGCCGCAACCCCGTCTTCCTCGTCTCCGCGCTGCTCATCGTCTTCCTCGTGCTCATCGCGATCTGGCCGCAGATCCTCACGAGCACCGACCCGCTCCGCTGCGACCTGTCCAAGTCGCAAGCGGGCTCCGAGCCCGGCCACCCCTTCGGATACGACACCCAGGGCTGCGACGTGTACGCGCGCACCGTCCACGGCGCCCGCGCCTCCATCACCGTAGGCGTCGCCGCGACCCTCGGCGCCGCCCTGCTCGGCAGCCTCCTCGGCGGCCTCGCCGGGTTCTTCGGCCGCTGGGCCGACGCGCTCCTGTCCCGAACCGCCGACATCTTCTTCGGCATCCCCGTCGTCCTCGGCGGCCTCGTCTTCCTGTCCGTCGTCACCAGCACCACCGTGTGGCCCGTCGTCGGCTTCATCGTGCTGCTCGGCTGGCCGCAGATCGCCCGTATCGCGCGCGGCTCCGTCATCACCGCCAAACAGAACGACTACGTCCAGGCCGCCCGCTCCCTCGGCGCCGGCAGCGGACGCCTCCTGCTGCGCCATGTCGCGCCCAACGCCGTCGCGCCCGTCATCGTCGTCGCGACCATCGCCCTCGGCACGTACATCGCCCTGGAGGCCACCCTGTCGTTCCTCGGCGTCGGCCTGCGCCCGCCCACCGTGTCCTGGGGCATCGACATCTCCAACGCCGCCCCGCAGATCCGCAACGCCCCCCACATGCTGCTCTGGCCCGCGGGCGCCCTCAGCATCACCGTGCTCGCGTTCATCATGCTCGGCGACGCCGTACGCGACGCCCTCGACCCGAAGCTGAGGTGAGCCGCCGTGCTGCTCGAAGTCCGCGACCTGCACGTCGAGTTCCACACCCGCGACGGCGTCGCCCGCGCCGTCAACGGCGTCAGCTACGCAGTCGACGAGGGCGAGACCCTCGCCGTCCTCGGCGAGTCGGGCTCCGGCAAGTCCGTCACCGCGCAGGCCGTCATGGGCATCCTCGACACACCGCCCGGCCGGATCACCCACGGCGAAGTCCTCTTCCAGGGCCGCGACCTGCTGACCCTCAAGGAGGACGCGCGGCGCAAGGTCCGCGGCGCCGAGATGGCGATGATCTTCCAGGACGCCCTGTCGTCCCTCAACCCCGTCCTCACCGTGGGCGACCAGCTCGGCGAGATGTTCACCGTCCACCGCGGCATGTCCCGCAAGGACGCCCGCGCCAGGGCCGTCGAACTCATGGACCGCGTCCGCATCCCCGCCGCCCGGGAACGCGTCGGCCAGTACCCGCACCAGTTCAGCGGCGGCATGCGCCAGCGCATCATGATCGCCATGGCGATGGCCCTCGAACCCGCCCTGATCATCGCGGACGAGCCCACCACCGCCCTCGACGTCACCGTCCAGGCCCAGGTCATGGAGCTGCTCGCGGAGCTTCAGCGCGAGCTGCGCATGGGCCTCATCCTCATCACCCACGACCTCGGCGTCGTCGCGGACGTCGCCGACCGCATCGCCGTCATGTACGCCGGCCGCATCGTCGAGACAGCCCCCGTCCACGACCTCTACAAGGCCCCCGCCCACCCCTACACCCAGGGCCTGCTGGACTCCATCCCGCGCCTCGACCAGAAGGGCCAGGACCTGTACGCCATCAAGGGCCTTCCCCCGAGCCTCATGGCGATCCCGTCCGGCTGCCCCTTCCACCCGCGCTGCCCCCGCGCCCGCGACGTGTGCCGCACCGACGTCCCCCCGCTGTACGAGGTGTCGGAGACCCGGCGCAGCGCCTGCCACTTCTGGCGCGAGACCGTCAACAAGGAGCCGATCCCCAAGGAGCCCGCCGATGGCCGGCGCTGAGACGCAGGAGCCGATCCTCGAAGTGCGGGAGCTCGTCAAGCACTACCCGCTCACCCAGGGCGTCGTCATCAAGAAGCAGATCGGCGCCGTCAAGGCCGTCGACGGCGTCTCCTTCGACCTGCGTCCCGGGGAGACCCTCGGCATCGTCGGAGAGTCCGGCTGCGGCAAGTCCACCGTCGCCAAGATGCTCGTCAACCTGGAGCGCCCCACCTCCGGCGAGATCCGCTACCAGGGCGAGGACATCACACGCCTGTCCGGCCGCGCCCTGAAGGCCGTACGCCGCGACATCCAGATGGTCTTCCAGGACCCGTACACCTCCCTCAACCCGCGCATGACCGTCGGGGACATCGTCGGAGAGCCGTACGAGATCCACCCCGAGGCCGCGCCCAAGGGCGACCGCCGCCGCAAGGTGCAGGAGCTGCTGGAGGTCGTCGGCCTCAGCCCCGAGCACGTCAACCGCTACCCGCACCAGTTCTCCGGCGGCCAGCGCCAGCGCATCGGCATCGCCCGCGGCCTCGCCCTCCAGCCCCGCGTCATCGTCGCCGACGAACCCGTCTCCGCACTCGACGTCTCCGTACAGGCCCAGGTCGTCAACCTCCTGGAGCGCCTCCAGGACGAGTTCGGCCTCTCGTACGTCTTCATCGCCCACGACCTGTCCATCGTCCGGCACATCTCCGACCGCGTCGGCGTCATGTACCTGGGCCGCATCGTCGAGACCGGTACGGACAGCGAGATCTACGACCATCCCACGCACCCCTACACCCAGGCCCTGCTCTCCGCCGTGCCCGTGCCCGACCCGGAGGCCCGCGAGCGCCGCGAGCGCATCCTGCTCTCCGGCGACGTCCCGTCCCCCGCGAACCCGCCCTCCGGCTGCCGCTTCCGCACCCGCTGCTGGAAGGCCCGCGAGCGCTGCGCCCTGGAGATCCCGCTGCTCGCCGTCCCGGCCGTGTTCCGGGACGTCGACAGCCCGGCCCGCCACTACTCGGCCTGCCACTTCGCGGAGGAGATCCACGTCGTACCCGGCGAGACGACGAGCCACGTCGGGGAGCCGTCGCCCCGGCCCGGCGAGACCTCACCCGGCCCGGTGCCCGCCCCGCAGCCCCCGGACGTGACCGGGCCTCGGCCCGCGTAACAGGCAGGTCACCGGGAGGACTCCGTTCCGATATACGGACACGGGAAACTGTTCAACGTACGGCCGTGCGGGTGCCGTTGACCGGCCGGGGCGCTGCCATGTCGCCCCGGCCGGTCGCTTGCGCCACCCGCCCCCCACGAGCAACTGGCCGAAAGCAGCGTTGTGCGCCCCCAATGCTGCCGTGCACCGAACCATGCTTGGGAACGGAAAGTTATGATCCGTAGCGCAAGGTGGGTATGAACCTCCTGGCACATGCGCGCTGCCCGTTCCCGACCGAACCCGTATGGAGGTGAACCGCCGTGGCACTCTCGATTTCGGCGGTGGTGCTGCTGGCGATCGTCGTCTTCCTGCTCATCCGGAAATCGGGTCTGAAGGCCGGGCATGCGGTGGTGTGCATGCTTCTGGGCTTCTATCTGGCGAGCTCCTCCATCGCCCCCACGGTCAGCCAGCTCACCACCAGCGTGGCGGGCATGATCGGCAACCTCAAGTTCTGAGCCTCCCCGGACACACCTCGTAGGGTGTCCGTATGACGGATCTCCCCACCCGTCGTCTGCTCCTGGTGCACGCGCACCCCGACGACGAGTCGATCAACAACGGCGCCACCATGGCCAAGTACGCGGCCGAGGGCGCCCAGGTCACGCTGGTGACCTGCACCCAGGGCGAGGAGGGCGAGGTCATCCCGCCCGCCCTCGCCCATCTCGCGCCCGACCGGGACGACCGGCTCGGGCCGTACCGCGTCGGTGAACTCGCCGCCGCCATGAAGGAACTGGGCGTCACCGACCACCGCTTCCTCGGCGGCCCCGGCCGCTTCCGCGACTCCGGCATGATGGGCGTGCCCCAGAACCACCGCGCCGGCGCCTTCTGGAACACGGACGTGGACGACGCGGCCGCCCACCTGGTGGAGGTGATCAGGGAGACCCGCCCCCAGGTCCTCGTCACATACGACGACAACGGCGGGTACGGCCACCCCGACCACATCCAGGCCCACCGCGTCGCGATGCGCGCGGCCGACCTCGCCGCCGACCCGACGTACCACCCCGGCCTCGGCGCGCCCCACACCATCGCCAAGATCTACTGGAACCGCGTCCCGCGCCCGGTCGCCGAGGAGCGCTTCGCCGCCCTGCGCGCGGCGGCACCCGGCGTGAGCTTCCCCGGCATCGCGGACATCGGTGACGTCCCGGGCGTCGTCGACGACGCGATCGTCACCACGGAGATCGACGGCACGGCGTACGCGGACCGCAAGGCGGCGGCGATGCGCGCGCACGCCACGCAGATCGTCGTACAGGGCGCGTTCTTCGCGCTCTCCAACCACCTGGGCCAGCCCGTCTTCGCGAAGGAGTACTACGAGTTGGCGCGGGGCGAGTCCGGCGCTCCGGCGGGGGAGCGGGAGACGGACCTGTTCGCGGGGGTGGTGGCGCCATGAGCACGACCATGAGCACCCCGGTGAAGGCGGCCGTGCACACCGCCCTCGTGCTGCTCGGCCTGCTGGTCGGCACGGCGGGCGCCCTGGTGCAGGGCGGCTGGTTCCCCGGCGGGCTGCTCCTCGCCCTCCTCGCGACGGCGGCCCTCTTCTACGGCGGGCTGCGCGCCGCCGACAGCCAGTTGGGCGTCGTCACGTCCGGCGCGGGCTGGCTGGCGGCGGTCGTCGTGCTGAGCCTCGGCCGCGACGAGGGCGACAAGCTGTTCTGGGGCGGCATCGCCGACCTCGTCTACCTCTTGGGCGGTATGGCACTCGCCGTGATCTGCGCCACCCTGTCGATGGTGCCGCAACAGAGGCCGCCCGCGCGCCCACTTGACAAGTGACGTGCCCGAACTTGGAGCGTAATGCCCGATGATGTTCCCCCGGTCGCGGGTTGCGCGGTGACGGCGGCCAGTATGGTGGTGCGCGCCGCCGGGCGCCCGTGGGTGTGAGAGCGGGCGGCGGAGCCAACCGGGAGAGCCTGCTTTGAGTCGTGAAACTGACACCTCGTCCTCCGGCCCCCAGGGGCGTGGCGGAGCCGCGTACCCCTCGGGCACACCGCCGTACGGAACGCGCCATTCCCAGGATGGCGCCGGGGCCGGCGCGGCCGGTGCGGCCGGTGCGGCCGGGGGCGCCGCCCCCGCGGAGCCGGACGAGCCGAAGACCGAGACGACGCTGACGACGCGCATCCGGATCAACATTCCGGGCTCGCGGCCCATCCCGCCCGTGGTCGTGCGCAAGCCGGTGAACGAGTCCGACAAGCCGGATACGGCGGCGGACACCGGCGCGGGCTCCGGCGCGGGCTCCGGCGGCGCGGCGCCGGAGCGGCGGGAGAGCGCCGCGGAGCGTACGGGCGCGACGCCCCGCCCCGACGCCGCCGAGCCGAAGCCGGCGGAGCGGGAGGCGTCCACCAGCTCCTGGTTCGCCCCGCGCAAGCCCGCGACGCCGTCGCCGTCGCCCTCGTCGCCTTCGGGCGAGACCCCGGGCCTCGGCGCGAACGGTACGGGGTACGCGGCGACGAAGCCGCAGGACGGCCCGGGCGGCGGTCAGGGCCGCCCGAGGAGCGGCCTCGACGGCTTGGACGGTACGGGCGGGCCTGGCGGCGCGGGTGCTCCGGGTGGCCTCGGCGGCCCGGGTGGCCCTGGCGGTCCCGGTGGTCCGGGAGGCCCCGGCGGTCCCGGCGGTGCGCGTCGCCCGAGCGGCCTGGACGGCCTGGACGGCGGGCGCGGTCCCGGAGGGCCGGGTGGCCCGGGGGGCCTGGGGGGCCCGGGCGCGCAGGCCCCGGGGCAGCGGCCGGGCGGCCCCGGCATGCCGTACTTCTCGGACAGCCCCGAAGCCCCGTCGGGCCCGACGACAGGCCCGGCGTACGGCACGACACCCGTACCGCCCGCTGACACGTACGGCGGCGGCGACCCGGTCGGCACGCCCGCGCAGGGCTTCCCGCACCTGTCCGACGACACGGCCGTCCTCACACCGCAGAACCCGCAGAACCCGCAGGCGGGCCCCCCGCCGCACGTCTCGGGCGACACGCTGACGACGGGTATCCCGGTGATCCCGCAGGACGACCGCGGCGCCCCGCAGCCGTCACCGTTCCCGATGACGGGCCCCGCCCAGGCGGCCGGCCCCGACGCCTACGACGCGCACGCGTACCCGCCCGTACTGGACGAGCCCGCGCCCGCCGCGCCCACGCCGACGCCGCCCCCGGAGACCCGCGCGCCGAGTGCGCCGCGTTCCAAGAAGAAGGGCCGCTCCAAGCTGGTCCTTCTCGGCGCGAGCCTGTTCGTCGTCGTCGGCATCGCGTACGGCGCGGGCCTGCTCCTCAACCACTCCGACGTCCCGAAGGGCACCACCGTCCTCGGCGTCGACATCGGCGGCTCCACCAAGGAGGAGGCCGTCCAGAAGCTCGACGCGGCGCTCGGCCAGCGCGCCTCCACGCCGCTCCAGCTCACCGTCGCCGGCAAGAACCAGGCGCTCCCGCCGGACAAGGCGGGCCTCGCCCTGGACAGCCAGGCCACGGTCCGCGGGGCGGCGGGCAGCGACTACAACCCGGTCACGGTGATCGGCTCCCTCTTCGGCGCCGAGCGCGTCGCCCAGCCGGTCATCCCGGTCGACGAGGAGAAGCTGAGCGTCGCCCTCGCCGACCTGGCGGGCGGCTCCGGCACGATCAGCGAGGGCACGATCAAGTTCGAGCCCGGCAAGGTCGTCGCCGTCCCCGGCAAGGCGGGCACGGTCCTGGACGTACCGCGCTCGATGATCTCCGTACGTGACGCCTACCGCGCCCAGGTCGAGACGGGCCGCGCGAAGGTCGTCACGCTGCCGGTGGTCACCAAGGAGCCGACGATCACGCAGACCGAGATCGACCGGGCCATGAAGGAGTTCGCGGAGCCCGCGATGTCCGGCCTGGTCACGATCAAGGCGGGCGGCCGGCAGATCCAGTTCGGCCCGCAGCGCTCGCTGCCGCAGATCCTCTCGATGAAGCCGGTCGACGGCCGTCTGGTCGAGGTGTACGACAAGAAGGCGATCGACCGCCTCCTGGAGGGCGTCTTCGACGGCGTGATGATCACCAAGGGCGACGGCAAGCAGCACCAGCTGTCGGCCGACGACGTGGCCAGCGCCCTGCAGAAGGCCCTCCTCGGCAAGACCCCGGAGGACCGCACGGTCACCATCGAGACGAACCCGCAGGGCTGAGGCGAGGGGGCGGGGAGGCTTCCCCGCCCCCACCAAGAGCGGCGCGTGCGGCACGCGCCACTAGCTCATGTAGTCGGAGGCGCAGCGAGCGCCGCTCTGGTTCGGGTTCTTCGTCCCCAGGCAGACGTACACACGGATGGTCGTGTTGCCCGCTCCGTTGGACATCCAGGAGATGGACTGGCCGCCGGACGTGGACGTGTCGTCCACACCGATGGGGCCGTACGTGCCGTAGCGCTCACGGACGTACGCGCGAGCCGCCGTCCCGTCGGGCTGGTGGTCCTGCACGTAGTTGTAGTAGCCCTCGTGGAAGTGCGCGTCTCCGTTGTCGGCCTTGCAGACGGTCGCTCGGACGGTGCCTCCTGCCAGCCCCTGGGAGTTGGTCACGGTGGCGCGCAGGGTCTCGCAGCGCAGAGCGGCGTGCGCCTGGGCGGGCAGTGCGACACCGAGGCTCATCAGTGCCGTGGTCGCCCCGGTGAGCGTGGCCGCGGTCCGCCAGGCGCGCTGCTTCGTCGTCGGCGTCATGCGGCCCAGCTCCCGGTGGACTTCGCGTCCGAGCGGAACTCGAAGGCGAACCGGGCGCCGTCCCGGACGTTCCGCGCGATCACGTTCCACTGACCGGCCTTGGCGAGCGTGTAGTTCGCCTGGCACTCCTGCCGGCCGTCGACCTCGAAGCACACCTTCACATAGCGGTTGGTGTTGGGCCTGATGTTGATATCGGCGCAGGCGTTCGACGTCTTGAACACGCGCCCCGCGGGGAGCCAGTACGTACCGCTGGGCTTGTAGTAGCTGTTCGCGTAGCCGTAGCAGGAAGTCGCCCCGAGCTCGTGGGCCTGGGCCACGGGGGCGAGACTCATCGCGCCGGCGGCGAGGGCGGCCGAGAACGCGATGGCGGCGATGCGTTGACGCATGGGCATACAGCTCTCCTGGGAGGTTGGCTGTGCGGTGTGGTGCCCGACCGGGCAGCCCGAGTCTGCGGGCACGGGCACCGGCTTGCACAGCGCTATCCCTGTCCCGGACAGGCTGCCGCGTGTCCGGCCTGGTCAGCGCCCTGTCCGGGTCTTGTCCGAACGCGTCACCACTGCCCGCCGTACTTCGCCTTCTTGTGCGCCAGCCAGAACTCCACATCGGCGGCCTCGCGGGTCGTGTCGACCCGCAGGTCCCGCACGTGGACGCTCGCCACGAAGTGCACGAACCGCACGCGTCGCCAGTCGCCCATGCCCTCTTCGTCGAGGACCTTGCCGGGGCCATAGACGTCGGTGGCGGTGTGCGCGACGAAGGAACCGGGCGGGAAGGGGGTGTCCATGACCTGCCAACTTTCGCTCTGTGTGTCGATTCGCTCACAGAGTGACGTGGGGCTGGCTACGCTCGGAAGGGGTTCGCGTGTGACAACGCGGGTGGAGCAGAGGGGAGTTGTTCATGGCCATCGAGGACAACCCGGAGTCCCGGAAGCGGTACGGCGAGGAGCTGAGGAGGCGGAGGGAGCTGGCGGGGCTCACGCAGCAGGCCTTGGCTGAGCTGGCGGTCCTCTCGCGGTCGCTGATCGCCCACTTCGAGTCCGGGCGCCGACGCCCGACGCTCCCGGACGCCAAGCGCCTTGACCAGGCGCTCGGCACCGACGGGATCTTCGTACGGTTCCTCCCGACGCTGGACGGGAAGGCTGTGGCCGAGCACTTCGAGGAGGCGCTGCGGCTGGAGGTGTTGGCGACGGAGATTCGTACGTACGCCCCCAACTTGGTGCCCGGCCTGCTCCAGACCAGGGCATACGCCAGCGAGGTGCTGTCGTCTGGATACCCGCCCAAGAGTGACGAGGAGCGTGACAGGCTCCTTGCCACACGCCTCGAACGGGCGCGGATTCTCGACAACTTCGACCTGCCGCGCGTGTGGTACCTGCTGGACGAGGCGGTTCTCCGCCGTCCGATCGGTGGCCCGGCGGTCATGGCCGAGCAGCTCCACCACGTCCTTGACCTGGCAGAACGCCGCCGACGCATCAGGGTTCACGTCCTCCCGTACAGCGCAGGCGCGCATGCTCTGTTGGAGGGCTTTGTCTCCCTGATGTGGTTCGAGGACTTGCCACCCGTGGCGTACGTGGAAGGCTTGCAGACAGGCAGGGTCTTGGAGCTGCCCTCACTGGTTCAGGAGTGCCAGGCGCTTTACGATCATGCCCTGGGTGACGCTCTGTCGCACCGTGAGTCTCTGGCTCTGATCAAGTCCGTCGCGAAGGAATACGAGCATGCTGCCCAGCTATGAGTACGTCATACCGGACGCCTCGGCGCTGCCGCACTGGCGCAAGTCCAGCCACAGCGGTGGGGACAGCGGTCAGTGCCTCGAAGTGAGCGACGCCTGGCGCAAGTCCAGCTACAGCGGACCCGTGGCGGACGCCTGCCTCGAAGTCGACGACGCCGCCCGCCCCACCCGCGTCCCCGTGCGGGACAGCAAGAACCCCACCGGCCCCGCCGTCGTCTTCGGCGCCTCCGCCTGGGTGGCGTTCGTCGGGGCCGTACGGGGCGACGCCCTGGACTGAAGGCCTCTGGTGGCGCGCCGGGGTGCGAAGATCGGCGCATGACCGGAACGCGCACATTCGAGGAACTCGTCGCCGAGGCCGCCGCCGCGCCCACCGAGGGATGGGACTTCTCGTGGTTCGAGGGGCGGGCCACCGAGGCCCGGCCCTCGTGGGGGTACCAGCGATCCATGGGAGAGCGCATGGCACGGGCCTCCGCCGCGCTGGACATCCAGACAGGCGGCGGCGAGGTGCTCGCGGGCATCCCCCGGCGTCCGCCGCTGTGTGTCGCCACCGAGGCGTGGCCGCCCAACGTCGCCAAGGCCACGGCCCTGCTGCACCCGCTCGGCACCGTGGTGGTCGCCGCGCCGGAAGAGCCGCCCCTGCCGTTCGCGGACGAGGCGTTCGACCTCGTCGTGAGCCGTCACCCCGTGAAGCCGTACTTCGAGGAGATCGCGCGGGTGCTGCGGCCGGGTGGCACGTACTTCGCGCAGCACGTGGGGCCCGCGAGCGTCTTCGAACTGGTGGAGTTCTTCCTGGGCGAGCAGCCGGAGGACGTGCGCGGCGCGCGCCACCCGGACGCCGAGCGCGCCGAGGCCGAGGCGGCCGGTCTGGAGATCGTGGACGTGCGGACCGAGCGGCTGCGGATGGAGTTCTTCGACGTCGGTGCTGTCGTCCACTTCCTGCGGAAGGTGATCTGGATGGTGCCGGGCTTCTCCGTGGCGGAGTACCTGCCCCGGCTGAAGGAGCTGCACGAACGGATCGAGTCCGAGGGCCCGTTCGTGGCCCACAGCAGCCGCACCCTGTTCGAGGCGCGGAAGCCCACCACCTGACGCGGGATCGTTGGCCGGCGGTTCATCGCCGCCACACCTCCGGCTCTTGATGGTTCAACGTCGCGCGAGGAGCATGACGCGTGCATGCCACCTCCCTGGTCGTGTTCCCGCATGCCGCGGCCGCACAGGAGACCGCAGTGAAGACGCACGCGCGCGTCCGCACCTTCTTGCTCGCCCTGGCCGGCGGGCTCGCCCTGGTCGTCGCCCTGCCGGGCAGCGCCTTCGCCGCCCCGCCCAGGGCGCTGCCCGCCGACGCCGACGCGCTGGAGCGGCGGTTCGAACCGGTCTACGACTACGACACGGACGGCTGCTACCCCACTCCGGCGATCGGCCCCGACGGCACCCTCAACGGCGGCCTGAGGCCGACTGGATCGCTCAGTGGCGGCTGTCGCGACCAGTCGGACCTCGACAACGCCAACGGTTACTCCCGCGCCAAGTGCAACAACGGCTGGTGCGGGATCGTCTACGCGCTCTACTTCGAGAAGGACCAGGCCGTCGCCCACATTGAGAGCGGCCACCGCCACGACTGGGAGTCCGTCGTGGTCTGGGTCCAGGACGACCAGGCGAAGTACGTGTCCACCTCCGCGCACGGCGGCTACACGACGTACTCGGCCGGCCGGGTTCCGTGGGAGAGCGGTACCCACGCCAAGATCGTCTACCACAAGGACGGGGTGAGCACCCACGCCTTCCGGCTGGCGAAGGCCGGGGAGCAGCCGGAGAACCACTACAAGGCGTGGCAGTACGTCGACCTGGTCGGCTGGAACGGCTACCCGGCCACCTGGCTCCGCGACCGGCTGGGCGATGCCGACTGGGGCCGCGCCAACTTTCCCCTGAAGGACGCGAACTTCGGTCGCAACCTGGAGAAGGCAAAGCCGTCCGGCATCCCCTTCGACCCCTACGCCTGACCCTGGTCCGAGCCGTCGAACAGGCGAAATTTTCGGTCCGCCTTCGCGCTGTCACGACGATTGACGATCCACACGTGTTCGCACAGGATCCCTCAAAGTCACACGCGACATGGTGTGTCGAGGGAGGCAGGTGGCGCATGCGTCCATGGAGGGTGCTGGTTCCCGCACTGGCGGGGCTGCTGCTCGGCTCCTTCGTGGTGCCGCCCGTCGCCACCGCCGCCGAAGGGGCCGAGGAGGGGCTCGTGCTGCGGTACGCGCTCGACGAGGCGTCCGGCGCCACCGCGACCGACGCCTCGGGCAACGCCCGCCACGGCGCCGTCCACGGCGCACCCGACTGGGGCGGGGCCGCCGAGGGGCTCGGGTTCAACGGCACCGACACGTATGTCGAGCTGCCCGACAACGTCCTCGCCGGGCTCGACGCCGTCACCGTGTCCCTCGACGTGCGCATCGCCCCCGACCAGGGCACCCCGTACTTCCTCTACGGGCTCGGCAACACCAGCGGCAGCAACGGCAACGGCTACCTCTTCACCACCGGCGACCACTACCGCACCTCCCTCGCCTCCGGGAACTGGTCCACCGAGCAGACCGTCCGCCGCTCCACCTCCTACAAGCTGCCCCGCGACACCTGGAAGCACCTCGACTACACCCTCAGCGGCGGCACCGCCGTCCTGTACGAGGACGGGGTCGAGGTCGCCCGGAACGCGAACGTCACGCTCACGCCCGGCGCCATCGGCGGCGGCACCACCACCGCCAACCTCATCGGCAAGTCCCTGTACGCCGCCGACAAGCCGTTCAAGGGCCGCATCCGCGACTTCCGGATCTACGACCGGGCCCTCACCCCTGACGAGACCGCCGCGCTCGCCGTCCCCGCCAACACCCGGGGCGTCGCCGCCGACACGGCCGCCCTGGACCTCGGTGACACGACCGCCGTCACCACGGACCTCGCCCTCCCCACGACCGCGGGCGGCTCCGCCGTCACGTGGGCCAGCAGCGACCCGGCCACCGTCTCCACCACCGGCCGCGTCACGCGCCCCGCCCCCGGCCGGCCCGACGCGCGCGTCACACTCACCGCCACCGTCAGCCGAGGAACCGCGCCCGCCGTGTCCCGCACCAAGCAGTTCGCCGTCACCGTGCACGCCGAGTACGACGACGCCCGCGCCACCGCCGAAGCGGCCCGCGAACTCGTCGTGCGCAACGTCGACGACGTACGCGGCAACCTGACCCTCCCCGCCGAAGGCGCGTACGGCACCACGGTGACGTGGGCGTCGAGCGACCCCGCCGTCATCGATCCGACGGGCATCGTCCACCGCCCCCGCCACGGCAAGGGCACCGCGACGGTGACGCTCACGGCGACGGTGGCCCGCGGCACCGCCCGTACCGCCCGCGCCCTCACCGCGACGGTCCCCGAACTGCCCCGCCCGCAGAAATACACGGGCTACGCCTTCACCTACTTCACCGGCGAGGGCACCGCCGACGGCGAACAGGTCCGCATGGCCCTCAGCCGCGGCAACGACCCGCTCCACTGGCGCGAACTCAACGGCGGCCGCCCGGTCCTGACCAGCGACCTCGGCACGAAGGGCCTCCGCGACCCGTTCATCGTCCGCTCCCCGGAGGGCGACAAGTTCTACCAGATCGCCACCGACCTGCGGATGCACGGCGGCGCGAGCGGGAGCTGGGACCAGGTGCAGCGCACCGGCAGCAAGTCGATCATGGTGTGGGAGTCCACGGACCTCGTGAACTGGACGGACCAGCGCCTCGTCCGGGTCGCCCCGGACACGGCCGGCAACACCTGGGCCCCGGAGGCGTACTACGACGAGACCATCGGCGCGTACGTCGTCTTCTGGGCCTCGAAGCTGTACGCCGCGAACGACCCGGACCACACGGGCACCACGTACAACAAGATGCTCTACGCGACCACCCGCGACTTCCACACCTTCAGCGAGCCCAAGGTGTGGAACGACCCCGGCTACTCCGTGATCGACTCGACCGTGATCCGCCACGACGGAACCCACTACCGCTTCACGAAGGACGAGCGGAACACGTCCTCCACCACCCCGTGCAGCAAGTTCATCACCGCCGAGAAGGCCACGGACCTGCGCTCCACGACGTACGACTTCGTGGCCGACTGCATCGGCAAGGGCACGATCAACCAGGGCGAGGGCCCCACGGTCTTCAAGTCCAACACCGAGGACAAGTGGTACCTCTTCATCGACGAGTTCGGCGGCCGCGGCTATGTCCCCTTCGAGACCACCGACCTGGCCTCGGGCACCTGGACGCCGTCCGAGAACTACGCCCTCCCGTCCAGCCCCCGCCACGGCACGGTCGTCCCCGTCACCCAGGCCGAGTACGACCGGCTGCTCGCCGCGTACGCGACCGGCCCGGCGATCACGGCCCCCACCGGCCGTTAGTTCAGCCGCGCCCGCGCCGCCCGAGCCCGTCCCCGGACCGCCTCCGCCGCGGCGGGCTCCACCGCCTCCACCACCTCCGCATAAGCCTCCATCTCCGCCGCCCCCACCACGAACTCCCCCCGCCGCACCAGCAACTCCGCCCGCTCATACCGCAACCGCGCCGGATGCGAAGGCAGCAGCAGCGACAGGTCCAGCGCCCACAGCGCCACATCCGACTGCTCGGGCCGCGCCGCCGCCCACGCCCGGATGTTGTTCAGCACCCGTAGCACGATCTCCAGCGGATCCGCCGGCAGCAGCATCGACGGCCGCAACCGCTCCCCGGTCGCCCCGGCCACCAGCAGCTCCGCGTCCGCCCCCGTCAGCAGCCGGCCCCCGTCGAACGGATCCGCCAGCACCTGATCGTCCGGCTCCCCGAACCCGACCACGAAGTGGCCCGGCAGCGCCACGCCGTACACCGGCGCCCCCGCCCGCCGCGCGACCTCCGTCCACACCACCGACAGCATGATCGGCAGCCCCCGGCGCCGCCGCAGCACCTGGTGCAGCAGCGACGACTCAAGCCGCCGGTAGTCCGCGGGCGTCCCGTGGAACCCGTACCGCCCGCCGAGCAGCCGCTCCAGCGCGGCTGCCCACGCGCGCGGGTCCTTCGGCCCGTACGGCAGGAGCCCGGCCAGCCGGTCCAGCTCGGCCTCGGCCGCGTCCATCCCGGCCTGCCCGAGGTCCGGCTCCGCCACCGCGCCGATCAGCAGGCACAGCTCCGCGAGGTCGGGCCGTTCCTCGCGGGCCTCGTCGGCGAACCTCCGGCGCCACTCGTGCATACGCGTCACGTACCCGCTCACCCCCGCTCACACGGCCCGGAAGTGGTGGTAGCGGTGATGGACCGCGAAGCCCATCCCGTCGTACAGCGCCCGCGCCGCGTCATTGTCCGACTCCACCTGGAGCCAGGCCGCCGACGCGCCCTCCTCCAGCGCCCGCGCCGCCAGCGCCACCATCACCGCCTTCGCCAGCCCCCGCCGCCGGTACGCCGGGTCGACCTCCACCGCCATGAACCCGGCCCAGCGTCCGTCCACCACACACCGCCCGATCGCGGCCGGCACGTCCCCCTCGCCCGCTATGGAGGCGAACCACACCGAAGGCCCGGCTGTCAGTACCGCGCGCACATGCGGGCCGGGCTCGCCCACGCGCTGGTAACGCCGCAGCCACGCCTCGTCCGGCACCCGGGCCAGCGTCACGGACGCCAGGTCGTCGGCCCCCACCGCCTGGTCCGCGACCGGCGCGAGCCCCGCGATCCGTACCTCCGTCGTCACCTCGCGCACCCACCCGCGCTGCTCCAGCGCCGCGCACAGCCGCTCCTGCGTGCCCTCGGCCCCGGTCGACGCCTGGACGTACGCGGGCAGGCCCCGGGCCCCGTACCAGGCGCGGACCCGGGCGAGCGCGTCGTCCAGCGGCAGACCCGGGTCGCCGACGGCGAGCACCGAGTTCGCCCGCCGGGTGAACCCGCGCGCCGCGCGCAGTGTCCACTCTCCGAGTGGTTCGCTCTCCAGCGGCTGCCACGCCCGCGCCTGGACCCGCGCCAGCTCATCGAACCCCGCCGCCGGACCCCGCCGGCGCGCCGGCGCGGACGGCACGACCTTGCCCGCGACCAGCGACGATTCCGCGATACGGACGGTCTCACCGGTCCTTCGTGTGATCAGCAGCACACCCTTGTCCCATGATGTGAGAACGCCGACCGTGTCCGTGAACGACCCCGCGCCGGAGCCGGGGTCGCCCACCCGGCGGACAGATACGCGTTTCCCCACGTCAGACGGGGTGATCTGGACCTCCAGGCGTCCGCCAGCAGTGAACTCCACAGCTCTGTCCGCCCCTCCTGTTCGGATCGTCTCCAAGAACGGAGATACTAGGTGCGGGCATCGACGACGCCGCGCTCCCGCGCAGAGCACAGCCCTACCAAGGAGGAACGACAGCGTGACCTACGTCATCGCGCAGCCTTGTGTCGACGTGAAGGACAAGGCGTGCATCGAGGAGTGCCCCGTCGACTGCATCTACGAGGGCCAGCGGTCCTTGTACATCCACCCGGACGAATGCGTCGACTGCGGGGCCTGCGAACCGGTCTGCCCGGTCGAGGCGATCTTCTATGAGGACGACACTCCGGAGGAGTGGAAGGACTACTACAAGGCGAACGTCGAGTTCTTCGACGAGCTCGGCTCGCCCGGTGGTGCCTCCAAGCTCGGTCTGATCGAGCGCGACCACCCCTTCATCGCCGCCCTGCCGCCGCAGAACGGCTGATCTGATCGCTTATCTGTTGTCGTCGGTCCCGTACGGTTCTTCCGCTGTACGGGACCGCCGCGTTTCTGCCGCAGCCCGCGGCACGCACGAGAAAGTGAGCACCGCACCGTGTCCGGAGTCTCGTCCCGTCTCCCCGTCTTCCCCTGGGACAAGCTGGAGCCGTACAAGAAGACGGCCGCCGCACACCCCGACGGCATCGTCGACCTGTCGGTCGGCACCCCGGTGGACCCGGTCCCCGAGCTGATCCGGCGGGCCCTCGTCGACGCGGCGGACTCGCCCGGCTACCCCACGGTCTGGGGCACGGCCGCGCTGCGCGACGCGCTCACCGGCTGGTGCGAGCGGCGGCTCGGCGCGCGGGGTGTCGCGCACACCAACGTCCTGCCGGTGGTCGGCTCCAAGGAGCTGGTGGCCTGGCTGCCGACGCAGCTCGGCCTCGGCCCCGGCGACAAGGTCGCCTACCCGCGCCTCGCCTACCCGACGTACGAGGTCGGCGCCCGCCTCGCCCAGGCCACGCCCGTCGTCTACGACGACCCGACGGAGCTGGACCCGGCCGGGCTGAAGCTGCTGTGGCTGAACTCGCCGTCCAACCCGACCGGCAAGGTCCTCGCGAAGGACGAGCTGACCCGGACCGTCGCCTGGGCGCGCGAGCACGGCGTGCTGGTCTTCAGCGACGAGTGCTACCTGGAGCTCGGCTGGGAGGCCGACCCCGTCTCCGTACTGCACCCGGACGTGTGCGGCGGCTCGTACGAGGGGATCGTCGCCGTCCACTCCCTGTCCAAGCGCTCCAACCTGGCCGGCTACCGCGCCGCGTTCCTCGCGGGCGACGCGGCCGTGCTCGGCGAGCTGCTCCAGATCCGCAAGCACGGCGGCATGATGACGCCCGCGCCCGTGCAGGCCGCGACGGTCGCCGCGCTGGGCGACGACGCGCATGTGCGGGAGCAGCGCGAGCGGTACGCGGCGCGGCGAGCGCGGCTGCGGGCCGCCCTGGTGGCGCACGGCTTCCGCATCGAGCACAGCGAGGCCAGCCTCTACCTGTGGGCCACGCGCGACGAGCCCTGCTGGGACACGGTCGGGTACCTGGCGGAGCTGGGCGTCCTGGTGGCGCCCGGCGACTTCTACGGGACGGCGGGGGAGCGGTTCGTACGGGTCGCGTTCACGGCGACGGACGAGCGGGTCGCGGCGGCGGCGAAGCGCCTGGGCTAGGGAGTGTCCGGCGGATCATGGCGGCATCGCGGGGCCTCGCCTCGGCGGTTGGTGAGCGGGGTCTGGTGCGTGCGGCTGCAAGGCGGAGGAGGGAGTGGTTGGGGTCTCCCCTGCTCGAGCGAAGCCGAGAGCTTGGGGGAGTGCGTGCCAGACCACGCGGCCCAGGCATGATCCGCCGGACACGACCTAGCACGCCGCCCGCGGCGGCACGCACGCGGAAGGGCCCGGGGAGTGGTGCTCCCCGGGCCCTTCCGCTGTGCTGCTGCTCGTCAGCCGCCGATCGGCATGCCGCCGATCAGGCCGCCGCCCGGCAGGCCGCCACCGAGGCCGCCGCCGGGGAGGCCGCCCGCGAGGCCGCCACCCGGGAGCCCGCCGCCCGGCAGGCCGCCCGCGAGGTCGCCGCCCGGCAGTCCGCCCTGGGCCGTGTCGCCCGCCGTGTCCTGGGCGGCACCGGCCGCGTCGCCGACGACCTCGCCGCCGCTCCTGGTGACGTCGTGCGCGGCCTTCTTCGCGACCGGCGTCGTCTTCTTGGCGGTCTTGTCGGCGGTCTTGGCCGCCGACGGGACGGTCTTCTTGGCCGCCGTGCTGCCCGCGTCACCCACCGCGTCGGTGGCGGTCTCCGCGGCGCCGCCGACCTTGTCGGTCACCGCGCCCGTGTCGAGGGCGCTCAGGCCACCGGCCAGGTCGGTGTTCTGGGGAAGGTCCACGGCGCTCGCGGAGCCGGCCGCACCGACCACGGAGGCCGCTCCCGCTGCGGTCAGCAGCGCGGCACTGGCGATCCGGCGGGTCAGGGGGAGGGTCATGATGCTCCTTCGACGGGGAAGAGATCGTGTGGGCTGTGATGCCTGTCCGACGATCGGACGCTGTGACAACCGGTCGGAGGGCGGGGAAGGTTGCGGTGAGCCGAGGTAAAGAGTTGGCAATGCGACCCATGATCCGCTCCACCCAAATCCGGGCAAACAAACGGCTTTCCGGAGTCGTGAAGAACCGTCACTCCGCCGCCGTCGCAAGGGAAACGGGCGATGCGGGGGAGTGGCTGGACCTGGTCGGTCCAAGGGGTGCCGGGCGGGGGTGACGTGCCTCGGATCGGTGAATTCCGGTACGGATGCGCGAATGGTGTGCGAGTGCGCCGTGATTACTCTGTGATCAGAGTCGACTACGATGCGGTGATGGTGTGCGCGCCGCCGGCGGACGCGACCTAGCGCGCGACGCGGATGACGACGTCCGTGGTGCCCGCCGGCTCCTCGCCGGACGGCACCTCGCGCCAGCCCAGCGCCGGCAGCCTGGCGCTCCATACCCGCCCCGCGTACGCGACCTCCGTGAGCCGCAGCGTCTCCGCCTGGGCCACCGCCCACTGCGCGACCTCCCAGCCGCGCCGCGAACCGCGCCCGTCGTCGTCCGTGTCGCCCACCGCGCCCTCGGGGCCCGACGAACCGACCGGCGCGGGGACCGGGACGGTGACGACGTCGGCGGCGCGGGGGGCGGACGAGCCGTCCGGGGCGGGTGAGCCGCTCTCCGTACCGCCGGTACCGCCTGTACCGCCCGTACCGCTGCCGCCGCCGGCCGAGCCCTTGCCGTCCTCCACGGCCCCGTCCGTACCATCCGTACCCTCGGCGCCGTCCGCGCCCAGGACGCCCGTGCCGAACGAGCGCGCCAGGGCCTTCCGCACCTGCGTCACGTCCCCGGTCTTCGAGCCCAGCAGGGTCGTGCACGTCAGGGACGCCGGCGCCCGCCCGGTCAGCGCGGCGGCCAGCAGCGCCGCGTCCGGCTCGTGCTTCGCGTACGCCTGCGGGAACCCGCTCCGCTGCACGCGCTGCGCGGCCACGGTGAGCGGCAGCCGCGAGTACCCCGGCACCTTCGCGAGGTGGTCGTAGAACGCGCCCGCCGAGTACACGGGGTCCATGATCTGCCGCTCCGTACCCCACCCCTGCGACGGGCGCTGCTGGAACAGGCCCAGCGAATCCCGGTCGCCGTACTCGATGTTGCGCAGCGCAGACTCCTGCAGGGCGGTCGCCAGCGCGATCGTCACCGCCCGCTCCGGCATGCCCTTGGACGTGCCGACCGCGGAGATCGTCGCCGCGTTCCCCGCCTGCTCCGGCGTGAGGTGGTACGTGTGGCCGCCGCTGCCCACCGTGCACCCCGGCGCACCCCGGCCACCCGTCTCGTACCGGACCGCCACATATCCGACGACGGACAGCAGAACGGCGAATCCGGCCGCGACCCGGACACGACGGGCGTAACGGCGCGGCGAGCGGGGGGATCTGGCGTTCGAAGCGTCGGACTTGGACACGGGCCCACCGTACAAGGGGCCGGGATAGGCTCGGCACATGCCTGACGCCACGACCGACGCCACCCCCGACGCGACCCCGGACACCTCGCGGACCGCCCCGCAGACCGCCCCGCACGCGGCCCCGTACGCGGCGCTCGACCTCACGCAGGACGGCCCCGCGCTGACGGCCGCGCTGGTCGACTTCCCGTCCGTCAGCGGCACCGAGAAGCCCCTGGCCGACGCGATCGAGCAGGCCCTGCGGACCCTCCCGCACCTCACCGTCGACCGGTACGGCAACAACGTCGTCGCCCGCACACGGCTCGGCCGCGCCGAGCGGGTCGTCCTGGCCGGGCACATCGACACCGTGCCCATCGCCGACAACGTGCCGTCCCGCCTCGACGAGAACGGCATCCTGTGGGGCTGCGGCACCTCCGACATGAAGTCCGGCGTCGCCGTCCAGCTCCGTATCGCCGCCACGGTCCCGGCGCCCAACCGCGACCTCACCTTCGTGTTCTACGACAACGAAGAGGTCGCCGGACACCTCAACGGCCTCGGGCATGTGGCCGCCAACCACCCTGCGTGGCTCGAAGGCGACTTCGCCGTGCTCCTGGAGCCGTCGGACGGCCAGGTCGAGGGCGGCTGCCAGGGCACCCTGCGCGTCCACCTCAAGATGTCCGGCGAGCGTGCCCACTCCGCCCGCTCCTGGATGGGCTCCAACGCCATCCACGCCGCGGCCCCGGTCCTCGCCCGCCTCGCCTCGTACGAGCCGCGCCGCCCGGTGATCGACGGCCTGGAGTACCACGAGGGCCTCAACGCGGTCGGCATCCAGGGCGGCGTCGCCACCAACGTCATCCCCGACGACTGCACCGTCGTCGTCAACTTCCGCTACGCCCCCGACCGCACCATGGAGGAGGCCGAGAAGCACGTACGGGAGGTCTTCGCCGACTGCGGCGTGGACGAGTTCGTGGTCGACGACCACACCGGCGGCGCCCTGCCCGGCCTCTCGCACCCGGCCGCCGCGGCGTTCATGGAGGCGGTCGGCGGCACAGCCCAGCCCAAGTTCGGCTGGACCGACGTGTCCCGCTTCAGCGCCCTCGGTGTGCCCGCGGTCAACTACGGCCCCGGCAACCCGATCTTCGCGCACAAGCGCGACGAGCACGTGGCCGTCGACCGGATCACGCACTGCGAGCGCCGCCTGTACGACTGGCTCACCGCCTGACCGATCCCGGTCCGACCACCGTAATTTCGCCACCGGTCACCTTCCCCGCCCTACGCTGACCCCAGCAAACGATGTTCAGCGGAGGGAGCAGATCATGGGGAACCCCGAGGCCGAGGGACTGCGAGCACTGGCGGAGCAGCGGCTGGGCCCGGTGCTCCGCCGCAGGGAACAGGTCCAGCCCGGCACGACGGACCAGCGCCTCCTGGACACCGCCGGCGACTCGGACTGGGTCCACACCGACCCGTGGCGGGTCATGCGCATTCAGTCCGAGTTCGTCGAGGGCTTCGGCGCCCTCGCGGAACTGCCCAGCGCGATCAGCGTATTCGGCTCGGCCCGCACACCGGCCGGCACGCCGGAGTACGAGGCGGGCGTCCAACTCGGCAAGGCCCTGGTGGAGGCCGGTTTCGCGGTCATCACGGGCGGCGGCCCGGGCGCGATGGAGGCCGCGAACAAGGGCGCGCGCGAGGCGAAGGGCATCTCGGTCGGGCTGGGCATCGAGCTGCCCTTCGAGCAGGGCCTGAACCCGCACGTCGACATCGGCATCAACTTCCGCTACTTCTTCGTGCGGAAGACGATGTTCGTGAAGTACGCCCAGGGCTTCGTGGTCCTCCCGGGCGGCCTCGGCACCCTGGACGAACTCTTCGAGGCGCTCACCCTCGTCCAGACCCGCAAGGTCACCCGCTTCCCCATCGTCCTCTTCGGCACGGCCTACTGGTCGGGCCTGGTGGACTGGCTCCGCGACACAGTGATCGCCCAGGGCAAGGCCGCGGAACGCGACCTGATGCTCTTCCACGTCACGGACGACGTGGAGGAGGCTGTAGCCCTGGTCAGCAAGGAAGCCGGCCGCTAGGCGCTGGCCGCGACAAGGGCCTCCCGTTGTGGGCAGGCGTCCCGCAGGGCCGGACGGGTGGGCACAACGGGACCCCATGCGGGAGCCCGCCCCGCAAGCTCAGCCCCCACCGGGCCGTCGTGGGGCTGGGGCCGTCGGGTCGCTGCACGCTGGTGGGTCCGCTGTGCCCACCCTCCCCCAAGCTCTCGGCTTCGCTCGAGCAGGGGGGACCCCCATCGCCCTGCGGAACGCCTGCCCGCAGCGGCGGCTGCAGTCGCGCCTCAGCGACAACGGCGCGCCCTACGCCAGGCCCCGGCGGGCGACCGCCGGCGGGCGGTGGCCCGCGATGGACGCCACCATGTCCACCACCTGCCGCGTCTCCGCGACCTCATGCACCCGGTACACCTGCGCCCCCAACCACGCCGACACCGCGGTGGTGGCCAGGGTCCCCACGACCCGCTCCTTCACCGGCCGGTCAAGCGTCTCCCCCACGAAGTCCTTGTTGGACAACGACACCAGCACCGGCCACCCCGTCCCCACCATCTCCCCCAACCGCCGCGTCGCCTCCAGCGAATGCCGCGTGTTCTTCCCGAAGTCGTGCCCCGGATCGATCAGCACCGACTCCCGCGGCACCCCCAGCGCCACCGCCCGCTCCGCGAGACCCACCGTCACGCGCAGGATGTCCGCCATCACGTCCTCGTACGTGACCCGATGCGGCCGCGTACGAGGCTCCGCCCCGCCCGCGTGCGTACACACAAGGCCAGCCCCGTACCGCGCCGCGACCTCCGCGAGCTTCGGGTCGACGCCGCCCCACGCGTCGTTCAGCAGGTCCGCGCCCGCCTCGCACACGGCCTCACCGACCTCGTGCCGCCAGGTGTCGACGCTGATCACCACGTCCGGGTGCCGCCGCCGCACCTCCGCGACGAACCCCACCGTCCGCCGCGCCTCCTCCTCGGCGGTGACCTCCTCGCCGGGCCCGGCCTTGACCCCGCCGATGTCGACGATCGCGGCGCCCTCGGCCACCGCCTGCTCCACGCGCGCGAGGGCGGGCTCGTCGCGGAACGTGGCGCCCTGGTCGTAGAAGGAGTCCGGGGTCCGGTTCACGATCGCCATGATCACCGGCTCGTGCCGGTCGAATTCGCGTCGTCCCAGGCGCAGCATCCCGAATGTCCTCCTCGCGTGACGTCCCTGCGACCCTAACCGTCGCGGCCACATGGCACGATCGGCACCGGACGTTTTACGCTCCATGTTTCCGGTCCCTGAGAGGCGCGCTGTGTTCTGGTTCTTGGCTGTGGCGATGGTCGTCGTGGTGGCGGCGGTGACCCTCGCGGTGATCGGCGGCGGCGAGAACGAGGTGCTGCCCGATGCGGCGCCGGAACACCTGGTGGACCCGCTGCCGACGTCCCGCCCGGTGACCCGCGCCGACCTGGAGTCGCTGCGGATCCCGATGGCGCCCCGCGGCTACCGCATGGTCGACGTCGACGACGTACTCGACCGGCTGGCCGCCGAACTCGCGGAGCGCGACGCCCGCATCGCGGAACTGGAGGCCGCCCTGGCCGGGGCGCAGGCGACGGCGGTGGGCGGCACGGACCTCTTCGAGAAGCGCCCGGAGCAGCCGCCGCGCGACGAGGGCAGGAACGACTGGGACGAGCCCCGATGACCACGCCGGGCGGAGCCGTACCGGGCCCGGACGGCGCCCTGCGCTGCCCCTGGGGCGTATCCACGCCGGACTACCTGCCGTACCACGACGAGGAGTGGGGCCGGCCGGTCCACGGCGACGACGCGCTCTTCGAACGCCTCGCCCTGGAGGCCTTCCAGTCCGGCCTTTCGTGGATCACGATCCTGCGCCGCAGGGAGGGCTTCCGCCGCGCCTTCGCCGACTTCACAATCACGGCGGTGGCGCGCTACACGGAAGCGGACCGCGAGCGCCTCCTCGCGGACGAGGGCATCATCCGCAACCGAGCCAAGATCGACGCGACGCTCGCCAACGCGCGCGTACTGGCCGACTGGTCGCCCGGCGACCTGGACGCCCTGATCTGGTCCCACGCCCCGGACCCCACCACCCGCCCGGCCCCCCGAACCCTCGCGGACGTCCCGGCGGTCACACCCGAGTCCACGGCCCTGTCGAAGGCCCTGAAGAAGCGCGGCCTCCGGTTCATAGGCCCCACCACGGCCTACGCCCTGATGCAAGCCTGCGGCCTGGTGAACGACCACCTCAAAGACTGCACCGCCCGCCCCTGACCACTGCGCCCGACCGGCCGCGTCCGCTGTGGGCATGCGTTCCGCCTGGGGCGGAACGGGTGGGCACAGCGGACCCACCAGCGTGCAGCGTCCCACCCACCCCAGCCCCCGAACAGCTACCGCCCCACGTACCGCGGCTTCGCCTTCGCCAGAAACGCCTCCACCGCGATCCGGTGATCCTCGGACTCCCCCGCCCGCGTCTGCATCTCGTCCTCCTTCTCCAGCGCCTCGCCCAGTCCGCGCCCCGCCCCGTACGCCATCGACTCCTTGATCGACGCGTACGCCACCGTCGGCCCCGCCGCCATCGCCCGCGCGACACCGGCGGCCTCCTCGGCCAGTTGCGCCGCCGGGACGAGCTTGTTGACCAGGCCCAGCTCGTACGCCTCCTGCGCCGACACCGACCGCGGGAAGTACAGCAGGTCCGCCGCCCGGCTCGCCCCCACGAGGCGCGGCAGCGTCCACGACATGCCCGAGTCGGCGCTGAGCGCCACCCCGGCGAACGCGGTCGTGAACGACGCGGTGTCCGCCACCACCCGGTAGTCCGCGGCCAGCGCGAACCCGAAGCCGGCGCCCGCCGCGACCCCGTTCACCCCGGCCACCACGGGCTTCGGCATCCCGGTGATGGCCCGCACGATGGGGTTGTAGTGCTCACGGACGGTACGCATGGGCTCGTCACCGCCCAGGTTCTCCACGTGCTCCTTGAGGTCCTGGCCCACGCAGAACGCCCGCCCCGTGGCGGTCAGCAGCACCGCGCGCACGCCCGCGTCGGCGCCGGCCGTCTCCAGGGCGTCCCGCAGAGCCACCTTCGCCTCGGTGTTCATCGCGTTCATGGCGTCGGGCCGGTTGATCGTGACGGTCGCGAGCCCGTCGCTCACCTCGTACAGCACCGTGTCGGCCATGGCAGGTCCCCTTCGTCGCGGCTCCGGCGGGGGTGTTCCGCACCGGTTTCCGCCCCAGCATGGCGGAGATCATCCGGCTCGGGCATGTGACCTGCGTCAAACAATGGCACGGCGGGCCAGGGCCTGCGGCGGCGAAGTATCGCAGGCCGATCCCCGAATTGGGCCGTTTTGCGCGATCGCGTTGCGGAAGCGATGCGGCCCGATGTTGGTCATCCGGTGTCGCCATGCGGGATAATGACCTGGAAGCAATGTGTTCGATGCCGGTACGTGCCCTTCCACAGGCAGGGCCATCGGCTGATCGATGAGCTGGTTTCAGGAAGGGGAACGAGCATGGCGGCCATGAAGCCGCGGACGGGCGACGGCCCGCTCGAGGTGACCAAGGAGGGGCGGGGCATCGTCATGCGCGTTCCGCTCGAAGGCGGCGGTCGGCTCGTCGTCGAGCTGACCCCGGATGAGGCCGAGGCCCTCGGAGACGCGCTGAAGAAGGTTGTCGGCTGACGACCGACACTCATGTTTTCCCCGGTCGCCCCGGCGTGGTGCACTCCACCGCGCCGGGGCGACCGCGTTGCGCGGGGCGCTGCGCAGCGGGCGCCGCGTGGGTGTCGCGCAGGCATGATCCGCCGGACGCGGCCTCGCGGCGGCCGTACGGCTCAGCCGCGGCGTACGGCGCAGAGCAGCCCGTCGCCCACCGGCAGCAGCGACGGCACCAGCTCCTCCGCCTCGCGCACGGTGCGCAGCAGTTCGCGCAGGGTCAGCACCTCGTCCGGCTGGGCCGCCGAGTCGACCGTACGGCCGTCCGCGAAGACCCCCTCGAAGCACACCAGCCCCCCGGGGCGCAGGAGGCGCAACGATTCAGCGAGGTACTCGGGGTACTCCGTGCGGTCGCCGTCGCAGAAGACCACGTCGTAACCGCCGTCCGCGAGGCGCGGGAGCACGTCCAGGGCACGGCCGGGGATGAACCGCGCCCTGTTCCCCGCGAAGCCGGCCGCGCGGAACGCCTGCCGGGCGAACTGCTGCCGGTCGGGCTCGGGGTCCACGGTGGTCAGCACGCCGTCCGGGCGCATGCCCAGGAGCAGGTAGATGCCGGACACCCCGGTTCCGGTGCCGATCTCCGCCACGGCCTTGGCGTCCGCCGTGGCAGCGAGCAGCCGCAGCGCGGCGCCGGTGCCCGGGGACACCGAGGGCAGCCCTGCCTCACGGGCCCGGTCGCGGGCCCAGCGCAGCGCTTCGTCCTCGGCGACAAAGGCGTCGGCGAACGCCCAGCTCGTCTGCCGGTTGGCGGTAATGACCCTCTCCTGTTCCCCTAGTCGGCAACCGTGACTGTAGCCGCTCGGGGGCGGGAACCCGCAGATGGGACCGAGCGTTGGGAAGAGGTGAAGGGACCACTTGGGCGGCTAGGTGGATCAAGACCCGAAGTCGGTCCCAAATGAACGTAAAGATTCTTATCCGGAGCTAACGGGCGAGGTGGCTATGGTAGGGGCTCCACTGGACACCACCAGAGCCGACAGGGGAGGTGCGGCTGCGCCTGTGGATCGGGGAGGAGCGCTGAGGCTTCGGCGCTTTCTCAGGTCGGCGGGTGAGCCGAAATCCGTGACCGACACCGCTGACCGTACCCACACCGAGACCGCAGCCACCACGGCGACCTTCGCATCGGATGCGGAATCGCAGGCGTGGGCTCCTCCCACCTGGGAGGAGATCGTCAGCACGCACAGTGGCCGCGTCTACCGCCTCGCCTACCGCCTGACGGGAAACCAGCACGACGCCGAGGACCTCACGCAGGAGGTCTTCGTCCGCGTCTTCCGCTCGCTGTCCACGTACACGCCCGGCACGTTCGAGGGCTGGCTGCACCGCATCACCACGAACCTGTTCCTGGACATGGTGCGCCGCAAGCAGCGCATCCGGTTCGACGCGCTCGGCGAGGACGCCGCGGAGCGGCTGCCCAGCCGTGAGCCGTCGCCCCAGCAGGTCTTCCACGACACGCACTTCGACGCGGACGTCCAGCAGGCCCTGGACACGCTGGCCCCGGAGTTCCGCGCCGCCGTGGTGCTGTGCGACATCGAGGGGCTGTCGTACGAGGAGATCGCCGCGACGCTCGGCGTGAAGCTCGGCACGGTCCGCAGCCGCATCCACCGCGGCCGCTCCCATCTGCGCAAGGCCCTCAAGCACCGTTCGCCCGAGGCGCGGGCCGAGCAGCGCGTCGTCGCTGATCAGCGCACGTTCGTCGCCGTGGGCGGGGAGGGCGGAGCCGCGTGAGTGGCACACGTCCGACCCCCGCGGAACACCATCTGGGGGACCGGCTCGCCGCCCTCGTGGACGGCGAGCTGGGTCACGACGCGCGCGAGCGGGTCCTCGCCCATCTGGCGACCTGCGCCCGCTGCAAGGCCGAGGCCGACGCCCAGCGCCGCGTGAAGAGCTTCTTCGCCGAGTCCCCGCCGCCGCCCCCGCCCGCGGGGCTGCTCGCCCGCCTCCAGGGGTTGCCCGGGGGCGACGGAACGGACGGCGACGGCCCGGGAGGCCCCGGCGGGCTCTTCGGCGCCGGTGCACTCGGTCCCGGAGAGCCCGGCATCGGACCCCGGCCCGGCACCGGGCCAGGACCCGGCGGCACCGCCGTCGGGCAGGAGCGGTTCGCCGCCGGCGTCTTCGGCGTGAGACCCGAAGGCGGCTTCGGTTACGTGCCACCGGGCGGCGGCCGTACGGGGTCGGGGTTCCGCATCCACGAGGTGGGCCGCGCGGAGGCCGAGCGGTCGCCGTGGCGCGGCCGGAGATTCGCGTTCGCCGCGGCCAGCGCGGTGTCGTTCGCGGCGATCGCCCTGGGCGGCGCGCTGCCGGCGGCGACGGTCGTCGACGCCCGGGGCGACGGCTCCGGCAACAGCGTCACGCCGCTGCGCTCACCGGCGGGCGGCCAGTCGGCATCGGCGGCCGGTACGGACAACAGCCGCCGCCGAGGCGGAGGCACGGCGACCGGCACGACCGGCACGAACGCGGGCCCGAGCGCGCGTACGGCCACGAACACGGGGACGAACCCGGCCGGCGCGGGCCGGGCGGCGGAACGCCCCGGCATCACGCTGCCCGCGTCCTCCCGCCAGGTGCGGCC
>NZ_JABWDV010000419.1 GCF_013362995.1 Streptomyces sp. TRM64462 | reverse complement strand
GTCGTCCTGCCTGGCGGCAGGACCGGGAAGAGGTGATGGCCCCTCCCCTGACGGGGAGGGAGGGGAAGAGTTGTCGGCACCCGAGCGCCTGGCGGCGCCGGTGATGTCATAACTCGGTGGTTGCACAGATATTGAGTTTGCCTGCGCTCCCCTGACGCGGAGCTGGAATGGGTGGTGTCCGGCTGTCGCCGGACTGAGTGAACGTCAGTTTCCTAGGGTGCTTTGTGTGTTGTGGTTCCGGGTGCGGCTGTTTCTCGATGGAGGGGAATAGCGCCTGGCGGCGCCATGTGGGTGTGGCATCGATGAGTGGCCCTTGTCGAGTCACCTGGGAGCTTCGTCTCTCCTCGCTGCCAGTAGCTAAAGGCTTGCTCGGCCCGAGGAAGGTGGTTCCTGGCCTCCGAGTGGCGAGGAACCACCTTCCTGAGCGGGGGCATTACTTCAGAGGCGGCGACGCGGCAGGCGGCCGAGCAGCACGGCCAGGGTTCTGAGAGCCGCCTGCCGGCGGCGGGCGGTCGGAGCGCATACGGCGGTCAGGGCAAGTCCGGCGACGGTGAGCGAGTGGGTGGCCAACAACGTCGTGATGAAGGGGCTGTTGAGCAGGGCGAGCAAGTGGTGGAACAAGGTTGGGGCCTCCTTGGGGTGGGATCCGCCTGTGCAGCGGAGTCCTTAGTGGCCCTATTGGCGCTCGTCCGGCGGGTTTCCGGCGATGTCCTGGATGGCGGTCGGAAGGCGTCTACGCTGGCCAGGGCCCCTGCGGCGGGTTTTCCGGTGCGTGGGTGGGCGGATGGTGCGGGGAGGGGTGCGGTGGAACAGGGCGCGGCTGTGCGGGTTTTCGCGGCCATGCTGAAGGCTCTGTACGAAAGGGCGGGTGCGCCCA
This sequence comes from Streptomyces sp. TRM64462, assembly GCF_013362995.1. GTDB lineage: Bacteria > Actinomycetota > Actinomycetes > Streptomycetales > Streptomycetaceae > Streptomyces. The sequence continues at coordinate 80,781 of NZ_JABWDV010000419.1, read as the reverse complement.
CCCTGTCGGCGCTGGTGCGTCAGGGCAGGCTGCAGCAGCCGCCCGTTGTGCTGAGTACGTCCTCGTTGAGTGATTGGCTGGCGGGCCGGTCTGTACCGTCTCGGCAGCCGGTGGTGCAGTTCCTGGTCGTCGGTCTCGCCCGGCAGGCTCGTCAGGCGGGCCGTGCGGGTGCTCCTGCAGGGTGGGCGAGGTTGTGGGAGGCGGCGGTTGAGGAACGGCGGCAGCGGCGTGGTGGCCGTCCCGGCCGTCGGGGGGCGGGCACTCCCGAGGAGCAGGTGCCTGTCCGTGGCCGGTTCGTGGCCGAGCTGCGGGATGAGGAGGCGTTCGGTGAGTGGGAGGTGCATCGGCCCGTCGATGTGACGGCGGCGGTGCCGGGAGTGCTGCCGCTGTATGTGCGGCGTGCCCACGATGAGGTTCTGCGCTCGGTGGTGGGACAGGCGGGTGGGGGCGCGAGCCGGATGGTGGTGCTGGTCGGTGAGTCGTCCTCGGGCAAGACGAGGGCGTGCTGGGAGGCGGTGGCCGAGCTGCCGGCCGGGTGGAGGCTGTGGCATCCGCTCGATCCGTCGCCCGCCCAGGCACTGGCGAACGCGCTGGCGGAGGGAATCGCTGGGCATACCGCGATCTGGCTGAATGAGCTGCAGTGGTACGTGGGCGAGCAGGCTGGGGCGTGCGCGGGGCAGGTAGCGGTTGGTCTGAGGGCGTTGTTGCAGGACAGCACGAGGGGGCCGGTCCTCGTCCTTGGGACGGTGTGGCCGGAGTTTTGGAATGTGCTGACCGCGCCGGCTGGCCCGGGCCGGAGTTCTGGGGATGCGCAGACCCGGGCGTTGTTCGAGGGTACGGGCGTGTATGTGCCGACTGCGTTCGAGGCGCAAGAGCTGCAGGATGCGCGGACCGTGGGTGGCCACGATGTGCGGCTGGCCGATGCTCTGGCCCACACCGTAGACGGGCGGATCGCCCAGTACCTGGCGGGGGCTCCGGCACTGCTTGAGCGTTACCGGATGGCGCCGCCCGCGGCCCGTGCGGTGATCCGGGCGGCCATGGACGCGAACAGGCTGGGCGGGGCGGGGCTGGTGGGTCGGGATTTTCTGCAGGCGGCAGCCGAGGGTTATCTCGGTGACGACGACTACGACGCGCTCGGTGAGCAGTGGCTTGAGGAGGCTCTCGCCTACACCCAGCAGCCGAGCAAGGGCGTACGCGGGCTGTTGAGCCGGGTACGGGCCCGTCAAGGCAGCGATGGCGGGGACAGGTGGCGGCTGTCCGATTACATGGACCACATCGGTCGCGTCGAGCGGCGGTATGCCGCTCCCCCGGCCTCATTCTGGCGTGCGGCGCGCGAGTATCTGCCCGAGCCGCACCTCGTACGGGCTGTGGGACAGGCAGCCGAGGCACGCTGGCGTGACGCCGAGGCCGTCGGCCTGTATCAGCGGGCGCTGGACCTGGGGGATGTGAAGGCGGGACAGGAACTGGTGTCGCTGTGGCAGGAGCGTCAGCGGGCCGAGGAAGCCCGTCGTGTGCAGGAGCAGACCGCGCTCGCCGGGGACGGCGAGGTCTTGGAGGAACTGCTGGAACAGATGCTGGAGCAGGAGCACTACCAGCAGGCCGAACAGCTGGTGCGGGAGGCCGCCGGGCGTGGCCATCCCACGGCCCAGCTCCACCTGGCCCGCGCGCTGGTACTGGACGGAAAGGCCGAGGATGCGGAGCGCTGGTATGCCGAGGTCGCCCAGTGCAGCGATCCGGACATCCTGCGCGCCTACGCCGACGACCTGCGTGAGCGCGGGGACCTGGATGGTGCCCGGGCAGCATTGCGGGCGGCGGGTGACCGCCGCGCGATGGGCGAACTGGCCGCCCTGGCGGAGGGAACGGTCGAGGTGGAGCAGGCGGCCCGGGAGGCCTTCACTGCGGGCGAAGCCACCCCGCTGAAGACCCTCGCCGAACAGGCCGAGGCCGAAGGGCGTGCCGCTGACGCGGCGAGGCTGTACGGGGATGCAATCGAGGTCTTCGAACGCCGGCGCCGCCAGCGGGAGGAGGGCATGGATTTCATCAACTTCGAAGCAGGCCCTCGCTCCCTGCTCGATTACGTCAACCCGGCGGTGCTGCCCATGCCGCCCGGGGAGACCTGGGCGCTGCGCCAGCTGGTGGCTCTGCTGGACGCCACGCAGGGCGCGGCGGCGGGCGACGACGCGCTCGGGGAGGTTACCCGGGCCGGGAATGCCTGGGCGCTGGAGCGGCTGCTGCGGCGGCTGCGTGAGCGCAATCAGGAGCAGGAGGCACAGGCCCTGCTGGACCGGGAGGTGGGGCAGGGCACCCCATGGGCGCTGTGGGTGCAGGCCTACCGCGCGGTGCACGACGAGCAGGTGACGGACGACGTCCGCCGCACGCTGCTGGAGCGTGCGGCGCAGGCACGTGTGGGCCAGGCGGTGAAGATGCTGATGGAGCGGGCCGAACAGACTGGTCGGGCCGGTGAAGCCGACCAGTGGGCGCTGCACGCCGCCGCCCGCGGCTACACCACGCCGCTGTGGGAGCTGGTGCGCAGCCGCGAGGAGGGCGGGCAGTGGGAGGAGGCCGAGCAGCTCGCCTGGAGGGCACCGGCCGGCCAGCGGTCCTGGGCCTTGCGTCGTCTGGCGCGGGAACGGACCGGGGAGCACGCCACGGCTTTGCTGCGACACGCCTGTGACGAGGCCCTGGCATGGGCGCCGGGGCTGCTCGCTGAACGCCTCGAGGCAGCGGGCGAGTTCGCGCAGGCCGAGCAGCTCGCACGCACGGCCGCCGACGCCGGGGACCGGCAGGCGCTGGAAGAACTCGCCGTGCAGCGCAAGGACGACGACCCCGACCGGCAGTGGCTGGCGCTGCTGGCGAACGGGCTGACAGCCGAGGGGACTCCCGCCGCCCCGTGGTGACCGTTCTCGCGACATCGGAAACGGCGAGCCCATGGCGGCGAAGACGTCAGTGCCCGCCTCGCAGAGCCCGGCAGCCAGGGCTTAGCCGAAAGCCGGCCAGGACCGCGGCGGAACTGGGACGGCAGCCAGCACGCAAAGAGTGCGCCGCCCGCCGCCGGAAGGTGAACCCCGCAGCCTGCGCGTCGGGATAGCCGTCGCGCGTGGCCTTCAGCTCGCAGATGGGGTGCTGTGCATGCTGTCCTGGTGTGCTGCAGTGGTGCATGGTCTGAGTCGGCCCCACCATCCGACCGATGAAGGGACACAAGCCGTGGCTCAGCGGACTACAGACGACCAGCCCTAAGCCCTGCCCCCCCGCCCTCGCATCCATGACCCTGCTGGTCGCCGCCGTCATCGTCCACGACAAAGCCACGGGTCGCGTCGTGATCCTTCAGCGCAGCCAGAACGCCAAGTTCGCCCAGGGCATGTGGGACCTTCCTGTCGGCAAGAGCGAACCTGGCCACTCGGACGGGCGGTTGCTGCGCCTGCGCGACTCCCATTATAGACTTCAGGAAGTCTATAATGGCGCCATGCCTCGACGGATCGAACCGTTCGCTGCGGGTTCGCTCGTACTGTTGAGAAGGAAGGCTGGCATGACGCAAGCTCAGCTGGGCGCGGTGATCGGGGTGTCGGCCCGGCAGATCGCTTCGTACGAACAGGGTGCTCACGCCCCTTCACCGCGTCGGCTGCGCCTGATGGCCCAGGCGCTGAGGACGTCTGCGCACGAGCTGGCGGGGGTTCCTGCAGGTGAGGAGTCGCTGGCCGACCTGCGGCGGTTTGCGGGACTGGACCGGGTGGATGTGGTTGCCCTGCTGGACGCGGCGCTGCCCGACGAACTGGGCAGGGTGACGGAGTGGAAGCTGCAGGCGATGGAGAACGGCCGTGCGGTGACGGCCTGGTTGTCGCAGGAGGCGCTGCAGGAGATCATCCCGGCTCTGGCGAAGATCTACCGTGTGCCGGTGCGGACGGTACGCCGCAGTTGGTTCAGGTCGTTTCCGGAGCAGGGGTACCTGCTGCGGGCACCGCGGACGGCAGACCGTGAGCAGGGACAGCGGCGTGCCGGCTCCCGCACATGGGAAGAGCTCACGCGACGTCAGCGCGCCTATCTGGTCGCGTGCTTCCGGGAGGATCAGCAGGCTGAGAAGCGAGCCGCGGGGAGCCGGGCAGCAGGGCATGCCCCGGGACGGGCGGCGCAGTGGCGTCGGATCCCCTTCACGGTGAGGGCCGATCCGGCGTTCACCGGCTACACCCGCATCCAGGAGCGGCTGCGGGCGGAGGGCTGGCACGATGCCGGCGCCGGCGCGACGCTGCACGCGCTGGCGCGGCGAGATCTGCTGCGGGTGAGCGAGGACGAGGTGGAGGTGTTTCCGCTCGGGTTCGTGCCACGCGTCGTGGTCGAGATGACCCGTGCGGGGCGAGCCTGCGTGCGGGCAGGCCTGAAGGAACGCCCCGCCGGCCGCGCCCCGGGGGATCTGCTGTCGCAGTGGCTGTGGACTGTTCTGGTCAAAGTGGCCGAGGCAGGCGAGGCGGGGCTGGCGGAGGACGCCCTGTGGGGGCGGGCCAAGTTCTATCTCGGTACCGGCTACCGTCCCGGCGGCGCACTGAGCCGCGGATTCATCGACTGCCTGCCCGACGAAGGCGACGGGCACCAGGAGCGGGTGTATCGGTGGGTGGTCACCGCAGCCGGCTGGGATCACATCCGTCACCATGCGGCGGATTACCGGGAGTTGTACCCGGGGATTGCCGCCGATACGGCCGTGGAGCGTGTTTCGGAAAACTGAATTCGAACCATTGTGCGAATTCATGTGCGGGGGCGGCCGATTGTCAGTGCCGCCCTTTATGGTGCGTGCCGTGGATTTAGCGAACTCTCCGGCGGAGGCCGGGCTTTCCGATGCGGCCGTGCGTCACATGGTGATGGCGGCGGCCGCGATGGCCGCCAAGGCGCTCACCGACACCGAACAGCCTGCCGAGGGACGGCTGGGCACGCTGCTGGACGCCTACGGGCGCGTCCAGGCGGCCCGGGGCCCGGCAGCACCCTTGCCCTTCAGCCGGTTCCGCAGACTGCTGCAGGGAGACCTGGCCCGGCTGCTGCCTGCCTCCGTGCCGGCGGAGGAGATGGACGGAGTCCGCCTGATCGACCCGGACGGCGACTTCGACGAGGACTTCTTCGACCTGGAGATCGAGCAGCGGGTGGTCCTGCGCGCGCTGGCGAAGACCACGCACGGCGGGCGGCCGGCCAGCACCCGGAACCTGGAGGCCGAGATGGACCAGGACCGGGTCTTCACCGCGCTGCGCAAGCGCATGGACCAGGACGCCTACGTGCACGGGCGCTCCAGCCTGATCCGCATGCCAGCGGGCTCCGATGCGCAGCTGCGGCGGCTGAATCTGCCCAGCAGCGTCGCGGAGTTCTATCGGCCCGTCTCCTTCGATGCGACGTGGGACCGGTGGTGGTTCGCCTGCCCGGTCTGCCACTGGCCGATGAAGGTCACTGTGCACGGCACCCGGGCCGGGACCAGGACGGGCAGTGTGCGCTGCTTCCATCGCCCGCATGCGGCCTGGGGAGCCGCGTACTCCTTCAGGCTCCCGGATGCCGGGCGGGCTCCCCTGCTGCATCCGCTGTCCCGGCCGGCTGCGCCGTCGGGTGCGCAGGCGGTGCTGTTCCCGGATCTGACCGGGCAGGTACCCGAGCCGGTGCCCGTGGAGGGGCACAAGGCGCTGGCTCGGGGGGTGTGGCGCTGGACGACCGTGCCCGGCCTCGTCGAGGTCGCCCTCTTCGACGCACTCAGCGAACGGGGCCTGTCGGTGGCGTTGTGGCCGGAGCTGGATGCCTACGACCTGCAGGTCGCCGCCGGGCAGGGTGCGGGGCGGACGGAGTTCCGCATCGACGTCAAGGACTACACCTCCGCCCTGTTGCTGGCGAAGAAGATCCAGGCGGACGGCGGGGACCGGGGCGGCGCCGAGTGGCTGGTGGTGCCCGACTACCGCGAATCCAGCCTGGACCTGGTGGGGACCGTGGCGGGCGAGTTCGGGCTGAAGACCGCGACGGCGAGCGGCATCGGTGAACTGATCTGCAAGAAGGCGGGGGCGGCATGGCAGTGACCAAGGCCAGGCGCCTGTCCAAGACGGCCGGGGCGGTCGGGGCCGCGCTGGCCCTGGCAGCCCACTACTTCCCGCGCCAAGAGGAGGCAGGCGGCACGGCCATCGCTTCGTTCCGGGACGCGGCGTTCCTGCTCAGCGGCCAGCTCGACAAGTGGGCGCGGTGGCGGGACCTGCCGCACGACGAGAAGCAGCGCATCGGCGCGGTGGTGGCGCTCGCTCCGCAGGAACTGGCCTCTGCCACCGTGTTCGCCGCCCGCGCGCGGGAGTTGCTGGACTTCGCGCACGGCGAGCCGGCCGCGTTGCCCTTCAGGTCCGCGGATCCCGCCGTGGGGCGGGCCGAGGCGGCTGTTCCGCTGGTGGGCGGGGGTTTACTGGAGTATGTCGACCGGATTCGTCAGCGGCTGCGCCGCGATCACCCCCGCAGCCGCCCGGACGAGCCGGCCGGGCCGGGCATCTGGCTGCCGCGCACGCAGTACGCGGCCGGCTCCGGGCTCATCCAGGGGCGCACCGTCATCCCTGTCTTCGCCGACGGCGGCGAAGAGGAGGCGGCGGCCCGGGCGGAGCTGCCCGAGGTGCGCACGGTGCCCTACCAGGAGGAGATTGCCCTGCCGGCCGGGGAGCTGCTCGAGCTGGCCCGTCTGATCGACGGGCGCTACCCGGCCGCGGACCGGTACGTGCACGCGGTCCTGGAGAACCTTTTTGCGCAGTTGCAGACCACGGATGCGGTACCTGCGCAGGAGCTGATCCGGCTGGGGGCGGGGCCGATGGGCATCCTCAACGCACCCACCGGGACCGGCAAGAGTGTCCTGGTGCGCGTGGCCGCCTCCTGGTATGCAGTCAACGGCCTGACGGTCACCCTCGTGCTGCCGACGGTCGAGGCCACGCTGTCCGCGGCCTGGGACATCAGCCAGGATCTTGAGCAGCTGGGCCGTACGGAGACCTGCACGCCGCTGATGTCACCCTCGCGGTTGCACGAGCGGGCGATGAAGGCCGCCGCCCGCATCGAGGGCAGTCTGCTGGAGCAGTCGGACAAGACCCTGTGGAAGCTGGACCAGCTGTCCTACGGCTGCGCGCTCAGCCATCACACCCAGTCCAGCCATCCGTACCCGCCCGGCCAGGAGCCGTGCCGCGGGCTGTCCCCACTGCCGCCAGCGACCGACCGGGCCGCGTGCCCGTGGACGGCCACCTGCGGCAAGTATGCCCAGCACCGGCAGGCGTGCACCGCCTCGGTGGTGGTGACCAATCACCACAACTTCATGACCGGTCGCTTTCCGCTGGGCATCCGGCTGGACGGGCGGGCCGTCGCCGATGTGTCGGTGGCAGAGTTCGTGCTGCGCCGTTCGCACACCGTCATGATCGATGAGGTCGACCAGTTCCAGTCGACCGCCCTGGACTTGTGCTCCAGCGAGCTCGTCCTGGATTCGCGGCGCCAGCCGACCGTGCCCTTGCGGGAGTTGGACGAGGACAAGGCGAAACTTCCGCCCGACGCGGTCAAGGCCTTGTGCCCGACCATCAGCCACGCCCGCTATCTGTCGGAATTCCTGCTGGCCAGCGTCTGCGAAGACCTGCTGCACCTGCGCCACTACGAAGGCCACGGGCCCTCCCGTGAGCGGCCCGGCGTCAACAGCACCGGCTGGCACCTGGCCGGCAGCCGGGACCGGCGTCTGATCACGTTGCTCTTTCCCGACGAGGGCATCACCAGCGAGCAGGAGATCCCCGACCACCTCTTCGACCAGCTCAAAGCCCTGCGCCCGGCTCCGCCCACATCCGACGACACCGACGAGGCGGCCGGGGATGCCAGCCTGCCGCCACATCTGGAAGCGGTGCGGCGGCTGCTGGGCGACCTGCTGGCGCCCCGCGGGGAGGACCTGCTGGCCTCCGTCCAGCTGGAACTGAATGAAGTGCTGCTTGACGTCGTCAAGGATCCGCACGACCGCGGCGAGGCCGTCGAGCTGCTGATCGTGCGGATGTGGCTGGCCGAGCTCGATGACACCCTTGGCCTGCTGCGCAACAAGACCGGTCAGCTGCGCTCGCTGGGGATGCGCTCGGCCCGCATACTCGCCCAGCGTCTGGAGACCGGGGTGGCCGCCCACATCCTGCCCTACGGCATGCTCGGCAAGGCGATCACCGGCTACCGGGTCACCGGCCTGGACAATCCCCACAAGAACGCTGAGCTGACCGCGCAGAGCATCAGCGGCGACCCCCACACCTACACCGCTCAGCTGGGCAGCATCGTCTCCCTCGCCCTGGCCGGTGTGGAACGGCCGGTGCTGGGCCTGTCGGCCACCGCCTACTTCCCTCAGGCCGTGCGGGAGCACGTCCACGCGGACGTGAAGTGGTGGATGACCGATGCCGCGCCCGACAGCATCCGCGCCAAGCGCCGCATGATCACCGACTCGGTCACCCAGCGGGCCATCCAGATCTCCGGCATCCCCCAGCAGCACAAACGCGAAGCGCTGATCAAACTCGGTGACCGTCTCTACGACACGGTGATCCACGACGAGCTCGCCCGCATCGCGCGCACCGACCCCGACCGCGCGCACGCGGCGGTGGTCGTCAACTCCTACGAGCACTGCCGCCATCTCGCGCTCGGCATCCACTCCGCGGGCCAGTACACCGGCGGCCTGTGTGTCGCCGTGCCGGCCGACCGGCACTGGCGGGCCAAGCTGCCGCCTCTGCCACCCGGCATCACAGAGCTGACCCCGGACGAATTCGAGGACTTCCCCCGCCGGGGGAAGATCCTTGTCGTGCCGATGGCGCGGATCGCCCGCGGCCTGAACATCGTCATCGGCACCAAGTCGGCCATCACGCCGGTCTATCTGTGCACCCGGCCGCTGGCCCTGCTGACCGATCCGGCGGAGATGTACGCCAGTGTCAACGCCGCCGGGATCGGCTCCCTGCCCTCCATGCCCACCGCCGAGCCGGTAGGGGATCTCAGGGAGGCCAGGGCCGCTGCCTGGGCCCGCATGGGCATGATCATGCGGTCCGCGCCCGGGTTCATCAGCACCGCCCACGTCCTGCAGGAAGAGATCGTCGCCGGCATGGTCGTCGACATGATCCAGCTCGCCGGGCGCGCCCGCCGCGGCGGCACCGACATGACGCTCCACCTCGTCGACTACGCCTTCCACGAGGACTCCTGGCAGTCCGACCTCGCCGGCATCCTGCGCCGCATGCACCAGCGCTGGCCGGCTGATGTGCGCCGGCAGATGAACGCCATCTACCGCGAAGCCCTCGCCGCGTTCCTCGCCTACGCCGGCATCGAACCGGACGACACCTGACCCCGCCCCGCCCAGCCGCATTCACTTCAGAAAGGAAGGCCTTCTCCGCTCATGCCTGCACCCACCACCCGCGCCTGCCTGGACGTGCTCGCCTACCGCTGCACCCCCACGCTGCTGGACGGGGCCACCGTCCACCTGCGCCAGTTCCCCACCAGCGTCACCTCCCTGTGGACCCTGCTGGACCGCCAGTACAAGGACATCGTCAAACGGGAGGAGGCACAGGCCCCGCACTCCGTGCTCACCGGCGCCCTGCGCTGCTTAACCGGCGGCTACGTCTTCTTCGACCCCAAACAGGGGCTGCTGGCCACCCGCCGCCCGCTCGACGACGACACCCTGCGCGACGCGTTCACCCTCCTGCACAGTCTCGTCCTGGGCCACCACCCCGACGACATCGACCTCAACCGGCCCACCCCGCTGGCCGAACGCGTCGCCGAAACCATGCCGCAGGAACGGCTGCTGGCCGACTACCTCATCACCCCGGACGGCCCGCAGACGCCGGACTCCTCCACCGCCGGCCGGCAGCCGGACGCGGCCAACTGGGTCTACAGCACCGTCGCCTGGCACCTGGCCCACCGCCTCGCCCAGCGCACCTGGAGGGTGGACGGCCAGGACATCGCCCTGAGACCGGACAGCAGCGGCGGCCTGATCGCCTGGCAGCAGCCCTGGTCCAACAAGGCCGGAACCGCGCACGCGCTGGCCCGGGTGCGGCTGGCTCTGAAGACCCTGCCCAATGTCGCCGACCCGATCCTCGTGGTCTCCTCCCAGGCCACCCGCATCAGCCGCACAATGGCCTACGCGCGCACCGTGCTGGCCGAACAGGCCGAGACCGCCCTGCCGATCGTCGAGGTCGAAATGGCTGGACGCGGCCGCGTCCGCCGCATCCACCGCATGTCCCTGCAGACCCTGGCCCGCCTCGGCATGGACCACTCCGTCCTGCACAACATCCAGCAGCGTGTCGAGGCCGAGCAGAACGCCGATGCCCGGGGCGACAACGAATCCCAGGATGAAGCCGAGGCCGGAACAGTGGGACTCGGCCCCATCCGCCCCGTCCAGGGCAAGACCTTCTCCTTCCCCGTCGGCCGCGGCGTCGGCATGCACCACCTGCGCGAACTCGACCGCCACATCGGACAGATCCTCGCCCCTACCCCCCTGACCGTCGTCCAGGACTCCCGCGCCCGCGGCTTCAAGCAGCTGCCCCAGGCCGAACTGTCCGTGCAGCCGGGCGACATCATCCGCTCTCTAGACGCCATGAATTACCAGCACCTGAGGCTGGTGTGCCTGTGGTACCGGGACGAGATGCGCCAGCGCATGATCCATGGCCTCGCCAGCGTCTTCGGCCTCGACCCGCAGACCATCGATCCCGCCGAGGGCATTCCCGTGCCCCTGGACGCAGGCCGCGTCAGCGCCGTCTTCCACTGCGTCCCCGACTTCCTCGTCCACGGCCCCACGGCCGGACAGGAAACCGCCGTCGCACACATCCCCTCGCTCAAGAAGGAGCCGGCCACCCTCGTCGGTGTCTGGGCGGAGACCGAATTCGACGCCGCAGCCGAGGAAGAGGACGCCATGCCGCCGGCCGACCGTGCGGGCACGGCGTCCGGGCCCGGCCCGGACGAGGACGCCAAGCACCAGGCACGGCGCACCCTGGCGCGACTCGGGTTCGTCTCCCAGTTCACCGCCGACCGCAAGGAAGCCAAGCGCAAGAAGCCGAACGGGAAACAGACCGACCACCAGGTGATCCTGTCGCTGCTGGATCTGTGCCGCAGCCTGGGCATCATCGACCGCCGCATCGACCAGGTCATGGTCGATGCCATCGGCCCCCACGCGGCCGACCAGGTCGCGCACTGCGGAATCCACGTGCGCCGCCAAAGCCGCCAGGGCAAGGACCGCACCGCCAAGATCTGCGTGACTGCCAGCGTCCTGAAGCCCCCCACCACTCCCGGCGGAGCCTGGACCCTGCACGGCTGGAGCTACACCCACCGCCGCTGGGAGCTCTACCACCAGGCGCAGGCCGCCTTCCACGCGAACGCCTACCCCGTCGGCAAGATGACCGACTTCGACGACGACAACCGCGGCCTCAAGACGGTGGCCCAGCACATCGACCAGGCTCTGGCCGACCTCTGCGACTACCTCGGCGGCATCCCCTACACCGTCACCGTCGACGGCGTGGCCACCCGCCGCCTGTGGCTGGGCCTGCACAACCGCCGACAGGGCCAGCCGCCCACACGCAACAGCACCTGGCTGCCCGCCAGTACCCTTCCCGCCCGTGAACGCCCGCTGGCCGTGGTGCGCATCAACAAGGACATGGACGAGCTGCCGCGTCCGATCAGGGTGAGCCACCGCAGTGTCGACGGCACCGTGGCCCGCACCAACAAGGTCACCAACCTGCTATACCAGGTCACGCCCGACTTCGGCTCCCCCACCTGGCTGCTGGCCACCGTCCCGCCCCAGTTCGACGGCGCCGGAGCCGGCCGCCTCGGCGAAGCCATCACCCGCTGGAGCGCCAGCCACGGCTCCAGCGACGCCGAGAACCGGCGCAAGAACGAAGTCCGCCCCAACTGGTACAGCATGACCGCCACCGAGATCTACCCCATCATCACCACCCCCGCCAGCAGCATGAACCAGAACACTGCCCCGGTTGAACCCCAGTCCCTCGCGCTGGCCGCAGCCCGCCTCTGCCACCAGCCCCTCGCCTGGGCCAACCGCACCCGCTACCCCGTCCCCCTCCACGCCGCACAACAAATGGACCTCGACCACCCCCAGTACCGGCGCAGCGCGTTGGCCGACGACCAGGACACCGAGGCCGTCGGCGACAGCGTCGTGGCTGGCAACAGCAATCCCGCCGACAAGCAACTCTGAAGCAACCGCAGCACGGCGCCCGGGCCAGCGGCTTGTGCTACCGCTGGCCCGGGCGCCTACCGGGCAGTGAGGAAGCAACATGGGCCACTACGCCCGTACGCCCCAGTCCGGCTTAGAGGTCCTAACAGAAGTTGTTGATCAAGTAACCATCGGCTTGTCTGCTCGTTGGTTGGGTCGTGGGGCAACGTCAGTCGCGGCCGTGGATCGTGTCGGACGAACTGTGGTAGCTCGTCGAGCCGTTGCTGCCCGAGCCGGGGACGAAGCTGGTGGCGGGCCGGCCGCGGGTGCCGGACCGGCAGGCGTTGTGCGGGATCCTGTTCGTGCTCCATACGGGCATCCAGTGGGAGTACCTGCCGCAGGAGCTGGGCTTCGGCTCGGGCATGACCTGCTGGCGGCGCCCGGCGGCCTGGAACGAGGCCGGTGTGTGGGAGAAGCTGCACCTGGGGCTGCTGAAGAAGCTGCGGTCGGCGAAGCAGCTGGACTGGTCGCGGGCGGTGATCGATTCCTCCCACGTGCGGGCGGCCCGGCGGGGCCCAAAAGCGGTCGCAGCCCGGTCGACCGTGCACGGCCGGGCAGCAAGCACCACGTCCTCACCAACGGCCAAGGCATCCCGCTCGCGGTGTCGCTGACCGGCGGCAACCGCAACAACGTCACCCAGCTCCTGCCCCTGCTTGACAAGGTTCCCGCGGTCGCCGGCGTCGTCGGCAGGTCACGGCGACAGCCGGACATGCTCTTCGCGGACCGCGGCTACGACCACGACAAGTACCGGCGGCTGCTGCGGCAACGCGGCATCCGGCCCGTGATCGCAGAACGCGGCCAGCCGCACGGCTCCGGCCTGGGCATCTTCCGCTGGGTCGTCGAGCGCACCATCTCCTGGCTGCACGGCTTCCGCCGCCTGCGCATCCGCTGGGAACGACGCGACGACATTCACGAGGCCTTCCTCGGCCTCGCTACCTGCCTCATCACCCACTGACACGTCCAACGGCTTTGTTAGGACCTCTTACAGGCCGAGCTCGGCCAGGGCGGCAAGGCGCTGCGGACTGAGGCTGGTGCGGCGGCGCCGAAGGTTACTCAGCCACTGCCCCAGACGCACATAGCCGCCTTCGATCTCTTCGATGTGCCTCTGGGGGACGTTGAGATGGCCCTCCCTCTCTCGGAAAGCACGCGCGGCGGTCAACCCGCGCTGGAAAGCGCGCTCACGTGCTGACAGCGGGCTGTCCTCTTCGCAAGAGACGGGCGCATCTGGCAGGTCGAGCCCCAGATCCCTGAGGAGGCGGCGCTGCTCGGGGTGAAGGTCGCTGACTCGCGCGCGCTGGGCCTCGAGCCACTCCCTGGCTTGTGATGTGTCCTTCTGCGTCTGCTGGCGGGCAGCAGAGTGATAGGCGCGTTGCCAGGTAATCGGCCAGGGCGGGTTCCACCACCGGTCCAGGGCGGTGAGGGCGGCGACGCGTTCGGCAGTGAGGGTCTCGGCGCGGGTGCGCTGGGTTGCCAGCCATCGGCCGAGGGGGAAGCCGTCCTGGGTCTCGTCGACGGGGACGGCGAGGTGGCCGTGGCGGGTGACGTAGACGGCGGCGTGAGCGAGTCCGCGGTCGAAGGCCTGCTGACGGGGGTCCCAGATGATGCCGAGGCGTTCCAGGGCGCTGGCGCGGGCCGCGTCGAGGGCGCCGGTGGCATGGAGGTGGCGTTGCCAGGTCAGCCAGCGGCCCAGTGGATAGCCGGTGGGGTCTTCGTAGGTCTGGGGGACGTCGAGGTGGTGGTGGGTGCGGTGGTAACGGCGGGCGGCTTTCAGGCCGCGGCGCCACTCAGCGCTCTTGGGAGCCAGGACCCGCAGGGAGAGGGCGAGGGCGACGTCTTCGGCCTGGGTGGGGCGGTCGAAGTGCAGCCAGGCCTCGGGGTCGTGCGGGGGCATCGTGGGGCGGTGGGTGCGCGGGTCGGCCAGGCGTGCTTCGAGGCGGTCGTCGTGGGCACGCAGGGCCTGGACGGTGTGCCATAGCGGGGTGTAGGCGTCGGCGCCGAGGAGGTCGTCCGGATCTTCGCCAGGGGTGAGGTAGACGGGGACGACGAGGGTGGCCTTCTTGCCTGCGCCGGGGTCCTGGCGCAGCGCGCGGCCGACGGCCTGGACGGTTTCGACGGGGCTGCTTTTTGGGTCAGCGAAGACGACGGCGTCGATGGAGGGCACATCGATACCCTCCCCCAGCACGCGGGCGTTGGAGAGCACGGCCGGGCTGTGCGGGTCGCTGTGGGAGGCGAACTCGAGCAGCAGGCGACGGCGGACCTGGGGGGTGTGGCTTCCGCTGATCCAGTCCGCCCACAGTCCTTGGGGGCGCAGGTTGTCCGGGAGGGTGGCGGCGGTGTCGTGCAGGGTGGTGGCGAAGGCTCGGGCGTCGGCGACGCGGTGGTGGAAGGTCAGGACGCGGCGCAGTTGGTGGTCGTGGATGGCGCGCAGGGCGGCGACCTGGCGGCCGGCCAGGCGTAGTCCGTCAACGCCGGCGCCGGGTCCGGTGGCGAGCCAGTCGCGCAGGTTTTCGTCGGTGACGACGGGGACGAGGATCTGGTAGTCGGCGAGCAGGCCGAGGTCGATGGCGTCGGAGAGGGTAAGGCGGTAGGCGACCGGGCCGAAGAGGGCTTCGTCGTCCATGGAGGCCACCGCCTCGGTGTCCCCGTCCCGGTCGGCGTCGGCGTCCCAGATACGGGGGGTGGCGGTCAGGTACAGGCGGCGGGCGGCGGGGACCTGGTCGTCGTAGTGGACGGCGGCCCAGGCCTTGCCCAGGCGGCCGGCGGTGCGGTGGGCCTCGTCGACGACGATCAGGTCCCAGGGGGGAAGGCGGTGATCACGGTGGGCGGTGATCACGGTGGGCAGGGAGGCGTAGGTGGCGTAGGCGGTGACCGGGCCTGGCCGGGGTGTGACGGTGAGGGCGGCCAGGTCTGCGGGGTCGGTGGTTATGGGGACGTCGGCGCTGAGCGGCTCATACTCCAGGGCCTGACGGGCCGAACACACCGCAATCGTGGCGCCCTTGCGCCCGGCCGCACGCCAGGAGCGGATCGTCTGCGACAGCAGGTCCAGCGTCGGCAGCAGCACGAGCACCCTGCCCTGCGCGGCAGTGCGGGCAGCGGTGCGGGCAGCGATCAGCGTCTTTCCGGTACCGCAGGCCGCGACCACACTTGCCCGCGGGTTTTCACGCAGGATGTGGGCGGCCGCGGTGACGGCCTCCTTCTGGTGCGGCCGCAGCTCGATGTCGGAAAGGGCCATGGGGTTACCGCTCCGGTGAGGGCTGGCGGGTGAGTGAGGGGGCTGAGGACGGTAGCCCGCCCCTCGGGTGCAGGTTATTCGGCTGCTTCGGTCAGGTGGGCGAGGGTGGAGCCGTGAGTCTGAGCGGTTCAGCTCGCCGATGCCACGCGTAGGGCGCGGCCGAGTAGGACGGGGTTGCCCAGGTGGCGGCGTAGTTCTCTCTCCAGTCCGGCGACCGGCACCAGGTTCTGCGGGGCACGGGTGTCTTTGTACTCGATGCTGGCGTACCGCGGCAGGAGGGCTTGTGAGAGGTTGGCCAGCTCGATCGCCGCGGCCGCAGGGATGTCGGCGGCGCATTCCAGCCGTACTACTCCGGCCCAGGGGGCGCCGGGGGTGCACGGCAGTCGCAAGTACCAGGCGTGGCGGTCCCAGGAGGTGCCCATCAAGAACACCGGGCTGCGTTCGCCGGGGGCCAGGGTGGCGATCGTGGCGTGCAGGTCGGGCGGCAGATAGGCGGTGCGGTGGGATTTGATGAATCCCAGGGCGCGCGGCAGGTGGGTGCGGCCGCGCAGCGGTCCGTCCACGACGAGGAGGTCGGAGCCTTCGGGGACGCCGTGGCCGGTCAGGGCGGTGCGGGCATGGGTGGCGACGAGAACCTCGAGATCGGTGAGTTGGCGTTGCAGCGCCGTCGAGAGCAGCACTGCGAGGTTTTGGTCTTGGTCGTCGGGGGTGATGGTGGCCTTGTAGGTTCCGGCAGTGGTGGGCACGTCGACGGCGTTGGTGGCGGTGGTGAACAGGCCGCGCCGGTAGTCGATGGTCAGCAGATGTGCGCCGCGGTCGGGGCAGCAGCACACGGTGCCTGCCGCGTAGGAGGCGCACAGTGCCATCCGGGCGTCCCGGGCTGCGTTGTCGGAGCCTGTGGCCGGTTCGGTGGAGGGGGGCTGTTCGATCCAGATGCGGGCTTCGACGCGGCGGACGCCGTCGACGAACAGGACGGCGCCTGGGGCGGATACCTGGGAGGGCGAGATGGGCTTCCAGTCTGCCGGGGCGAGTTCGATATGGGGGGTGACCTTGGCGGTGGAGTCGGCGATGCCGTCCTCGGCGTTCTCGACGCTGGAGCCGTAGGTGGGGTCCCAGCCATCGACGTGGAACCGCATGCGGGAGGCCTGTGCTGTGGTGGTCATGTGCCCTGCCGGGTGACGGTGGAGGTGCGGGTGTCGCGCTGGACGTGGAACTGGACCGGGATCTGTTCGGCGAGCGCGGTGACGTGGGTGATCACTCCGACCATTCGTTCTCCCTGGGCGAGGTTTTGCAGGGTGTCGGCGACGGTCTGGAGCGAATCAGCATCGAGGGTGCCGAACCCTTCGTCGAGGAAGATGGATTCCAGTTTCGTGGCGCCGCCCAGGCCGGCCAGTTGGTCGGAGAGGGCCAGGGCGAGGGCCAGGCTGGCCTGGAATGTTTCGCCACCGGACAGGGTGCGCACCGAGCGCGTGGAGTCGGCGTCGAAGTGGTCGATGACGTAGAACTCGCCCTTTTGGTGGCTGAGGTCGAAGCGGTCACCCGACAGTTGGCGCAGTGACTGCGAGGCGCCGGCGACCAAAGTGTCGAGGGCTGAGGTGGCGAGCCACTGGGGGAACTTGTTGGACCGCATCAGCCGGGCCAGTTCGGCGGCTACCTGTTGTCGGGTGCGGGCGTCGTCGATCTTGTCCTGTATCGCGTCGGCGTCGGCGCGGCTGCGTTGGATCGTTTTGACCTGGCCCCGGGCGCGTTCGGCTGCGACCGCGACCACGCGCGGGGCCTGTGCGGCGCGTTCCGGGCTGTCGCCGAGGTCCTGCGGGTCCAGGTCGTTGCCGCGTAGGAGGGTCTCCAGGCTGCCCAGGAGTTGGTCGGCTTCGTTGTGGGCGGTCTGGGTGTCGGTGTCTGCGCGTGCGATGGCGGTCTGCCGGTCGCTGATCTGGCGGCTGGCCCAGCCGGTCAGGGTGGACCAGGCGGCGGCGAGGTCGTCGGTGTCGAGGCTTGGTGGACTCAGCGCCGCCACGGTATCCCGGCTGGCTGCCAGCACGGAGCGGGCCTTCGCGGTGTGCTCTCGCCACTTGTCCTGTTCGGCCGCTGCTGCCTTGGTTGTTGTGCGTGTGTGGTTGGCCTGCGTGGTGGCTGTCTCCACGGCCGCCTCGAGACGGGCGCATTCCTCGAAGAGGGCCGGGAGTTCGGCTTCCGGTGGCGCCTGGGCCAAAAGCGTCTCGAGTGTGCTCAGGCGGTCGGTCAGGTTCGTCTTCGCGAGGCTGGCGGTTGCGGCGTTCTCGACGGCTGCGGTGTGGGCAGCCTGGGCGTCGGCCTGTGCACGGTCGGCGGTCTCCAGCGCGCTGGTCGCGTCCGAGTGGGCCTTTTCGGCGTCGGCCGTTTCGGCGTCGGCGGCTGCGAGGTCGCGTTCTGTGGTGGTGGTCTGGGTGCGGGCCCAGGCCTCCAGGTCGGTCCAGGCCGAGGTCAGGTCGTCGGTGTCGAGGGTCGGCGGGTCAAAAGCGGTCAGTGTGCCCAGCGTCGAGTGCAGAGTGTTGCGGGCCCGGTCGAGTTCCCGCTGCAGCGCGGCGACAGCCGACGTGGCGGAGCCGTGGGCAGTTTCGGCTTTCTGTACCGCGTCGCGGGCCTGCTGCTCGTCAGTGGTCAACTGGTCACGGGATTCGATGAGTTCGTCGAGGTGGGCGCGGTCGGCGTCGCAGTCGCGGCCGGTGCCGGCGGGGCGGTCGGGCAGCAGTGTGCCCAGCCTCTTGTCGAGCAGGGTGCGCTGTGTGGTGAGTTTGTCCACTTCCCGCTGCTGGTCGGTAACCGCCTTCTTGGCGTCCTCGTATTGGTCCAGCAGAGCACGGTGTTCTTCTGCGGCGGCGGCATGTGCCGCCTCGGCTGCCTGGACAGCGGGGTCGGACAGCGGCGGCGGGAGGGTGGTGACGTTCTGCTCGCAGACCGGGCAGGTGTGGCCTACCTGAAGCTGAGGGCGCAGCTGTGCGGCACCGGCGAGGACGCGGGCTTCATCGACCGTGGACGTGGCCGCGTTCAGGCGCGCTTGGGCGCCTGCCACCGCCTCTTCAGCCCGGCTGGCCCTCTCGGCGCAGTCGTCCAGTGCGCCGGTGGCATGCGTGAGCAAACTGATGACATCGAGGAGCTCATCGAGTGCCTGGTGCGCTTCCGTCAGCCGGCTGCCGTCGCCGGCGGCGGTCAGCGCACGGGAGGCCTGTTCGTGCCGGTCGCGGGCCGCGGTGAGCGCCTCAGCGGCGGCTTCGACCTCGTGAGAACGGGCTGCTGCACGGCTGGTCAGGTCGGTGACGCCGTCGGGGATACGAACGGCAGCCAGCAGCTGGTGGCGGCCCCGCAGTTTCTCCTGCGCCTGCCGGGCCTGGGCGCGGCGCTCCCGGGTCTCCTCGGCGCTGCGGCGGGCCTTGTCAACGCTCTGCGCCGATGCTTTCAGCCGGTCTTTGGACTGCGCCAACTCCTCTTGGGCGCGCTGGGCGTCGGCGATGACGCCGTCGCGGCGGCCCGTCAGGGCTGCCTTCTCGGTGTACCGGTCGCGGGTGAGGGTCAGGTCGGTGCGCTGAGGGCCCAACTGAGCCTCTTGGGTGACGTCGGAGAGGGTCTGAGCGGCCGCGTCGGCGGCCTCACGGGCCTGCTGGGCGGCCGTCTGTGCCCGGGTGGCCTGACGTTGCAGCTCTTCGATGCCGTCGGGGGTGCGGATGGAGGCCAGCAGATCGGTCTCGCTGCGCAGCGTGTCGGCTCGGGCGTCGGCCTCGTGTGCGCGGGTGCGTGCCTCGGTGACACGGGGCACGAGTTGGTCGACGGTGACGGCCAGCTGTTCAAGCGTCTCGACACGCGCCTGTGCGGCGGCCTCGGCTTCGGGGGTGGCGTCGGCGTGCCGGCTCAGCTGGTCGTTGAGGATTTCGACCTCCTTGGCTGCTTGGTCTGCCTGGGCGCCGGCACGTTTACCGATGCCTTCGTATTGGGAGGCGCCGAGGAGTTTGAGCAGGATCTGCTGGCGGTTGCTGGCGTTGGCGGACAGGAACCGGGCGAAGTCACCCTGGGGCAGGACGACGCACTGGCAGAAGTCGTCGAAGGACAGGCCGAGCAGATCCTCGATGGCGGTGTTGAGTTCCTTGATCTCCCCGGCCAGTACCTCCGGCTGCGGTCCGCCTGGCTCGACAGCGACTGCGGTGGGGTCAGTGAACTGCACCAGGCTGACGGCCTTCTGCTGGATCTGCTGGCCCATGCGGCGGACCTCGCGGGCGACCTGGTAGCGCTGTGATCCGATGTCGAAGGTGAGCGAGACCGTGCAGCGGTTGCTCGTGGGGGCGAGTGCGTAGGAGATGGCGTTGCTGCGTCCCCACCGGTAGGCCGAGCCGTACAGGGCGAACGTCAGCGCGTCGAGGATGGTGGACTTGCCTGAACCGGTGGGGCCGACGAGGGCGAAGTAGTCGGTGTCGGTGAAATCGACCACGGTGGGAGCGCGGAAGCCGGCGAAGCCGTTGAGCTCAAGACGAACGGGACGCATCTGAGGGTTCCTTCGGGCGGGTGCGGGCCTGGCTTCAGGGGCGGGCGGTCGAGCGGGTCAGGTCGTCGTGCAGCTGGTTGAACAACGCCGTGACCCGGTCGTCGCTGACGCCGACGCTGTGGCAGTAGTCGGCAAACAGCTGCACAGGCGTCTTGATCGGCTGGTCGACGCTGATTCCTGCCGTGGCGCCGGTGCTGGCATGATCGGGGTGGATCAGGATCTGAAGAGCGTTGGGGAGGGCTTCGTACAGGTCGTCGCGCATGCCGGCGTAGGCGGGCTGGGTGACGACGAGTCTGAGGTAGTCCTCGCCGTAGCCGGCGGGGTCAGAGGTCAGCTGGGCGACGGTTCCCTCGACGGTGCGCAGTCTGCGGCCGGCCGTGACGGGGATGTCGGTGATCTGGGCGGGGGTGTTGGGGGTGGCCTCGACGAGGCAGACGACGTTGGTGTTGTTCTGCTCGCCGAAGTCGATGGCGTAGGGGGAGCCGCTGTAGTGCACCGGGCAGGCGGCGGGGATCTGCTGCCGGCGGTGCAGGTGGCCCAGGGCCACGTAGTGGGCCTCGACAGGGAAGACAGCGGCCGGCACGTGGTATTCCATGATGGATTGGGCGGGTCGCTCGCCGCCGCCGAAGGTACCGCCGGTGCAGGTCAGGTGGGCCATGATGATGTTGACGGCGTCCGAGGTGAACGCTCCGGTCAGATTGGCCAGGACGTCACGGACGAGCTGGTCGTAGGCGCCGACGTTCTGCGACGGGGTGTTGGCGATGATCTCCGCGGCGCGGACGGCGTAGCGCTGGGAGAGGAACGGCAGGACGGCGACGTTGACGGGCTCGCCGGTGGACCTGGCGTGGAATGTGTGCACGCCGCCCTTCGCGGCCGGTCTGGCCTGGCCGTAGACGTGGATGCCGGCGATGTCCATCAGCGGCCTGTAGGCCTCGAACGTGGCAGCGTGGTCGTGGTTGCCGGCGATCAGGATGACCTCGATGCCGTGCTTGGCCAGGCGCAGCAGGGTACGCACGACCAGCCTCTGGGCGTCTGCGGTCGGCGAGGCGTTTTCGTAAATGTCGCCGGCTATGAGGACGGCGTCGACGTCGTTGTCGATCGCGATCTGGGTGATCTCTCGCAGGATGCGTGCCTGCTCCTCGAGCCGGTTGCGGCCCTTGAGGGTTTTGCCGACATGCCAGTCGGAGGTGTGAAGGAACTTCACGGGGCGGGGTCCTTTTCGGGTGGCTGAGGCAGAGCAGCGGGGGGCGTGGGTGCGCTGGGGAGGGCGGTGGCCAGACGTCAGTAGGGCGGCTCATCGATGGCGCCGTCGTCAGTGTCGTCGGGCCACGGATCGCTCTCTGCCTGGGGCAGCCTGCTGAACGGGTCCGGTCGCGCCGCGCTGCCGGTGGCCTGGCCGGCTGCGCGGGTGCCGGTGGAGAAGGTGGGGTCGGCGACCTCGGAGAGCCGGGTGGCCCAGGCGGGGAAGGGGAATTCGACGGCCAGGGGCACCGGGATCTCCGGCTGGGAGACGAACATGGTGCCGGGCCTGGCGAGCGTGGCGCGCTGGCGCTGCGAGGCGGGCAGGAAGCCGTACTCCGGGCGGCCGGCCTCGGCGGCATCGAGCCGGCCGACGATCTTGATCGAGGAGTTCGACACAATGCGCCGTTCCACCTCAGAGGCGGTCTGCTGGGCGCCGATGAGGATGATGCCGAGTGAGCGGCCGCGTTCAGCGATGTCCAGTAGTACGTCCTTGATCGGGGAGGATCCCTCGCGGGGGGCGTACTTGTTGAGCTCGTCGACCATCGTGAACAGCAGGCCGCCCGGGCCGGCTTGCTCCTTGCGGGCGGTCTCCGCGGCCAGCACGACACCGACGACGAACCGCTGGGCCCGTTCCGGCAGGTTGTGCAGGTCCACCACGGTGACCTGCTGCTGCGAGGTGTCGATGGAGTGCGAGACGGGGTGGTCGGTGACCGTGCTCAGGTCGCCGCGCAGCAGGGGCCCGAGCGGCCGCTGGGACGACCGCAGCCGCCGCACGAATGCGTTCACCGTTCCCAGTCCGATGGCCGGGCCCGCCCAGTCCGGGCGGCTGAGGTCGTCGGTGACCTTGTCGGAGATGAAGTCGACCATCTCCGGCCAGGTGCGGAGGACGGTTCCGTCGATGGCGACCGCGCCGTCGTTCCCGGCGGGCTGAGCCTCGCGGCGCAGCCGGCTCGTAACCTGGTGCACGACGATCGTGTACTGGTTTTTCTCGTCTTCGGCATCGGCGAACGCGTAGGGCAGCAGCTCGCGTTCGCAGAACTCGGCCAGGGTCCACCAGAAGGCGGTGACGCCGCTGGTCCTGCCGGTGACGTGGGGGCGGCCGGTGGTGTCACCGGGCAGCGGCGGGGCGTAGAAGCCGGCCGAGGCGAAGGGGCGGGCGGGCAGGCCGAGTTGGGCGTATGCGGCGCTCAGCTCCCCGTCGAGACGGGTGTTGGGCTGGTCGACGAAGAGCAGGTCCTCGCCCTTGACGGAGAAGATGAGGGCCTTGGCGTTGACCGCGCGGGCCCCGAGGGCGCCCGAGGTGAACAGCGAGTGCATCAAGAACAGCGCGAAGCTGGTCTTGGTCGCCACGCCTGAGATGCCCGAGATCGATACGTGGGCGCCGCGGGTGCCGTCGAGGAATTCGAGGTTGAGATAGATCGGTTCGCCGTCCCGGCCGATGCCGGCGGGCACACGTGCGTCCATCCGGTCGAAGTACAGCGCGGCGTCCCGCGCCGTGCCCGAGGCCCGGATGGCGGCTTCGCCGGGGCGTGGCGGGACGTAGTACTCGGGGTCGACCCGGGTGGTCGTGATCTCGGCGACCTCCTGCACGGTGGCCGGCAGGATTCCGTCGGCGATGAGGAAGACATCTGAGCCGAACGCGGCGCCCTCGTGGCGGGCGACCACCTCGGTCACCACGCCGGAGGTGACGACGGTGCCGCGTCCGGGGATCTCCCGGCGAGTGCTGACCACGTCGTCGAGCTGCAGATAGGCGCCAGGAGAAAGAGCAACGTGGAACTTCAACGGGGTGGAGTCCTCGGTACCTGCTACCTTCCCTACCTCCTCTTCGGCGTCGCCGCTGGTGAGGTGGCCTGCAAACGGCTGCCGGCTGGTCGCGGGTGTGGAGCTGCGGCCGAATACGGTGCTGTCAGCGCCGTGGGGCTCGGAGTCGGTGTCGGTCATCGGCCGGTCCCTGTCGGTCTTACGGTGTCGGGCACTGCCGACTGGCGGTGAACACCGATCGGGGCGCGCCGAAACTTGGGGCGGTATCTGTGAGTACAGACCGTAACTAAAGGGATGCCTGCTGCGAGGGGTTTTGTCGATAACGGAGAGAAAATGGGCAGACGGAGGGCGGTGCGCCCGGACAAGCCGGAGCACCGCGCGATGAGTGATGACCTTCCCGCGCCGTTCCCCCACCGATGACGCCCTGTCAACCATGCGTGTGGCGCACCGGCAGTGGTCCGGGTTCCGTCTGCTCGTGTTCCTTTTGTACGGTGCCCGAGGGAGTTGTTCCGCTCGGACCGAGGTGCTGTGAGTGGGCGTCGATCCAGGAGAGGCCGCCCAGGTCGAGGCGTTTGCGGGTACGGGTGACAGCCACGTAGGCCAGGCGGGCTTCGGCGTCGTCGATGGGGTCGGGTGGCGCCGCGGTGCTTGTCTGCTCGTCAGGAGTGCTGTTCTCAGGACGGGCGAAGTCGTCCGCGATGAGCACGCGGGGCCATTCGCGTCCCTTCGCCTTGTGGGCGGTGGAGACGGTGACCTGGGCGTGCGGCTCGGGGGCGAGGCGGGCGACGGCGGTGAGGATGGCGTCGGTGCCGTGGGTGTCGACGAGGTTGACCAGGGGCTGCAGGTCGCGGCCGGCCGGGTCGTGGGCGGCGTAGTCCTGCAGATCGCCCCATGAGGGGAAGAGGATGAGCTCGGGGTGGTGGGTGCGGCGGCCTTCCTTCAGGTCGCGGGCCGCGAGGGCCAGGGCCTGCAGGCTGTCTCCTCCCCCGGCCAGGGCGACCCGGTAGCCGGCCGCCATGAGGGTCATGACCTGGGCCATGGCGCCGACGTTGGTGCGGCACAGCACGGCGTCCGGCTGGGTGACGGGGCCGAGTTCCGTGGGTACGGCGGGGGTGCCGGTGAGGCGGATCGGGGCGTCGGCCAGGTGCAGCCAGCGGTTTGCTTCCGCGGCGAGGTCGGGTCCGAAGCGGAAGGACTGGGATAGGGTCAGCTGGGTGCCGTCGAAGCCGGTCATGACGTCTTTGGCGCCGCGCCAGTGGTAGATGGCCTGGGCAGAGTCGCCGACCATGACGAGCTGGGCGTGCTCGCGCTGGTTGAGGAAGGTCTGTTCGACGACAGGGTTGGTGTCCTGGGCCTCGTCCAGCAGCAGGATGTCGACCTGAATGCGCGGCCGGGTCAGGGCCCAGATCTTGAGGTAGTGGTCGTGGTCGAAGCGGACGGCGCCGTCGTCGGGATGCTGCAGGTCGACCCAGGCTTTGCGGGCGAACGGCAGGATGTGGGCGGCGAGTTGGGCATGCAGGTCGCAGCCGTCCAGACCGCGCAGGCGAGGGACATGGTGGCGGGTGATGGCCTCGTCCGCGGTGTGGCAGAAGCGCGCGACGGTACGCAGGGCGGCGTTGGACAGGGCGCGTTGGGAGATCTCGCGGTCGCCGATGCGGACGGCTTTGGTCAGGCCGAGGGCTTGTCCGGTCTGCCAGGCCGGGCGGCGGGGTGCGTTCAGGCGGCGGGTGTAGCGGTGGCCGACGGCGGCGTAGGCGAGGGCGTGGGCGGTCTTGCACTGGACGGTGTCGGGGAAGCGGGTGCGTGCGTCCTGGGCGATGGCCCGGTTGTAGGCCAGGTAGCGGCCTCGGCGGGTGGTGGCGCGGGCGAGGATGGCGAGGGTGGTGGTCTTGCCGGTGCCGGCGCCGGCCTGCAGGGCGAGGTGGTGGCCAGCGTGGAAGGCGTCGGCTGCTGCGGTCTGTTCGTCGGTGGGGTTCACAGGGTGGGCCTCTCGGGGAGTCGGGTGAGTGCGTGCCCGACGGCGGCCAGCAGGTAGGCGGGGGTGGTGTGGGCCAGCAGGTGGCGTACCGCGTGGTCGAGGCGCTCGGTCTCCCGGTCGGCGTGCTCGGCCAGGGCCCGGTGCACGGCCAGTTCCAGGAAGCGCTCGGGGGTCTGCTGGGCGCGGCGGGCGCCGGCGGTCAGGGCGGCGTGCACGGTGGGCGGGAAGGCGATGTTGAGCAGCACGCTGTGGTCGGCGTCCGGGTAGTGGGTGGTGATCACGTCGATGGGCAGCCGGGTGCCGAGGCGGCGGCGCAGCCGGCGGGCGGCGCGCTGCAGGACGGGCGGGGGCAGGGGGCGGGTCAGCGTGATTTCCAGGGCGTGGTGCGGCACCGGTCATCCCCTTCGGTGCGGGCGGGGCGAGGAATGGGGCAGGCGGGTGTGGATGTGTGCCGCGTGCAGGAGGGGGTCGAAGGGTTCCCAGCAGGCCAGGGCGAGGTCGGCGGCGCCGGGTGCGGTGGCGTGTGCCGGGCAGCGCTGGGTGCGCCAGCGCAGCTGTTCGCCATAAGCGAGGTGGCCCAGGTCGTAGACGGCCATCAGGGCATCGGGCAGGGCGAGTTGGCCGGGCCGGGCGGTGGTGGGCAGCAGTTTCCACATCCCAGTTGGGCCGGCGGAGGCGAGGACGGGGTGGGGGCAGCGGTGCCGGTGGCGGGTCTGGGCGACGCAGCGCAGCTCCTCGAGCCGGTGCTGGGCGAGGTAGCGGCACAGCAGCAGTTGGACGACGGGGCGGTCGGGTCCGCCGGGTTGGGGGGCGTCGGGCTGCGGGCTGACTGGTGGGGCGGGGGTGAGAGCCCCGGTGTCGATCAGACGGCGGGCGCGGACGGCGAGTTGACGGCGGATCGCCTCGAGGCGGGTGCCGGCCTGGCAGGTCGGGGTGCGGTGGGGGCAGAGCACGGCATGCGGGATGCGGCACCAGGCGCTGTTGTCGCCGTGCGGGTAGGCGATGCCGCCGCTGAGGTGCCAGCGGCAGGATTTGGGGACGTCAGTGACGGTCAATTCGGCGGGGTGCAGGGCGATGGGCCGTTGGTCGGGACGCGGGTAGAGGTCGATGCGGCTCCCGCAGTGGCGGCAGCGGCCGGTTTGTCCGGCGCGCAGCAGGCGGCTGGGGCTGGTGGTGGTCACTCGGAGCGTTCGGGGGCGGCGGAGAGCGCGAGGGCTGCCGTCCCAGTGGCGGCCGTCGGGGGCGGGCGTGGGGCACATGGCCCGGACCGTGCCAGGCGACACGCGAGGATAGGCAACACCGCGGGGCTCATGTCCCTCGACCAGCCTAGCGGCACCGAACAGACGATCTTGCGAGCGTCCTCACGTTCGACGCTTGCTCTCCGTTCGGGTGATTCGCGGTAGGACCCGAGGCGGGCGCGCCGGGGCGTCAGGGGCCGTGCATGCCGGGTGGGGTGTGGTCGTCGCAGAGGGTGCCCAGGAGGTGCTCGATGGGCACGTCGAAGGTGTGGGCGAGGGTGTGCCAGGTGGTGACGCTGCCGCTGGTGCGGCCGTGTTCCAGGTCGATGAGGGTGCGCCGGGCCAGGCCGCTGCGGTCGGCGAGTTCGTCGTAGGTCCAGCCGCGCTCGCCCCGCAGGCGCACCAGCGTCATGCGCAGCGCGTTGAGGTCGGGATCGGGCGGCAAGATCGTCACTCCACCATCCGACGGTGCAGACCCCTGCCCTGTCAGTGCAGACCTCTGCACTATTTGTCTGGGTGGTGAGTGCGGCATTCAAGGTGCAGAACTCTGCACTACCGTGCGTCTTCCCGGCCCTGTGATGCGCCGGGGCACCCACCACCTCAGGCACGGACGGACGGGAGGACGACCAGCCCATGAGGCTCGCTGGCGCGCACGCAGCAGTGCGGCGCATCTGGACAGTCGAACTGCGTCCGCGAGCGGGCGGCCCCGCTCTCGTCTGCCCCGCCTGCGCCGCTCACACGTCTGCGCTCACGGGGGCCTCCGCACGTTCTGCCGTCCTGGCTCATCTGGCCTGCCATGCCCGCGCCGACGCGCTGCCCACCTATCTGCGCAGTTGCCAGTGCCGGGCCCGGGGCTGCCGGTGGCATCCGCGTCATCGCGGCTGCGCGGGACCGGTGCTGCTGGCCCTCACCCGCGACCGCAGCGGCCGCGCCTGGCGGCTGGCCGACACCTGCGCGGCCTGTGCCGCGGCGACCAGCAACACGGCCGTGGTACCGGACACCCTTTCCGGCTCCCTGCGGCAGCAGGCCTCCCCTGGCCCGCCCCCGCCCGCGCGCCGGTCCCACGCCGGGGTCCAGGAGCGGGAGCGGGTGCGGGAAATGCTGACGTACCTCGGCACCGCGCTGCCCCGCTTCACCTCCCCCGCCGCCCGGCTGCTGGCCCTGCAGTGCGCGCTGCGTGCCGACACCCGCGCCCATGTCCGGCTGCCGGCGGGCCTGTTGCGGGGCATGCGCCTGCGCCAGAACCGCGAAGTATGGCTGGAGCTGGCCCACGCCGGCTGGCTGGAGCTGCCGGACGTGCGTACGCTGCCGTGGCAGGTGCGGCTGCTCGATGCCACAGTGCTGGACCAGGCGCCCGGCCGCCGTACCCGCTGCCGTGCTGCCGACTGGGCGCTGCGGCCGGTGCCGTTGGTCCTGCCGGCCACGGCGCCCGCACTGCGGCTGACCGCTCTCGTGCTGGCCGCGCACACCGGTGCCCGGCCCGAACACAGCACCGACATGGACATCCTCACCCGCCTGTGCGGGCACTCCCCGCAGCAGACCGGAGAACTGCTCGACCGGCTGGTGACCACGCGCACCCTGAGGGCATGGCATCACAACCGGGAGACCGACGCGGTGTCCTGGCAACTGCCCCAGCCGCAGGCACGCACGCCAACATAGCGTGGCGGAACAACTGGCGCTGTTCGTCCGTACCATCTGTACGCCAAGGCATCGTGCGGCACGTGTGGCGTCCCTGCTGAGCGCCAACACCCGCCCGAGAAGGGGTGTCACTTCATCTGGTGCAGCCCCGCAGCACGCTGGTTCACCGAGGAAAGGTCAGTACCCATGCCCGAGACAACCACTCCCGCCACTGAACTGACATCGCAGTACGCCGCTCAGGTGACCGGTGACCTCGAACGCAACGTCAAGGAGCAGGAACGCATCACGGCGGACATCGCCTCCCTGCAACAGCAGTTGGCTGCCCTGCAGCACGACCACACCGTGCTGGTGAACATGCGACAGGCCCTTGGCATCACCGAAGCCCCGGCCGAGCCTGCGGCCACTTCCGAGAGTGCCACGGTGCCCTCACCCAGGAAGAAGGCCAGTGCCGCGCGCAGCGGGAAGCAGAGGGCGGCCAAGTCCGCCGCCGCGCCGCAAAAGGCAGCCGCCAAGAAGTCCGCGGCCAAGGCGGAGGGTGCCACGACGGCGGCCCAGCCCACCCTGGTCGAGCTCATCCGCCGCCACCTCGCCGAGTCGAAGGAACCGCGCTCCGCCGCGGAGATCTCCACAGCCCTGGGCCAGGCCCATCCGGAGCGCCAGATCACGACCAAGGTCGTGCGGGTCACGCTCGAGGGACTCGTGGCCAAGAGCCAGGCCGAGCGCAGCAAGCAGGGCAGGTCCGTCTTCTACACCGCCCCCGCACCGGAGCCGGCGGGTGGGCCGGAGGCCGAGGCACAGTTCGACGAGGCTGCCAGCCAGCAAGACTGAGGGCGCTGTCCGACGCCTGTCAGCGGGGGCGCCAGGTGCGGATTTCGAGGTGGATGATCTGAGCGTCGGGACGGATGCGGCCGGTCTCCACCAGCCACTGGTGCACAGCCGCGGTGACGTCGCCGCCCGCGGCGTCCACGCGGCGGGCGAAGTCGGCGGCGTCGAAGCCGCCGGCCTGGGCGGAGCCGTAGGAGCGTTCCTCACTGTGGTCAGTGCGCTGGATGACGTCGCGGCGGATGCCGGGTGAGTCGGTACGGCTGCCAGAAGGGTGCAGGTAGCCGGTCTTGGCGAGGCGCACGGTGAAGGCCAGGCGCAGGCCCCGGCGGGCGGCTTCGGCGATCAAGGGGCGCAGGCGGGCGGAGCCGGAGGCGATGGCCTGGGCGCCGACGCGGCCGGTGCCGGAGCCGGTGGGGGTGATCAGGACGGCCTTGGTGCGCACCCGAGCCCGGGCGCCGGAGGCGGTGGTACGCCGCTGGGTGAGGCGGGCGGCGATGGCGGCGAGTTCGGACAGGTCGGTGATGCCGCCGGTCTCGACGGCGGCCAGGACCTGCCGGAGGGCGGGGACGAAGGCCGCTCCCTTGTTCTTGGTGTAGAACTGCGAGACCAGGGAGGGGTCGCGGTCGATGATGCGGGCGATGTCGCGTTTGGTGTAGCCGACCGCTCGGAGCCGGTCGGCGAGATGTGCTGCTTCGTTCAACTCGGGCTGGGGTTGAGGCTGGCGGCGGGGGCGGCGCGGCATCAGGCCTCCCGCTCAGCAGTGAGGGCCGCGCGTCCGGCCTCCCGCAGCGTAAGGAGTTCTTCTTCGCTTGTGGGGGCGGTGACGGGGCCGGTGAGGCGGCCACGCAGGAGATAGTCGCCGGGCTGATGGTGATACGGCCAATCGTGGGGCTGAGTGAGGTAGAGGGCGTCGGTGCGGAAGGCGACGACCGTACCGGGCAGGGTGTGCAGGGCACCGGCGTACGTGTCGTCGTCACGGTGACGCTGGGTGAGCAGGGCGGCGCGTGCTGCGGACCAGATGGCGGCGGCCCATTCGGGGTGGGCGTTGGGGTCGCGGGCGAATCCGGTGGGCTTTTGCCAGGTGATCAGTTCGTCGTCGAAGCCGATGATTTCGGCGTCCGGGGGCACGTCGCGCTCCAGGGTGCGGGGGGTGGTGCCGGTGACCATGCGAGGGCGCTGGGCGAAGGAGCCGATGCCGTACAGGAGGATGGAACGCACGGCGCGGGAGGCCAGGTGGGCGGCGCGGGCCTGCTGGGGATCGCCCTGGAAGTGAGCCTGGGCGGAGAGATTGGTCCAGGTCTCTTTCAGCTTCTTGGCCCAGTCGTCCAGCGGTTTGCCGTCCTCCCACAGGATGCCATCGAGGATCTCGACCTTCCACGGCTGGATCGGGTTGGTCAGGGCGGTGTGGATCTCGGGGCCGCCGGCCCAGGTGGTGAAGGTGGTCCCGGGCGTGGCCGGATAGTGCCATGCGCGGTCTCCGGGGGCCGGTGCCGACAGGAGGCCGACATGGTTCCAGGTGTCGGGGACGGTGACGCGGACCTGCCAGTGCCCGCACCCGTACAGGGCCCGCATCTGTTCCTTCTCGCTCCAGGCGGCGAAGGTGGTGGCGGTGATGCGGCGGGGCGTGCCGACGGGGGATTTCCACGTGTGCTTGGCGTAGGCGAAGGTGCGGTCGTACTCGACGAGTTGTGGCAGCTGCTCGGGAACGCGGGGCGGGGTGAGCAGCTCGTTGCGGCCCTGTCCAGCTGTGGCGTGGAGCAGGCCGCGCAGTTCTTCCGACAGGACGGGGAAGCCGTCGGCGTGCTGGCCGCGGGTGGGGATGGTGCGCGTCCACAGGTCGCGGCCGGTCTGGGAGGGGGAGCCCATGATCACCGCGTCGTCCCAGTGGCGGCGCAGCGCCTGCCACAGCAGCACGAAAGCATCACGAACGGTGTGAGGGTCGTCGCCGTCGGTGTCGAACCACTCCCCCACGGAGCGGATCTCCACGTGGTGGTCGCCACTTGCGGACTGGTAGCGGCCGACGGGGTTGCGGGCGTGGACGAAGTGTCCGGCCATGCGGTCGCGGCCGCGGCCGGTGTCGGTGCGCCAGCCGGCGATGGGGGCGTTCAGCCAGGCGGCGACCGCGTCGCGGAGGTAGGGGTAGCGGTCGGCATCCCGGTGCCAGGGGTCGCCTGCGGTGATGTAGATGCGTTCCACGTCCTCGGGGACGGTGTGGAAGACGGCGGTGAGGATGTCGGCGGCCGACCGGCCGGCGAGGTCGAGATGGTGGGTCTGGCTGCGGTGGACCAGGACCCCTGTGGTGGCGTCCAGGAAGACCGTGGAGCGCGCCTGCTGGGTGAAGTTCGGCCTGGTGGAGACCAGACCGGTGGTGTGAGTGAACCAGGCGTCACCGCTGGAACCGGCCGGGATCGACGGCAGCTCCCGCCGCGCCTCCGAGGGTGATGCGGGCGGCTCCGAGGACACGGTGTGCGTCTCGGGGGCAGCAGTGCCTGCGGAAGCGGGGGTTGTTGTGGGACCGGGAGCGGCCTGTGTCTGCGTCGGCAGGGACGCCACGGCCGCGGAAGGAGCCTTCACAGGGGACGGCTTCGGTGCCGGCGACTGCGGGGCCTGCTGCACGGCGAGACTGTCGGGGGCCAGGCTGGGGGCGAGGGCGACGACATCGGCCACACCCAGGCCGGCCGCCGGGGCGATCCGCTCCGCCTTCGCCTTCTCGTAGGAGGCCAGCTGGACGATCTGCTTGTCCCGGTCCGCTTCCAGCTTCGCGAGCGCGGCCCGCGTCTTCTTGATCTGGTCCCGCACGCCGCGTAGATCGGCCAGCGCTGCGTTGTAGCTCTGTGCGTCCATCGAGGCTTCCTTGTCCGAAGCGGCTTCAGCCAGTAGTAGCGGTGTTCGTGGTGACGTAGGCAATGGCCCCGCCCGAGTGGGAGGCAAGCCGCGTGCCCAGCAGCAACTCGGCAAGCCTGCGGTCGCCGTCGAGATCGGAGGTGATCACTGTCGTCGGAGCGGCAAGATCGGTCACGTAGCCCGCGAGGCGGGCTTCGGGAAAGGCGTGTTTGCCGGCGAAGTTCTTCTCCCACCGTTGAAGGCCGGTCAGCACGGCCACGACGTAGCCCGACAGGGTGACCGGCAGCACTCCCCCGGCCGCGACACTCGCCGCGTCGCACCGCCACCAGCCGCGCAGCGCCTTCACGAGGTGGTCGGGGCTGAGCGTGGCGGCGAAGCCGATCCAGTCCCGGTCGTCGTCGTGCGCGGGCTGGGCGGCGTCAACGCGCAGGACAGCGATCTCTGGGGCGTCGAGCTGGTGCACGGGAGCGTGGCGGCGCGCGCTGAGAGCTTGCACGACGCTGAGGGGGGTCATGACCCGGACTCCACGCTGGGAATGCCCGGGGAGCAGGTCGGCATGGATGAGGCGCCGGAATGTCGTGACGGCGAAGCCGAGTTCCTCTGCTGCTTGTCCGGTTGTTAGCAAGATGCCCATCCTCCGCCCCCATCACATGCGAACTCTGTTATCTGATTGCGCATGCACTTTAACGATCGATCCGAAAGGGCGTCAAAGATGGCGGGTCGTGCTGGGTCGACTGCTCTGAGGCAGGGGGACGTCACGCCTGTGCGGGCAGCTTCGTCGCATCGTGATCGCGGAGCCGGGGGTCTGCGGGTGACAGCAGCTGGGGGCTGCCCGGCCGGGGGCTGGCAGCAACTGCACCCTGGCCTGCGGGGCGGCGCCCGCTACCGGCTGCATCGTTGGGGATTTGCCCTACTGGCGGTCCAGGGTCTGCTCTGACGTAGTGCGGCGGGCTGCCGGGCACTGGCTGGTCGCTGGTGGAAAGCAGCAGTGTGCGTGCGTCACCCAGTCGGCAGGCGTTCGTTTCCTCTACCGACGTATTCGTGTGGACAAAGGAGCGCCGGTGGGCCCGTCGTTGGTGATCGAACGGTTTGAGTTCCAGCGCGGCGGGGTCTGGTATGCCCGCTACTTCAAGGGGCTGGTGACCTTCCTGGTCGGGCATTCGAAAGCGGGGAAGTCGACCGCTGTGGAGGCTCTGCTGTATCCGCTGGGGCTGACGACGGCGACGGTCATGCCGGAGGTGCGCAGCTGTCAGTATCTTCGCCTGGTGTTCCGCGTCGCCGGGGTGCGCTGGCAGGCAACGCGCAGCGGATCGGATCCGCGGGCGCGGGTGTCATTGAAAAATCTCGACGATCCCCGCGCGATCGAGCATTCGCTTGCGGTCACGTCGTCGAAAGCCACGGAGATGACGGCGGGCGCGTTCGTGCAGGACCTGCTCGGCTTGTCGGCCGCGGTCCGCGGCACGTCACGTGCTGGGCTGGATGAGTTCTACACCACTGTGATGGCGTTGCGGCAGAACACCATCGCCTCGGAGTTCCTCGGCGGGGGCAAGGACGCATCGCGCGTGCTTGCGCTGGAAGTGGTGCTCGGGCTGTGGAACGAGGAGCTCGCGGGTCTGGAGAAGAACGCGTCCGAGACTGAAAGCCGATTTCGGGCTGCCCAATCTGCGCTGAGGCAGTTCAAGAAGCTCCGTGACACCGGCGCTCTGGCCGATCCGGACAGTGTGCGCGCCGAGTGTGAGCAAAAGCAGCATGAGCACCAGGCTGCCGCCGGTCGCTGGCAGAAGGCAGCCGGTGCGCTGACCGCGGCGGTGGGGGAACACGGGCGCTTGGTTGCCCTGCACAAGGCGGCGGACCAGCAGCGCAGGAAGGCTGCGCGGCAGGCAGAGGTGGTCCAGGGCAAGCTGAGCCGGGTCATGGCGGATCAGGCCCGGACGGAGGGCGAGCTCGCCGCGCTGCTCAACCCGGCGGCGCAGGACTGCTCCCACTGCGGGCAGGTGTTGCCCGAGCGGGCGCCCGGCCTGTGCCCGCAGTGCGGCCTGGTCCACCCCGGCGGCCAGGACCGGCGTGAACGGCAGATCGCCACCGCGCGGGCGCGATCGGAGCGGCTGGCTCGGAAGGTTAAGGCGCTGCAAGGGGATATGACGACCGTGGCGCAGGCAGCGCAGGAGGCGGAAACGGCCGCAGCAGATGCGCTTGCCGCGCGTGATGAC
Source organism: Streptomyces sp. TRM64462 (assembly GCF_013362995.1). Classification (GTDB taxonomy): domain Bacteria; phylum Actinomycetota; class Actinomycetes; order Streptomycetales; family Streptomycetaceae; genus Streptomyces. The sequence goes on along the minus strand of NZ_JABWDV010000419.1, from coordinate 47,116 downwards.
TACGACCGGGACCATGTCGCTTCGGCCCGCACGCTTGCTCAATCGGCGGAGAAGGAGGCCCATGGTCTGAGCCGGGACGTGGCTCAGCTCAAGCGGCGTCTTCAGGACGCCGACTACATCAGCGCCCAGGAGACGGCCGTCGCGGCGGCGAAGGAAGCGATGGAGCAGGCGCAGGCCGCCCGCGACGCCGTGAAGAGCGCCCAGGAGGTACGCCGAAAGGAGGTTACCGGTCGCTGGTCGCAGTTCTTCCTGGAGCGGCTGCGTCAGATCAACCCGGCTGTCGAGGCCGCCTCCATCGATCCGTTGGACTTCACCACACGGGTCAAGGAGCACGGCGATGTCGACAAGACGTTCGCCGACAGCTCGGTTGGAGGCAGCCCGAGGGCTGCCACGAACGTCGCGCTGCTACTGGCCCTGCGTGACCTCGGCCGCGTGGATCCCCTGGCCCGGGTCCCTCCGCTGCTGATCATCGACTCGCCTCTGGCTGGCCTGGGCGCGACAGGTCTCGACCAGGACACTAGTCTGCGTCTGATCGACACGCTGATCTCCATCGCCGATGACCCCTCGGCCGACGGTTACGCCTGTCAGGCCATCGCCGCAACCAACGACCCGCTCCCCCGTCCCTACCCTGGTGTGCGGGAGATCCACATCAACGACGAGCACCGGTTCTTCGATCACGCCCCCGTCCACGCTGGCTGAGCGAAGCAGGCCAGGAGTACCGAGGGGCCGGCCGGTCCCCTCGGTCCCGGCGGCCGCTGCGCCAGCTCGAGCGGCAGCATCTGGCCGCCGAGTTGCTGGCGTTGCCCGGCGGGCACCGGTGTTGCAAGCTATGGATAAGCGACGACGCCTGAACACCCCCCGCCACGCTGCCGCGGGCGGTCCAAGCGGTGCGTGTGAAAAGCCGTCGTCCTCCGAGCGAGTCAGGCCATGGGCGGACGCTGGAGATTGCCCTGCCCGCGAACGGGGCAGCTCTTTTACTTTCACCTGTGGTCGGGGGGCGGCGAATGGCGCGTAGAAAGTCGTTGGCGGCGCAGTTGTTGCAGGCGTACCGGGACAGCCAGAAGGCCAAGGCCGCAGCGGCCAGGCGCGCTGAGGCGGAGCAGGCGCGTCAGGCGCGGGCCGCGGAGCGCGAGGCCGCCGAGCGGGTAAAGCAGGAAGCACGTCGAGAACGCGAGCAGGCGCAGGCGTGGATGCGCGCACAGAAGGAGAAGCAGGCACAGCGGACTGCCGAGTCGCGTAAGGCCGAGCAGATCGTGCGGGATCTTGAGAAGCGTCAGGCTGCGCGGGCGAAGGAACTCGAGCAGAAGCGTCGCGCGGAGGCCCGCGAGAAGGCTGCGGCGGAGCGGCGTGCGAAGCAGGAGGGCGTTGAGAATTTACGCCGGGAGGCTGCAGGGCGGACGGCCCAGGTCGAAGAACGGCTCGAGGAGCTGACTGCTGTCCTGATTGACCGCCCCGGTGGGCTGCCCGGGCTGCGGCTGGAGGCGGAGCAGGCGCTCGGTGAAGGAGACTTCGAAGGGTTCGCGGTCGCAGTGGAGAGGACGCTGGGCTCCATCAGGTATCCGGAAGGCCTTGGTGGCGCTCGGCGGGCGGCGTTCGCTCCTGAGTCCCGGGAGCTGATTTTGGAGATCGAGCTCCCCGTCCAGGCGGTGGTTCCCTCGGTCACGCAGTATCGGTTCAAAGCCTCTGCTCCCCCGGCTGTGGTCCCGCAGCCACGCAAGGAGAGTGAGTGCAAGGCGTTGTACAGGGATTTGGTGGCCAGACTCGCGCTGCGGGCGATCGACGAGGCCTTCGCTGTGACGCCGCCGTCGCTCGTGGACGGAGTTGCGTTCAACGGGAAGGTGCACGCCAAGGACCGTGCCACCGGCAAGTCGATCGAGCCGTGTCTGATCAGTGTGCGGGTCAGCCGGGAGACATTCGGTGAACTCGTGCTGGACGAGCCGGAACTCGCCCCGGTGCAGAGCCTTCACCATCTCAACGCGATCGTCTCCCAGCACCCTTACGACCTTGAACCGGTTCCGCCCGTTGTCACGTTCGACCTGACCCGGTACAAGATCGCCCCGGAGCGCGACGTCGTCGCCGGCCTCGACAGCCGGCCCGACCTCGTCGCGATGGACCCGATCGATTTCGAGCATCTCATCCGGCGCCTGTTCGAGAAGATCGGGCTCAAGTCGTGGGTGACCCAGGCGTCTAGAGACGACGGCATCGACGCTGTCGCGGTCAATGAGGAACCCCTCATCGGCGGGCTGTGCATCATCCAGGCCAAACGCTCGAAGAACGTGGTCTCCGCCGAGACGGTGCGGTCGGTCGCGGGCATCGTGAACGACAAGAACGCTTCGAAGGGCATCGTGGTCACCACCGCGTGGTTCGGCAAGGCGAGCTGGGACTTCGCTCCCCGTAACCGCGTCGAACTCATCGACGGCCGGCATCTCAAAGCCCTGCTGCTGGAGCATCTCGGCATCGACGCTCTGATCGGCCTGCCCAAGCTCCCGCCGGGCTGGCAGACACGCGACCTGAACTGACGCCACCCTCGTGTCCTTTCGTGCCGGTGTGCGGTTGGAGACAGCGGTTCGACACGAGAGGAACAAGCATGTCGTACGGATATGGCGGCGGGCCGGACTGGCCGATGATCCAGGCTAGGCGCCGAGCCGAGGAAGCGGCGCGCTCGGCTGCCGGCCAGGCTGTGGCCCACCAGGCGTCGGCTGACCGGTGGAAGGCTGCGTTCGAGGCTTTGGCCGGCCAGGTTCAGGCAGCGGTGGGCCGCAGTGGCGCCGAGCACCGTGACGGCGGCAGGTGTGGCTGCCCGTCATGCTGGGAGGCGCTCATCACCCGGCTGGCCACTGAGGCGCAGGGACACCGAAGCTCAGCCGCAAGCGCCGGTTCCTTCGCGTTCTCGATCGATGATCTGTTCGGCGGGACCGGCACGCAGCGGCATCCCTGAACTCACCGGGCCCGTCAGCGCTCGGGATGCCGAGTTTTCAGGCGCGAGGAACGGGTGTGATGTGCAGGGCGTGAAGAGGCTGCCGGGCAGTTGCGGGCAGGACCTCGAACCACGCCTGACCGTCGTCCAGATAGCACTGCGCCTTGCTCCAGTAGCGCCAGCCCAGGTCGACGAAGCAGTCGATCATGTGATCGCTCGCGCCCGGCGTCATGTACCGGCCGTGCACCTCGGCGCGGCCCAGTTCGAGGCCGGTGTTCTCCAGGTGAGCCAGCGCTGCGGCGGCTGCGCGGCGCAGAGGGCTGTTCGAGGTCCACCGGTCGTCCATGTGCTCCAGCGCTGCGGCAGAGCGGGGCTGGGCGTCGCTCAGAGCAAACGCGGCGACGGTGGCCGTGCCTTCGGTGCTCCAGCGGTGCAGGTCGATACGGACCGGACGCGGGAGCTGGTCGGCGATCGCCTCGTAGGTCGGCAGGACATGATCGCGCGGCGCACGGCCGGCGGCCGCATCGGGGGTGATCGCGGCCAGCCGCTGCCGGGCGATAGTGATCGGCTCGCCCTGCCGCCACAGCAGGAGCAGTTCGATCCCTTCCTTCTCCAGGGCTTGGCGTTCCTGGAACTGGAAGCTGACGCCGCGGCGGTTGCCGCGCAGAGCCTGTCGCATCGGTGCGTAGCCGTCGCGGCCGCTGAAGAGCGCGCTGAGAGAGTGCTGGGTCCAGCGCTCGTCGGTGGTGTGCTGGATCACGACGTCGATGTCGCCAACTTCCAGGGCGCCGCGGATGTAGGAGCCGAAGAGGTGTACTTCGGTGATGAGGTCCAGTGGCCAGATGTTCTGCTCAAGACGGTCGAGCATCTCGTGGAGGGTTGCGGTCGCCCGCTCACGCTTCATGGGCAGCTCCTGATCTTCACAAAGCAGTCCGCGCCGGACAAGCGGGAACTCTAGCGGCCGGCACTGACAACGCCCCGTTTTCTCCAGTGAGTACGCGAAAGGTCCGTGGTGCCTCCTGGCCGGGGGCTCGTTTCAGCGGGGCGCGGGACTGCGCGGGTTCAGGAAGGGCTGGGCTGCAGGCTCTTGCCGGCGTTGGGGTTCACCCGGGCTGCAGGGGGGGTGGCACGGGCTCAGGAGGGCCAGGGTTCCTTGCGCGGTGTCGGTTGCTTCAGCAGGTGCGGTGGGGTGGGGCTCTGCGATGGCTTGGGCGTAGTAGGTGCCGAGGGTGTGGGCCCGGGCGAGGAAGTAGGCGTAGGCGGCACGCAGGGGAGCTTCTGGTTCGGTGAGACCTTCTTCCCATGCGTGGAGTGTGGTGGTGTCAACGCCGATGGCCCGGGCGAGTCGGGTCGGTGTGAGGCCGAGGCTGTTGCGCAGGCGGCTGCGTTCGGCGGGTGGGGGCAGCGGGGTTTGCTCGGCCAGGAGCACCTCGATGGCTCGGTAGCTGCTCGTCATGGGTTTTTTCTGCGTGTGCTGGGACGTTCGGGGGCGGGGTTTGCGGCGAGGAGGCGGCAGGTCTCCGTGGCGTGGGCGATCTCTTCTTCTTCCCCGCACGTGAGCCGGAAGGGCTTGTTGGCGTCCGTGAGATGGGCGGGCAGTCCTGGGCGGGTGTAGTTCTCGAGCTCGCTGTGGACGTGGGCGGCTTCGAGAAGGAGTTCGGCCCATCTGGGGAGATCGGCGGGAAGGTCGGCCTGTGGGCGTTGCGGTGTGGGGCGTGTGAGGTGGGCCAGCTGGTCGATGCCGTAGCCGGTCAGTGCGCGGACGGCGACGGCTGCAGCGTGGACGGGGTGGGCGATGCGGGTGTGGATGCGCTGAGCCACGGCCTCGTGGTGAGGGCTGGGGGCAGCAAGGTCGGTGAGCGCCGGTAGCACGACGGGGGGCGGCACCGTGGCGCGGCCGGGCAGCAGGTTGACAGTGCCGCGGGAGGTGGGGGTGGTGGTGGCGGGTCTCCTGCCGGGGCGCCGGGAGCGTGGGGGCAGCGCGTACCAGGGTTCGTCGTCTGGGGCGGGGAAGGGGGCGGCGTGGTGCCAGCCAGGGTAGTTGGAGGCGTGTGAGCGTGACTGCGCGCCGGTGTTGAGGTGCTGGCGGGCGGCTTCGAGGGAGTCGATCTCATGGTGGCGGACGGCGCTGAGGACGGTGGCCAGTGCGGCCGGTGGTGGGCCACTGATGACAAGGGTCAAGCGGGTGCGGGTGCGTTCGCGCAGGGCCATGAGGTACTCGAGGTGGCGTTCGGTGATGCGGTGGGCACGGCAGATGACGTAGTGGTCGATGTGGAGGGCCTGGGTCCATGCGAGCGTCACGCGCCAGGAGGATTCGGCGTTGAGGGTCCACCAGGGCGCTTCACGGTGCGGGGGTGGAAGGTGTTTGCCCAGGGCTCTGATGAGGTCGTGGGCGAGGTAGGCGGGTGCGGTGGCCAGGGGTGTGGGGTGGACGGCGACGCGTCCGGTCGCGGGGTGGTGGGAGGCGAGTGCGGTGATGGTGTAGTCGGGCAGGTCGTGGGGGTCGTTGATCACGGTGATGGGCGGCAGGCTGGAGTCGGTGTGGTCCGGCGACCAACTGGGGGTCCACCTGGTGACGGTGGCGGCCGTTGCGGCGGACGTGGGCGTTGAGGTCATGCGGAGGGGGCCAGAGTCGGGTGCAGGCGGCGCAGGAGGGCGGTCGGGTCGGGCGACTGGTCGGGGCGGCGGCGCAGGTGCGCCTGGAGCTGGTGGGTCAGGGCGGCCCAGCGGCGGAGGTTGCCGTGGGCCCACATGTCGTCCAGGCGGGCGAGGGTGTTGTGGTGGGTGTTCTGCCACAGCGGGTGGAAGCGGGGCAGCACGGTGAAGACTTCGTCCGCGGCGAGGGGTTCCATGTGGTGCCAGGTAGTGACCCTGCTGAGCAGGGCGGGCTGTGAGCGCAGGGCTTTGAGACGGGGCCTGCTGGCGAGCAGCAGGATGGTGACCTGTGGGACGGGGTCGTCGTGGAGATAGCGCAGGTATTCGATGCAGGAGGCGGAGAGCTGGTGGGCTTCGTCGACGGCGAGGAGTCGGGGCGGCTGTTCCAGTGCGTGGCGTAGGTAGTCGTCGCAGATGCCGGCGTCCTGGGGTGGGTCGCCGGGCAGGTCGAGGGCATGGTGCAGGCTGTGGCGCAGGTCGTCGGGGCGTGCTTGGGGGCGCGGGAGCAGCCGTAGTGCGGACAGGGTGGGGCGCTGCTGGCACAGGGTGTGCAGGGTGAAGGTCTTGCCGACGCCGGGGTCCGCGGTCAGGCACATCATGGTCTGCTCGCGCAGTGCGTTGTCGAGGGCGTGGCCTGCGGCCCGCACGGCCTGGGTAGTGACGGTGCGGGCGTCGGGCAGGCTGAGGTAGTGGGGCGCGTGCTCGGTGGGGGTCATCCGGCGTCCTGCTGGGGGCGGCGGGAGCGGCGTCGGTGGGGCAGGGCGCGGCGGATGGCCCAGCGGGCGATGGATTCGTCGACCTGTTCCAGGCCGCGGCGCTTCATGCCTTCCAGGACGTGGTAGGTGATCTTGGACCAGACGCGGAAGGTGCCACCGGCGCCTTCTTCGTAGACGTAGTCGATGAGTTCGGGTGAGGCGCTGGCCCAGACGGGATGGAACAGGGGGATGTTGCGCTGGACTTCGTCGGCTTCCATGGGGGCGAATTCCTGCCAGATGTAGATGCGGGAGGCGAGGGCGGGTTCGCTGTAGAGGGTTTTGTAGGCTTCTTCGCCGCCGACGAAGAGGACGGCGGGACGGTTCTTGCCCTTGCCGGTGTCCCACAGGTGACGGACGAACTCGAAGCATTCGCGGCTGAACTGCTGGGCTTCGTCGCAGACCAGGACGTAGGGCTTGCGGGCCAGGGTCCGCTTCAGCAGCCGGTCGAACTCGCTGGGATGGGACGGCGGTTCGCCTTCGAGGCGCAGTTCGGTAAACAGTTCCTGGCGGATGTCGCGGGGGGTGGGGCGGGAGCGGAACTGCAGGAGCAGGACGCGTTCGGCGGAGATTTCTTTCAGGGCGGCCAGGACGGAGAAAGTTTTGCCGAGGCCGGCGTCGCCGTAGATGCAGGACATGGCCCGGGCTTCGATGGTGTCGGCGATGTTCTCGCTGGCCTCGAGGAGGGCTTCGGTGGCGACGATGCGGGCGTCGGCGAGGTTGAGGTAGAAGTCGGGTTCGCCGACGACCTCGTCCTGGTCGGGGCGGGGCGTCGTCTGGGTGGTGTCGGTGTCGGTCACGTCGGTGTCCTTCGAGCTCGTCCGGGCGGTGTGGGCCTGGTCGGGTGCAAGGTGGGGCAGCCGGGCGTGGGCGGTGCCCAGGGGCTGGCCGGTGGCGGCGTCGTAGACGTCGACGCTGTCCGGGTCGCGAGGGTGGATGCGGACGGTGCGCTGGGCGTAGCCGGTCATCCAGGCGGCCGTGTAGGGGCGGCCTCGCCAGCGCACCTCCTGGCCGCGGATGATGCGGGTGGAGCGGCCGGGTGGCGGGTCGGGGGCGGTGAGCGCGGTGGTCACGTGTCTTCCTCGGAGGGGGCGGATGGGCCGGGGACGGCCCAGCGGCCGGGTGGGGTGATCCGGCGGGGCATGTAGTCGGTGGGCAGGTCGTCGTCGGCCCGGCTGGAACGCCAGGTGCGCAGTTCCTCGGCGGCCTCTTTGCGGGTCATCGCGGTGTCCGCCTGGGCCGGTCCGGCGCTGGTGTGGGCTTTGAAGCGCCGGCGGCGCAGCGTCTCGGCGCGGCGCAGGTCGCGGCGCACGCGGCGGACACGCTCGGTGCGGGCCTGATAGACCTGCTCGATCTGCTCGTCGCTGGCCTGGTCGGCCAGGTAGGCGGTGCCCAGGTGTCGGCGGTTGTCGGCATCGAAGATTTCGATCTGGTCGAGGTGGTGGGGCTGGAAGCGGACGTGGACGCGGGTGCCGGAGCGGCCGGTCATCCAGCCGGCCATGTAGTCGCGTCCCCTGAAGCGGATGCCGTGGCCGTTGATGACGCGGGTGGAGCGGTCGCCTTCCAGGAGGAAGGCGTGCAGGTCTTCGGCGCTGACCTCGCGCAGCGGGCTGGGGTCGCTGTTCCACCATTGCAACGGGGTGAGGTCGCCGTAGCCGGCCATCGGGTGTTCGGCGTTGCGGGTCTTAACCCACTGCGCGAGGAGCTCGACGAAGCCTTCGAAGGTCAGGGCTGGGTCCTTCTCCCCCGAGCGGCGGCGCGAATCGAGTTTCTGGGCGTGGGTGTAGCGGGGCAGGGTGGAGAAGAACATGCTGGTGGCAGCGCGGTTGAGGTTTTCGATGCTGCCTTTGAGGTGGGGGGTGTATGGGGGCAGGACGTCGACCTGGACGGCGAAGGCGCCGAGTGCGTCCTGGACGGCGCAGGAGAGGAAGTCCTTGCCGCGGTCGATGCGGATCCGGGTGGGCAGGCCGCCTGCCGGGCCGTAGCCGTCGCCATGGAGGATGCAGGATCTGAGGGCGGCCAGGATGGACCCGCGGTGCGGGAAGTGCGGGGTGACGGCCCAGCCCATGATCATGCCGGTGTGGCAGTCGCAGAACCAGGTCACCCATGGTTTGACCAGCCGTCCGTCGGCCCAGACCCAGACGGGGGCCTGCTTGTGGTCGCCTTCCCATTCCTCGTTGCGGGCGGTGGGCGGGCGGCGCAGGTGCGGGTCGTGGCCGCGGGAGGCAGGGATGCCGCTCTTGAAGCCGGCCCGGTCACCGGGTGTCAGGTCGCGTTTGACGGCGCGGTGCAGTGTGGACAGGCTCACCGGGGTGGCGCCGGCCTTCTCGGCGTCCTGGACGAGTTCTCTGTGGACGGCCTTGACGTTGCCTCGGTGGTAGGCGAGCAGCGTGCGGATGTCGTCGGTGATCTCGAAGCGGCCCCGGCCGCGTCGCAGGGGTTCACCGAGCCGGGCGCGGGCCAGGTTGCGCCACACGGTCCGGACGTGGACGCCGAGAGTGTGGGCGGACAGTTCGACGTGGGCGGTGGTCAGCTCCCCGCGCTGCGACAACTCCAGCAGGGCACGTACGGCCGGGCCCATGAGTTCGTGGCGTGCTCGCTGCCGTCGGGCCAGGTCATCGTCGGTGAGGACCTCGAGGTCCGGGCACTCCATGGAGGCGTTCCTTCGGTGCAGGTCGATCAACGGTTCGGGGTCCCGTGCCGTGGTGGGCGACGGGGTCAGGCCCAGAAGCCGAGGTGGGTGACGTGCTCATACATGCGCCAGTCGGAATCGAAGTCGGTGATCACGTCGCGCCACCGATACGTCAGCGCGTGCAGGTCGCTGCGCGACCAGGCCTTAACGATGGGGTCCCAGCGGTAGATGTTCTTGTGCCGCCAGCGGGCGGTGCGCCGGTGCTTGTCGTCGACGTCGCTCTGGTCGACGGGGTAGATCTCCACGCGGGTCCCACCCCCGGCGTTGAGCCGGCGGGTCATGCTGGGTGCCATGTTGCGGCGGCGCAGCAGGCGGAAGGCGTTTTCCAGGCGCTGCTGCTGCTCGGGCCGTGGGTGGCGTTCCTCGGCGAGCCAGGCAGTGATCATCCGCCGGTCCATGCGGATGCCGCAGTCCTGCATGTAGGTGTAACCGGTGCGGGAGCGGGTGAGGTAGAGCAGGTTACGTCTCAGCCGTTCTGACGGCGTCATGTAGGGGTCGGTGACCTGCGCGATCTCATCAAGAGTGGTGCTGAGGGCTACAGCCCCGGGCACGCCCTGGGCGCCTAATCGTCCGAATCCCATACGAGTCTTCTCCGAGGGCTCACGTGATCATGGGGTGGTGCGCTGCAGGCTTTGAAGGGGCGCCCTCTCGGTCGGAGAGGGCGCCAAATCGCTGCGCCCTGCACGCTGCTGGGCCTCCAACGTCACGGTGGTTTTGGTGAGTTGGCCGGCTGGGAGCCGTGGGCTCCGATGCACGGCACCCTAGGAGAGCGGGTGTGCGACGGAACGAGTTCAGGTCGACATCGAGGTGCGACACATTTGGGGCATTTCGCGGCTCCAGAAACCGCCGTCGGCGGCCGGTTTGCCAGGTGCCGAACCGGACGGGGTAAGGCATCGATTGGCGATCGAACAGCCAGCGCGGGCCGAGAGGCGACGCATGCGTTCAGCCAGCGCAAATCTCGCTGTCGACGCCGAATAAGCGAATACGCAGGCCACCCCTCACGGCGCAGGATCCACTTTTAGCCACGAAGGAGTAAGCGAGGTCTCAACTCCGCCCTCAGCTACCTGCGAGTAACGACTCGCGGGTAGCTGACTTCGGCATGCGCACGCCATACCTAGCAAGTGCGTCGACGCAGGACAACAGGAACACTAGCGTTCGGGTCTGACAGTCAATTGCCGGATTCCCCGCCCCAACTCACCCTGACCCCCGTGGAATTGACTCAATCCCTGCGCTTTGGCATGCCGTTGAACGCTCAGTCCGTCCAGTTATTGCTGGTCAGGCAGACTCGGCTTGTCGACGACGGAAAGAGGGCATGGCTTGATGACCCTTCAGACGGACTCTGCAGGAAGGTTTCGGCGCATAGGCCTTGTCAGCGCCGTCCTCCAAGATGCCCCCATGAGTCTCACCTCCCATCTCAAGGACCCCCGCTCTCCCATCTCTCGCTTTCTGGCGGAACACCTCCCCGACACGAAGGCCGTCCTCGACGATTACCGCACACGCTTAGCCCGTTTCCCTGCCCCGCTGCGGCCGCAAGTGGAAGCCGGGCTGAAGCCCGAGTACCGGATGCTCGGCCACACCATTGATCACCGCCTGCGGATCTCCCTGGGAGCGCCGACCGGCGCCCCCATCAAGGAGGGCATCGTCCGGGCCGTCATCGACGACGACGGCTGGCCCAGCCAAGAGGTGATCCGCGCCGTCCAGAAGGCCGGCGACACCATGCTGGAAGAACTGGCCGGCTACCACAACGATGCAGGGCAACCTCTGTGCCTTGCATCAGCGGACGAGGACCGGCTCATCCGGCTGTGCCATGTCGCCTCCAGCTTCGAGGCGATCTTCCGTCACTGCGGCTGGCTGCGCGGGAACACGCTCGGTCTCTGTGCTGCCGATGCCACCCTGGACGACCTGGTCGATGCTGTGCCGCACTACGTCGTCGGTGACATCCGCCAGCAGATGCAACTCGCCGCAGACCCCGGCCCGTTCGAGAACATGCGGCTCCTGCCTGCCAGCGCCCGGGTCTGCGGCCCCGTCTTCGACGGCAGCCTGCAGGTCGGTGGTGCGGACGCCGACTTCATCCTCGATGGCGCACTCATCGACTGCAAGGCCACCATCCGCCCGGAACGCATCAGCCGCGCAGAGATCTACCAGCTGGCCGGATACCTGCTGCTCGACTACAGCGACACGCATTCCATCTCCACCGTCGCGCTCTACCTCTCCCGCCAGGGTGCGCTCATCGACTGGAGCGTCGAGGAGTTTTTGGGCCTGCTCGGCGCGCGGCATGAGCTGCCAGCCCTGCGGGATGCGTGCCGTCACACGCTGACCGACGGCAGGCACGGCAACCCGCTGCCTCCCGTGGATCCTTCCCGTCCACTTCCCCGGCCCCGCTCGGCGCCCGCCGCCCAGCAGTCGCTGTTCTGACGAGCTGGGCCGAGCCGGACCGAAGGCGGCTGCAGGATGCCTGCAGCCGCATGCCGATCGCATCGAGTGCTCCGGCTGGCGCAGCGATCAGGTTGATTCTCATTCGGGCACCCTCAGGTAGCAGTGTGGAGCGATGACTTCGACCGCGTATGTGCTGCTCAGCGTGGCAACCTGGGCAGCGAAGCGCCTCGTCTGCCTTGGTTCTGTGCGGTCGGCGGCAGGGCGCTTCAGGGCGATGAGGGCGGCAGTGTGGGGCTCTTGCGACGTGACCAGGAACTGGGGCTCGGAAGGTTGCCGTTGACGACGATGACTGCGACGAGTGAAGGCGCCTCGGGGTTGGTCAGTCCGTGAAGCGCTGGCTGGAGGGTGAAGAGGTAGTTCTCCGGAACACCGACAGGTGAGGCCTTACGGCTCATGTCCAGGATGCAGAGAATCGAGAGGCGTGCGCCGTCGGCGGCTGCGTACTGCGTTGGCTGCCCCATGTACTTGGGGGCTCTGTCTCGGGTGACCGGGGTGTTGCGCTCGACTTTGAGCTCGGCGGTGACGCCATCGTGCCGGACATCCAGGTAGCCCAGGGCGAGTGGGGTGCCTCGCTGCAAGCGCCCGCCGAGTTCCGGCTCTGCCTGGAGTTCCTTGTACAGGTCGTCATGAAATTTGCGCTCTGTTACGTGGCTTCCGCGCTTGTATTGCTTGTTCCACGTCATGGTGAGGCCGGTGCGGCAGATGGCGGTGAAGAGGCGGCAGAAGGCTTGGAGCTGGTCCTCGTCGTAACCGGCCCGGTGCAGATTTTCGTAGAGGGCGAGCAGCCGCTCGTCGAAGACGGGGAAGTTGGTCAGGAAGTCGCGTGAGGCGTCGAAGGGCCGGAATCGGATTTCGCGGTGTCCGGCGGTGTCGAGGCTCTCGGTAACGGGTTTGCCGTCCCGGGTTCCGCGCCAGCGCAGCTTGACCGAGAACGGCGGGGCGGGACTGCCTGCGGGCAGAGCGAAGCGGAGGATGAGTGTGCCGGTGGCGCTCAGTGTGTCGGGGCCGTCCGCGCTCGGCGGGCGTGTCCAGAGGTAGGTGGGCGTTTCCGCTTCGTTGGGGGTGAAGTGGCTGAGGAGTTCGGCTTCGAGGGTCTCGGCCCACTCGGGCCAGGGGCCGGTGCGTACGTCCAGGCGGAGTTCGTAGACGGTCGAGTGACGCAGGACCTGCGGGCCGGTGACAAGGCGTCCGTCCACGCTGGCCAGTACGACCGCAACGGCCGGCTGGTCCTCGACCAGCTGGGTGTCCGCCTCGTTGCCCAAGACGGTGTGGGAAGTGAGTGGCGTGCGGCGTGGGCCGCACGCGATGACAAGTGGCAGGGGCAGGACGGCCCACTCCGCCAGGAGGTCAGCCACGCCGCTGGCGTCTGCGACGGCTTGGACGTGCCGCAGAGCGGCTATCAGCGGTCCGGCCAGCGGGTCAGTGTCGTGGAATCGCTTCTCCAGTTCGGTTGCGGTCACTGCTGCGCGGCGGCGCGCTGCAGTGGCCAGGGCGTTCATCTCGATGGTGTCAGCGTTCAGTTCCGCTGCGTCAAGTCGGATCAGGAAGGCGGCCACCTCGCACAGGGCGGCGAAGCACCGGCCGTAGGCGGCGGTCGCCGTTGCCTGCTGACACTGCTCTCTTAGCGTGGCGGCGGTGCTCTGCAAGTGGGCTGCGCGGGCGCGGAGCGCGACGGCCGGATCGCTGTCGGAATGGCCCTGGCCTGCCCCGGCAGCCGGTACCAGCTCGTGGCCCATGAGAAGGCTTCGGACTGTGACACGAGTGCGGACTTGGTCCGCCAAGGCGCTCACATCGTTGTCTGCTCCGACGGCTTGAGCAGCATGCGTCAGCGCAAGGGCGGTCGCACGCATATCTTCTCCGGCCACCGCGGCTGCATCAAAGGCGGCCGCGGCGGCGATCAGGGTGAGCAGGGCTCGGTGGAGGGTAAATGCAGGCTCGTCCGGGGTTGCCTTGAGGACACTGTTCATGATGGTGGCGGCATCTCCGGGGCGGGCTGCCCGCCAGGCGACTTCGGCGTATTCGGCCGCACCGACCACCTGGTGTGGCCCGAGTTCAAGAGCGGCCGCCTGAAGATCCTCCACCGTCAGGCTGGCCAGGCCCGAGCCGCAGTTAAGCAGCGCGCACAGTTCCAGGTTGTCGTGGGCGTTAAGCCGGTCGTTGACGCGCGGGTCGCGCACTTGGCGCAGCCGCAGCTGGGCCATGGCCGGGGTGGTGGCGGTCTGCGGCAGCCAGTCACCGTTCAGGGCGTCGCGTAGGTCGTAGCCGTCGAGGTCGGCGGCGCGTCGGAGGATTTCCTGCTCCGTGTGGATCCTGAGGGCTTCATTGCCTCGGGAGAGATTGGAGGCAGCCGCCATGGCCTTCTTGACGGTGTCCGGAAACCGGGCGATGTCTACGTGTTCGCAGACCGACAGGGCGTAGGCCAGCAGAGAGGCGCTGTCCTCGGTGCTCCAGTCCAGACGCAGGGCGGTGTCGAGGACACCGTCGATGACGCCTAGGTAAGGGTCGGTGAGCAGCGCTGGCAGGAGGTCGGAGATGCTCGAGGGCAGCTGATGCGCGCGGCCGATGTCCGCCCAGGCGGTTAGCGCTGCCGACCGCGAGGCTACATCGGAGTCGACAATGTAGGTGTGCAGGAGCGGGATGATCATCCGCAGCAGGCCGGGGTGGTCGCCGTGGCGTCGTCCGAGCGTCCCCAGGAGCGGCAGCAAGCGCGGCACGATAACGTGTTTGCGCTGGCTGTCGCGTTCGTCGGTGATGGTGTCGATGACCGCGCCGCATACTGCCGTTGCATCGATGGTGGCGATGTGCTCCAAAGCGTCCAGGAGCCTGCCGATGCTGGACGCCAACAACTGCCGGTAGGCCATTCGCTCCAGGAACTGCAGCTCCGGCGGGGCCGGTTCTGGGGCGGCCAGGAGCGGGGTGGGGGTGGTATTCGCCGACTCCAGTGTGTCGATGGCTGTCAGGGCCGCACCCAGGAGGGCAGCCAGCTGCGGCTGCGTCCAGGCCGGATGGGTCTGGGCCAGCTGCTCGATCAAAGTCGCGGCCGGGAAGCGCACGTGGCCGCCCCAGTCACCCCCGACGCGGGTCAGGCACCTGGAAAGCAGATACTCGAAGACTCTTCTCTGCTGGCTCGCATCGAGCTGAGGATCACCCGCGGTGCGAAATCTGTACCCAGGGTCGATGAGGCGGCCGGCCTGCTCCAGCACACCGAACAGACGCTCGCGCACGAAGTCTCCGGCTGTACGGCCGGTGTGCTCGAGCTGGGCAGGCACGTCACCCACCTCCAGGACGAGCAGGGTGGCGAGGGACCTTTGAACCGTGGCGATCGGTGCGGGATCGTTGTGGTGGTCGCCGTCCACCCCCAGGTTCAGGAGCATTTGCGGCACGAGTGCAATTGCCACATCCGGGTGGGTGAACGCCAGGGCCTGTACGGCGGCTGCGGCAGCACGCCGATCCATCTCCAGCTCTCGTTCTGATTGAGGAGCGGGCCGCACACCTGGCGGGACCATTAGCGACTCGGATGGTCGCGGGGCTGGCAGCATGCTGGTGAGCACACGGGCCACGGCCTGAGGGGCCGCTCCGGCTGCCACACGAAGAGCACTGGCGTCTCCGGTTCCGCCTTCGTAGACCCCGAAGCGTCGGCTTTGAGGCTCAGCGAGGTACACAAGGGACCGGACCACTGGCTCGTCCACCTGGTCCCCATCGTGGGGACGCAGCAGGTCGGTCACGCAGCGGCCGGCCTCGACAACAGGACTGTGCCGCAGCGTGGCCAAAGCGGCTCGCAGGACATTCGCTGCGTGCTCGCTGCGGACGCGGGCCACGTGCCGCAGCGGCGTCAGCAACTCCGGGACGTGGACGTCGGTCACCAGGTCCAGGGCCAACGCGATCACCGCGGTGCTGAAGGTCTCCGGCGCCCGCTCGGCCAGTGCAGTCAATCGCCGCAGCGCGCCATCGCAGGCCTCCCGGTCCCGTTCCGTTCCCGGCTCCTGATCCAGGAGGGCGATGTCGTCCAGAGCACTGGCCATTGCTGGATCCGACGACGCCTGCGTGCCCCGACGGTCTTCCGCACGCTGCTGCCAGGCGCGGTGCCGCTTCGCCGTTTCCGCTCGTTCTACCGCTTCGGCTCTGGCTGCGGCCTCCTTGCGCTCATCCATGACCGTGGCAAGGTTCGGCACGTCGCCCGTCGGACGGCGGTGGGAACAGCCCACGCAATGCTGTTCGTAGAACTCCCCAGCGATCCAGTCCAAGTTCGCGCTGGCACCGCCATGCGCCACGAGGCAGCTCACCTGCCGCGTGTTGATCGGCAGGCCGGTGGCCGCCTCGGCCATACCCTGGCCGCCGAACTCGGTGAACGTCATGTTCAGACAGTGGCGGCGGGCCATCTCCAAAATGGCCGCGTTCGCACGACCGGTCCGCACTGCATCATCGAAGGCTCGCTCTGCATGGCTGTGCACCCCACCACTGTCTCAGGCACCACTGACAACGCCGCCCGACCATCGCTCATTGCAGACTTCACGTTTCACAGCGTCGCCCGAGGTCCTGACTGGCTTCGAAGGCGGTGTCGCTGTCGCCCTGCGGGATTTGGGCCAGGGTGAGGCCCGCCTGGCGCAGGGACAGTTGGCTGGCCCAGGAGCAGAAGGACGACGAGGCACATGTGCAGCGCTCCTCCCGCTACTTCGACGAGTTCCGCGCCCGCAAGGAGAAGACCCCCGCCCTGTTCTCCAGCAACGGGGTGTCCCTCAAAGCCGCGGAGCAGCTGCTCCATCTGCCTGACAGCGTGGTCGAAGGGCCACAAGCCATAGCGAAGGGGCGCAAGCCCTTGCCGCCGATCGACGAGCTGCTCCTGGCCATGGGCGAGCCCTCCCCCGAGCCGGGCTGGCTACCGGTGGCGTACTCACTGCTGAGTCAGGTCACCCACAGCACTCCCACCGGGCTCGCGCACATGGCCCGCTACGTCGACGGCACACTGAGGGCCCACGACATCTCCCCCGAGATGCTGGCCCTGGCCCTCGACGTCGCCTGCCTGGGCAGCGCCCGGCTCATCGGCCTGTCGTCCCTGCTCTTGACCCGCAGTGACGACACGGCAAAACAGTACGCGCTCGGTCTTGAGGAACGAGCCCTTGCCGTGCACAACACGGCGCGCCTGGTCCACTGGTTCGGCTGACTCCCACCGCCCAGGACGGCGCACCGTAGGTCCTGCCGATCAGTTGTCGCACCAGGCGCTCATGCGGTCGGCGACGTGAGCGGTGTGGAGCACAAGGGTGTCGCCGAGCGATCGTGCTTCATCTGCTGGGAAGTAGGCGTCCAAGAGGCCGTAGAGCGGTGCGTCAAGAGACAGTCGTTCCTGCACGTCCCGCGTGGGGCGGTAGTGGACCAGAGTGTTCCTGAAGCCTCTGTGAGCCTGAAGGTTCAGGTTGCTCATCGGGGCGTCGAGGATGTCCTTCAGCAGCGCTCGGTCCGGCGTGCGGAGTTCGGCTCCGTACTGGTCATCGAGCTTGCCGAGGCTGGAGAGGACGTGATGAAGGGTGATGTAGCGCAGCTTGAACAGTGTTGTCGCCGAGGAGGGGTTGGTGTCGTCGGCGAGGAGGACGGCAGCGGTGTTCAGTGCACAGGTCATGGCTGTCAGGGAGGCCTTGATCTCCTCTCGGAGGGCGGGATCGAAGCTTCGCCGGTAGTGCTTCTCGGCACGCACCTTGTTCTCCGTGCGGTCCGTTGTCTTCATCACGTCGAGGACGGGCTGCCCCTGCCAGGGCAGGCCTTCTGCCGCCGCGCCAATGTACCTGCCCTGTTCCACGGCGACGGCATGCAGCCTGGGACCGAGATCGTCCTTGTTCTTGAAAGCCTGCGGGGGGAATGCGAGGAAGAAGCTGGCTGTGTGAGAGGTCGAGACAAGCCTGCCGCGAAAGCGCCACAGGACGAGATCCCTCTCCAGCGGCCGAGCCAGTGGCAGCCACGTGTTGCCGAGGAATTCCTGACGGTGTTCCTCAATGATGCGCCGGAAGTCGGCGCCGACATCATCCAGTTCCTTGTACTTGTCGTCGTAGAGCTTGACCGAGTGCCGAGCGCGCTCGATGGCAGGCGCGCAGTCGTAGGCGAGGGCGTCCGCGAGGTCGGGAGCGACCTGGCGAAGTGCCCGGTGGGACTCGTGAATGATCAGGCACATGTAGTTGTGCATGCAGAAGACCGGGACGACAGCCTCGTCCAAGGCCCCGACCGTGACGCTCTGGGCGAAGCGTCGCAGGAACATGATGTCCTGCGCAATTAGGGCCAAGGCGATGTCGTCGCCAGGGGCTGTTGTCGTCACGGCTGTGCTCTCTCCGGGTGCTCGGGGCAGTGTCGCCTCCCGTCGTAAGCCACCGCTCCAAATTTGGTGTCGGCGAGGGGCCGGGCAGGTGCTGACGGCATGGTGTCAGCAGTCGATGCCGGGCACATCAGGTTTTTGGCTCCGCAGACCAGCGCGGTGCCGGAAGACACGTACAGCCGGACAGCGAACGACCGCAGAGCTGGGATCGGCGACGGCCGCTGGGCGCGGACCTGTCGGACAGCCGCCGGCACACCCTGCGGGGGCCCCTGGAGTCGCCTTTCATTGGTGTCCCGTCGTTGCCTGCGGTGGTGGCGCACTGCGCCGTTGACGATCAGGATGGAGTGACGGACCACGCGGTCTGGCAGGGATCGCACACAGCCGTGGTCCAGCCATACGGGGCATCGGCGCGGCGCCGACGGCGTCCGACTGCCCCGCAGAACTCGCAGACGGTCGCGGGCTGTTCCTCCCCGGACAGGACAAGGAGGCTGCGCATCTCGGAATCCGATGCCCCCGAGTCAGTGACGATGTGCACGCGGGCTGCGCCGAACTTCTCCTTGAGAACCTCGACTCGGTACTCGGCGTCCCACGCGAGGAGGTGGGTGTGCAGTCGCAGCAGCAGGGGTACCAGCCCGGGCCGACGGCACGCAGCCGGTCGGGCAGCTGCCCTGCACGGCCGCGTCCGGTCTGGTGATCTTGCATGCGTTCCCGTTTCCCTGCGGCCCGGCCGGGCCGGGAGCATCGCGGTGAGCACCCGTGGCCGGTTACGTGATCGCCGCGGTCAGCGCTGGTGGCCAGCGAGGACAGTGAGGTAGTGGGTGTGCTGGTCGGGGGTCAGGCGTTGGCCGGACCATCCGTGGCAGAAGGAGCAGCTGGGGCCGTTCCATTCCCAGAAACTGGTCAGGTCGAGGAGGTCGGCCAGGGTCATGCGTTCGGTGTCCGGGGTGAGGGGGCGGGCGTGCTGGCAGTCCCCGCCCACGGCGTGGGAGCGGCCCCGGTAACGGCCGTTGAGATTGGAGCCGTAGACCCACAGTCCGGCCAGTGGCCCGAGGGCGGCGGGGTTTTCCCGGAAGGGATGCACGTTAAAGAGGCGGCCGGGAAAGGTGATCGCGTCGGTCCAGGCGTCGCGCAGGCCGAAGTGCACGTGCTTGACCTGGGCGGCCAGTTGGCGCAGGTCGGTGTCGTGGGTGGCCTGTGCAGCGACGGCCAGGGCGGCGGCGCGGTCGCCGGGGCTCCAGCCAGAGAATTTGCACTTCCGCTGGAGGTCGGACAGGCTCGCGGCGGCCGCCAGTCCGTCGCCGGGCTCCGCCTCTACCTCCGGGGCGGGCGCGGGTGGCTGACGGGTAGCGGCCGGCACGGGAGTCGCTGGCGAGGCGGGCGGGGTCACGGCCAGCTCAGGGAGAGCGGGCCGGCCCTCGAGGTGGGCCCGGTAGGCGGCGGAGAGGTCCTCCAGGTCCTTGCGGCGCGCACGGTGCAGGTCGATGGACTCCTGCAGGCTGGTATCGAGCAGCTGCACCCCGCCGTGGAAGGCGTGGAAGCCGATCGACTCCCACAGGGCGGCGATCTTGGCCTTGGCCGTGGCGCGGTCGGCGTCATTCACCTCGTCCCGGTTTTCGGGCCATTCGGCCATGCCGGGCTCGGCCGCGACCGCACAGCAGCCGCCGGACAGGCGGCGGATGGCCTCGGCGGCGAACACCGGACCCAGGCCGAAGCCGCGCCAGGGACGGGCCAGGAACACCCGGTCCAGGATGAGCAGATCCCCCACCGGGCAGTCGATGATCTCCTGGAAGGCATCGGAATACTCGCCGTCGTCGAGGACGGTGGCCGCGATGCTCTCCAGGTCTCCCGATTGGGCGTCCGCGACCATCCAGCGATCCGCACCGGTGTTGTCACGCAGCCGCCACAGACGCAGCCAGCCGGCCTCGCTGCCGTTGTCGATGAGCTGCTGGCACGCATCGGTGCAGCCGTCGGCGCATTCCTCCTCCTCGTCGTGGTAGGCGCGGATGGAGACACGCCAGTGCTCAAGGGTGTCCTCGTCCTCGTAGGGCACGGCGGGGTGCCCGTGGCTGTAGACCAACCGCAACTGGGCGGGGTCGCCGGGAAGTTCGCTAGCCGGTCGGCGCGCAAGACTCATGAAGGTTGAGGCTAGCCGTCGCTACTGACAATTGGTCCGGCGTCGAGCCTCGGCCGACGGTCGCTGAGGATGTTCATTGCACTCCGGACATCGGGCGCGGGCCGACATGTCGGAGCGGGAGGGGCAGTTGCCACTGCTTCCGCTGGGCGGTTCGGTAGGCGAGGGGCCTCAGTTATCCGCTGAACCCTTCTCCGAAACAGCGCTCGAGCGGCAGCGTCACACAGCAGTGCGGCGAGGGCATCCCAGCCAGGCCTGGTGGGACGCAATGTGTAGTCTCTCGCGCAAGCGCGCTGCCGGTTCCGGACCTGCATCATGGCAGCGTCTCCGCGTCTGCAAGCAGCAGAAATACCAACGCCGGAAGCTTGGGCTGCATGTCGGCAACGGTGGCCCGTTCCAGGGGGGCGACTGAGTTACCGGCGAAGACACGGGATTCTGCAAGGGGGCCACGAGCGTGTGCTGCGGGTCCTCCTCCGGTGATGGGGGCTCGCCACGAAGGCGGCCGTGGCCCGTGTCACATACGTCGCTGGAGGCCGTGAGTGACGGATGCGGCCTTGGTAGCGGTCTGTAGGTGCCGGGCAGTTGCATCGTGACACCAATTCCGTCGAACCGGGCGCTTTTTCGGCCTTTCGGCATAAGATCATGGACGTGTTGGGCGGGAGCCAACGCAGATCAGGGCGTGGGAGGTAGCGTGTGGTCGGATAACGAGACGGATCTGGACCTTCTCGGGTTTGACTTCCTCGTTGACGAGATGGTCGTTGCTCTGACACAGCAGCGGCTCCTGCCTCTGACGCTGGGTGTGCTCGGTGGTTGGGGTTCAGGCAAGAGCAGCCTGCTGAGGATCGTCTCGAAGGAACTGTCGACCATTTCATCCGACGAGGCCGGACATTTCGTCGTGGTCCCGTTCAGCCCGTGGCAGTACGAAGGCTATGAGGACATCAAGGGCGCGCTCATGGAGGCAGTGCTGACGCGCCTGCAGCAAGAAGCCGATGAGGGCAGCGCCGAGGCTGTGGAGGCGGGCCGACTCAGACGAGTGGCCCGGAGCCTGCGGCGGCCGGTACAGATGCTGGTCGGAGCGGCACTGCCCGCCGGCGCGGCCATGGCTGCCGGCGCGCTCGATCCCGGTTTGGCTGACGTGGCCTCCACCATCGCCCAGAGCGCTGTCGGGGGGACGTACCCGGACCAGGAGCCTGTCGGGGAGAGCGCGGAAGAGAACCGCACTCCCGCGGACCCGGGGGCGTTCCGGCAGGAGTTCGCCAGCTTGGTGGGTTCGTTGGAGCAGGTTCGGGCGGTGATCGTGTTGATCGATGACCTGGACCGGTGCCTGCCACATACGGTCGTTGACACCTTTGAGGCGATCCGTCTCTTCCTCAACGTGGAGAAAAGCGCGTTCGTGATCGCTGCCCACCCCGAGGTCGTGCAGGCCGCCATCGACCGACGCTACCCGGGCCTCGGCCGCCCCGGAACGTCTGGTCTGGGCGCGGAGTATCTGGAGAAGATGCTCCAGGTCAAGATCAGCATTCCGGTGTTGTCCGCGCCCGAAGCCGAGACATACATGCATTTGCTGCTGGCGCAACTGCACCTTGAGCGGGAGCAGTTCGAGAGGGTGTGCGAAGCAGTTGACCTGCGCAGGCGCGAAAGCGCCCTTGGGGTTGCTCTGAATGCGGGCATCGCATCTGCCACGCTCGGCGCTGGCATGCCGACGCGGTTGTACGAGGACATGACGTGGGCGGCGGCGATCTCCCCGGTGCTCGGCAGTACGTTGCGTGGCAATCCTCGGCAGATCAAGCGGTTTCTGAACACGCTGACCCTGCGCCTGGCGAGCGCCGAACGCCGGGGTACGAGGCTGGACGCGGCGGTCCTGGCCAAGCTCATGGTGCTGGAAGAGCAGTACTTGACCGACTTCCAGAATCTGTTCGACTGGCAGGTCCAGGCACTGGGATCGGGCGGGAACGGACATCTCCAAGCCGCCGAACGGCACGCACGCGGTGCGGCGACGGCCGCTCAGAGAGGATCGGGCGACAGCCAGACTCCCGAGGAGCCACGCGCCTCCTCGGACGGACGTCCCCCAAGGCGAGGGCGGGCTCGCGGGGAGAGCACCGCCACGGGCGAGCTGAACGAGGAGGTTCGCGCCTGGGCGGAGATGCCGCATATCGACGCCTGGCTTCGGATGGATCCCGCCCTGGCCGCAGTAGATCTCGGCCCGTACTTCACGTTCGCGCGGGCCAAATTGAGGCTAGCGGCCACCACGGCGCTTCTGCCCGCGCATGTCCAGGAACTGCTCGGCCTGCTCCAGTCCGACGTCGTCGGCCGGCGCCGGGCCGCGGTGCGACAGGTGCAGCAGACCGTGGCGGCTGAGGATCTGCCGACACTCGTGGAGCACCTTATGCAGGTGGTTCAGCGTGATCCGGCGGGACCGGCCACGGACAGCGCGGCGGAGCTGTGTCACGAGATCCCCGCGATCGCTCGGGACGTCTGCGAGCGGCTCAGACTCGTCCCTTTGGAGCTCCTGCGCCCGAAGCTCTCGACCCTGGTGCGACGGCTGCCCCCCACCGACCCCTCCGTGACGGCTCTGCTGGACGGCTGGGAGTCCACAGGTACCCCGGCAGGCGCGTTCGTGCGCCAGGCTCGCGACGTGCGCCGGCGGCAAGGGCGTAGCTGAAGTGGGTACTTCCACCGACCGCACCAGTGGCTCCGGCGGGGCGTGGACGCCTCTCAAGCACGCGGCGACCGCATACGCCCGCGACGTCAGCCATGGTTCCGCTCCCCGCAGCCGGGCTGCCGCCGTCCTTGCCCGCCACGTTCCGGTCCTGGGTGGCGCTGCGGCCGCCGCCGCGGGCGCGGCGGCCGGGCGCAGCACGGCCCAGCGGCTGGGCGGCCTGCTGTCCGGGGTGGCCGCCGACGGGCTGGGCGAGGCGCTGCGTCAGGCGTCGCTGGGCGACCTGGTCGGGCGGGACCGGTACGAGATCGTCGATGAGCTGGTGACGCAACTGGCTGGTGCTGGGGGCGACCTGGACGGGCAGGCGGCCCGGGACGCGGTCTGCGACGTTCTGGAGGAATTGTTTGGCGAGGCGGACACCTGGGAGGAGCTCGAAAGCGAGGCAGCCGACCGCAACGATGTGGAGCGGCTGCTCGAACTGTTCCTGACGCACTACATCTACAACCGGGTGCCGGTGGTGGCCGAACGGCTCGGCACTATCGCCGACCCCGAGGCTGCACGCCGCGCTGACGGGCAGATGCGCCAGATCATCGAGGACTGCGTGGCCATCCAGATGCCTGCGCAGCCGTTGAGTTTGGACTGGTCGGGCCCAGACGGCCGTGCTCTTGTTGAGAATGCCGTGGAACTGGCCTACCAGGCGTTGGAGGGGCTGGCATGACACAGTTCACGGTGCGTACCGAGGAGTTCGACGATCCCGCGCCGCCCGAAGGGATCCTGCTGGACTTCGCCCCGGGCTCGCCTAAGGGCACAGTGCAGGCCGGCCTCGGGCTGTTCCGTTCCTTCCGGCCCACTCGTCAGGCGGCTGACCTGATGATCATGGCGGTCGGCGCCTACATCAGCGACAGAGTGAGCGAACGCAGCCGCACCAACGATGCCTGGACACGTGATCTGTCTCTGGTCTTCCCGGCAGAAGACGCCGGTAGGTGGCCGGTGGAGGCCTCGCAGACAACTCTGCGCTTCCTGACCGGCGACCGGTGGACTCTGCATCCCCGCTCTCAGCGATCCGCACCTCTGCCGCACGGTTCGGACAGTGGCCAGGGGCGGGTCGTTGCGGACGGTGTGTGCCTGTTCTCGGGAGGCCTGGACTCCCTGTGTGGGGTCATCGACTTGCTGGAGGAGGACCCTGACCGGCGCCTATGTCTCCTGTCGCACTACGAGGGCGGCCAGACTCCACGCGCTCAGGCCCGTCTGTTGCGGCATCTACGCGGTCACTACGGCTCACGGGTGGTCTCGCTGCGCCTGTTCTTGCGGCCGGCGCCCGCGCATCCGTCCCAGGCCAGACCACTGCCCGACGGCCGTGAGACCACCACCCGTTCACGCTCACTGATGTTCTTGTCGACCGCCCTGGCGATCGCCTCCTCCATCGGCCCGAACGTCCCGGTCTATCTCCCGGAGAACGGCTACATCGGCATCAACGTGCCCCTCACCCGTGCTCGGGCCGGGAGCTTCAGCACCCGCACTACCCATCCGCACTACTTGGCGCTGCTGGAACAGGTGAAGGAGGCGGTCGGCGTTCACAACCGGCTGGTCAACCCCTACCGGTTGCAGACCAAGGGCGAGATGCTCGTCGGCAGCCGCAATCAGCCGCTTCTGCGGGAACTCGCACCGCAGAGCATCTCCTGCTCCCATCCCGAGGCCGCCCGCTACGCCGAGCGGCCGCAGGGCAACTGCGGCTACTGCTTCCCGTGCCTGATCCGCCGGGCGTCGATGTCCCGGGCGGGCTGGGACGACGCCAGGCACTACGCCTGGGATGCGCTGAACGATCCCGAACTACTGGATCCGGACTCCGGCCGCAGCGCTGACTTGCGTGCTGTTGTGGCTGGCACCCGCCTTGGCCGGCCCACCAGTGACGTCCTGCGCAACGGCCCGCTGCCCCGTGGCGAGCGCACCGCTTACATCGACGTATGGCGGCGCGGCATCGCCGAGATCCGCGCCTGGCTGACCTCGGGCGCGCAGGGGCAGCTCGCACGACTGTTGGAACACGCCTCGTGAACCATCTGCTCGACAGCCATTGCCACGTGAGCGGTTACGACGACCCGGTAGCCGTCCTGCGCCAGGCCGCCGAGGCTCGCGTCGACGTCGTGGCCGTCACCGAGGATCCTGGAGAGTACCGGCTGTTGCGAGCCCGGCTGGGTAGACGCCGTGGCGTCCACCCGGCACTGGGCATGCATCCTCTACGTGCCCACAGCTTTACTCCCGCCGACATCGCCCGGTTTCTGCGCATGCTGCCCGAAACCACATGGGTCGGTGAGATTGGGCTCGACTACTCCCCCGCCGGACGCACCACACGACGCGCACAGCTGCGAGTCCTCGAGGCCGTCCTCGCTGATCCCCGAACCCGTAACCTGCCCATGACCGTACACAGCCGCGGCGCCGAGAAGGACACCTTCTCCCGACTCGCCCAGGCCGGAGTCACCGCCGCGATCCTGCACTGGTACACAGGCCCTCTGGCCCTGGTCGACGAGGCCCTGGCCGCAGGACTGTGGTTCTCCGTCAACCCGGCAATGACCACCTCGCAAAAAGGGCGCGCCCTCCTCGAAATTTTGCCGCCTGACCGTGTCCTCCTCGAGACCGATGGCCCGTTCGCCCGTCACAACAGGCACCCCGCTCGACCGGCAGACCTCTCCGACGTCGTCGCCCGCCTCGCCACCCGCTGGGCGCTGACACCCGAACAAGCCACCCGGCACATCCACGGCAACCAGCAGCGTTTCCTCGACACCACCGGACTTCCCCAGTGACCGCAGCGTCAAGCGCCTCCCACGCCCCGTTCCTCACGGTCGCGGCTGGGCCCTGAGCAACCACAGCGTGGGAAATCCCGCACGGACCAGTAAGCGCGAAGGCCGCACCGTCCGCCCTTGGGCGGTGGGTCGCCTCGCCTCAAGGCTGTCTATCTCACCTGATGGTCGCCCGGAGGAGGGATGAAAGGGTGGAGTCATGCCTCTCATGCAGCCTTTCGCTTCCGATTGGGACCGCCCGGCCTCACAGAACTCCGAACAATGGAACTGGCTCGCGGTCGAAATAGCCGAAATCCGGCGATGTGCCGAGGCAGGCGACCAAGCACACGATCGCCTTGCCCTCATCCTCCTGGACCATCTAGTCGAGGTGATCATCGGCCGTGAGGTCAACGCCCAACTGGCCTTCCAGATCCCCGACAGCACCATCGAAGAGATGCAAAGGTTCCGTGACAGCGGCGGGCAGCTCGAT
Organism: Streptomyces sp. TRM64462; assembly: GCF_013362995.1. Lineage (GTDB taxonomy): Bacteria > Actinomycetota > Actinomycetes > Streptomycetales > Streptomycetaceae > Streptomyces. The sequence goes on along the minus strand of NZ_JABWDV010000419.1, from coordinate 21,312 downwards.
GGACAGCTGAGTCAGCTGATCGATCAGCATGTAGGCCCGGACCGGCGGGCAAAGATGGACAACCACCTGGACCAGAAGACCAAGTTCCTGAGGCAGCGGGGCGTGCTGACGGACCACGAACGCGACGTACTCGACCGGCTGCACGAATACCGCAACGCGGCCTACCACCGTGACACCCTGGAACCCGACCTGATCGCAGACCTTGTACTGGCCTACCGGGTGTTGGCAGACGAACTCCTCGCCCGACACAAACCGATCGCCTGGGTCATGGCTTCGTCGGACCCCGCCCCCATCGTGACGCCACACCAGCTTCAGGGCCGCCTGACCGAAGGCGTCGACATCGATCTCACATCGATGGCCCGCCGGTTCCACGACCACGCTACGAAGCGAGTCCAGGCTGTCTCCACAGCCGTAGCTATCGCCCAACAACTCCTCGGCTCCAAAAGCTCCGGTGAAACGGCCGCGGCCCCGCCAGATGACGACATGGCCCGCATGCTGACCGGCCTCAGCGACACAGCCAAACACCTGGCCCCCTGGACGAGGCAGGCAGAGGGGTTGAAGTCCAAGACGTCGTCACTCACCGGCCTGATGGTGCCGTTCCTCAACCTGGACCGAGCCCTGAGCCGTATCGAACCGTCCGTCAAACGCCTCGATATGATCCAAGACTGGTGGGAACAGCGTCGGATCGATGATCTCAGGGGCAAGTAGCGCCATACCCAAATGCACGCACGGGCCGGCCTGCGGCTGACTCGCCACGATGGTGCTGCCCGCCGTGCCGATGGATGGGAACGGGCGTCCAATGTCCCGGCCGACCACGCCGTGAACCCCCGTACAGCACACCGCCCGCAGCCAGGCCTCCCCCAACATGGCCTCTGCCCCTACACACACCGCATAGCTCGACAAACACGCCCAGCCCTCACCACCAAGCGGACCCTCACCGTGATCGTCAGTTAATGGAAGTGCCGCAAATCTGTCCTGGGCTGGTGCCACTATCTGCCAGCAACTGGTGCCACTAGACGCCAGTAGGCCGAACTGGGATCTCACCAGGTCAGAGCACATGGTCAAGGAATCCGATGGTGGCAGAGAAGCGACCTGAGGCCCCTGGCATCAAAGAGACACTTCACACCCGTACGCCGGCCATGTGTGCGGAGGTGGTGCTTCGATAGCCGCCTGCGTACCACACGGCGAGCTGCTGGCGGGTGAGGGTCACCTGTCCGGTGGTGTTTGTCCGGGTGATGTCGGCGGACCCGGCGGTGATCCGGAGGATGTACCGGTCCCGAGTGCCGTCGTCGTTCTCGATCTCGATGGGCACGGTGGCGTCGAGGTCGGCGGGCCATCCGCGGAGGCGGATGGCTTCGGGGATGTCGAGGATGCGCAGCATCCAGGGGTGCCATGCTTCGGCGGTGAGCCGGTGGTGGCGGAGGTTGTTGAGCAGGCAGGGGTAGGGCGGGAGCGCGCCGCGCCGGAATTCGATGGTCTCGGCGCGGGTGTTGTGGCGGCCGAGGAAGGTGAGCATGGCCGCGGCCGTGGTCTGGTCGGTGGCCCAGAAGTCGTGGACGACGAGGTTCATGCCGTGGCGTTCGCGGCGTTTGGTGGCGAGGGTGAGCATCCCGGCCGTGGGCTGTCCGGGCCTGTGGAACCGGTACGTGGTCAGGCCGCTCTTGGTGTGCTTCCAGGGGAACCACCAGTCGGGGCGTTCGACGGGGCCGTTCCACTGCCGGGCGAGGTCGCGCTGGAGTCCCTGGGTGTCCGGCGTCAGGCCGTGTTCGGTGACGAAGTCGTCGTTGGTGAACGCCTGCTTCAGGTCGTCGGCTGCGACAGCCCAGGCGAATACGGGTACGGGGGCTTCCCAGCTGAGTCTGCGGGCGTAGCCGTTGGAGGATGTGGAGATCGTGGAGATCACCGCACCCTGTTCCTGGAGGGGGCGCAGCCGTTCGGCGGTCATGTGGGTGGCCAGGTGCTCGCCGCGTTCTTCGGGGGCAACGCAGCCGGCGCCGAGGTAGGCGCTGGGCACCGGAGAGCCGCCGAAGAACTGGTTGACGAGCAGGCCGAGGCCCCCGGCGACGACGCGGCCGCCTCGGATGGCCACCTGGAGGTGGGCGTGTTCGCGTAGGGCGGTGATGTCGCTGACCTCGTGGCCGTAGGCGCGGGTGGCCAGTTCGTCGTACTGCTGCCACAGGTCCTCGTCCGCCGTGGTGAAGGACAGCTGGTCGCTCATGGGACGGTTCGCCTTCTAGTAGTGGGTGGCGGCGCGGACGGTGTCGGGGTCGGTGGGGATGAGGAAGGTGCGTGTGAAGGTCAGTACGCGCGTGCCCGTCTGGTTATGGCCGGAGGTCCGGCCGGTGACGATCCCGTCTTCCGGTCGGCTCGCGGAGGGCCTGCGGTCGGTGATCTCCGTTTCGGCGTAGAGGGTGTCGCCGACGAAGACGGGGGCCTCGAAGCGGACGTCGGTGAGTGCGAGGTTGGCGATGGTCAGGCCGCTGGTGCTGCGTACGGTCATGGCGGCGACCAGGTTCAGCGTGACGCCGCCGCACACGAGTACGCGGCCCCACTCGGTGCTGCGGGCGAAGTGGGCGTCGGTGTGGATGGGCGCGGTGTTGCCAGCCAGCGCGGTGCCCATCAGGTTGTCGGTCTCGGTGACCGTACGGCCCGGCCGGTGCTCGATAACGAGTCCGATGGGGAGTTCGTCGTATCCGAGGCCGACGTTCTCACGGATGCGCCCGGCGGCGATGTGCCGGTATCCCTGGGGGAGCCTGCTGCTCACGAGGACTCTCCTGTGGGTCCGGGGCGGTCGGATGAGCTGTCCACGTCGCGGACCAGGGCCTGGGCCGCGGTGAAGAAGGGGGTGCCGACCATGTGGCCGTCCACCGACGTGATGCCGCTGCCGCTCTTCTGTCCGGCGGCGACGATCGCCCGGGCGCGGGCGATCTCCTTCTCGGAGGGGGCGAAGGTGTCGTTGATGACGGCCGCCTGCCGGGGGTGGACCGCGCCCTTGCCGTAGAACCCCATTTCCTTGGCCTTTTCGGCTTCGCGGCGCAAGGCGTCGAGGTCGTTCAGGTCGAAGGCCGGGGCGTCGATGGCGGGGATGCCCGCGGCTGCGGCGCTGTTGACCAGGGCGGAGCGGGCGTAGAGCAGGGCCTGCCAGGTCAGGCCGCAGCGGACGGTGGCGGCGTAGTCGGCGGAGCCGAAGACGACGCCGCCGAGCCGGGGTGCCTTCGTGATCGAGGCGAGCTTGTCGAAGGCGCGGGGGGTTTCGATCAGGGCCCAGATGTCGGGGGTGTAGCCCTCGGCGTCCAGGACTCCGGCGACCAGCTCGATGTCCCGGGCGGATTCGGTTTTCGGGACGAGGACGAGGTCGGGCCTGACCGGGTAGGCGGCCATGGCGATCAGGTCCCGTGCGCCTTCCAGGGTGGTCGGCGCGTTCATGCGGATGCCCAGGGTGCACGGCGTCGACGGCCGGTCGAAGAACTGCTGGGCCGCGTGACGGGCAGCCTGCTTGTCCGCCGGGGCCACGGAGTCTTCGAGGTCGACGAGGGCCACGCCCGCACCGGAGGTCTGCGCGGTCTCGAACTGGCGGGGGCGCAGGGCCGGTGTGATGATCCAGGCCCGGCCGGGGCGGGTGCGCTGCTGCATGACGGGATTCACCTTTCTGCGCGTTTGCGCTGGACGAGGCGGTCGAGGTGGTCGAGGGTGGCGGCGCCCTTGATGTCGGCGTCGCTGACGTCGACGCCGAAGCGGTCGCCGAGCAGGACGGACAGCTCGACGATCGCGAGCGAGTCGAACCCGGCGGCGTCGAGGCCGGCGTCGGGGGCCAGACGGTCCGGGGACAGCTTGAGGTCGTCGGTCAGGAGCTTTTCGAGGTCACCGTTCACGGTGTGCCTTCCTTGGTCGCGCACGGAGTCAGGGGTTGAGGTCGGGCCAGGTGACGGTGGTGGCGCCCCAGGTCAGTCCGGCGCCGAACGCGGTCAGCACCGCGCGGTGTCCGGCCTTGAGGCAGCCGTCGTCGGTGGCCTGGGCCAGGAGGAGGGGGATGGAGGCGGCCCCGGTGTTGCCTACGGAGCGGACGTTGTGCAGCTGCCGGTCGTCGGGAACGGCGAGCTGACGGGCGACGAAGGAGGTGATCCGCGCGTTCGCCTGGTGCGGCACCAGGCGGTCGACGTCTTGAAGGCGCCAGCCCGCCGCCGCAACGGCCTGCTTCGAGGCGGAGGACATGCGGTCGACCGCGTGACGGAAGACCTCGGCTCCCCGCATCCGCAAGGCCCCCGGCCGCGCCGCGTTGATCAGGTCCGCGTGCGCGCCGTCACTGCCCAGCACGACCGGGCCGAGCGCCCCCTTTTCGCCCGGCCGCCCGCGGCGCAGCACCACGGCGCCGGCGCCGTCGCCGAAGAGCGGCACGGTCGTACGGTCACCCGGGGCCGGGAGGGAGGACAGCCGCTCCGCGCCGACGACGACAACGGCCTGCGCCGTGCGGGAGGTGATCAAGCCGACCGCGGTGGCGAGGGCGTAGAGGAACCCGGTGCAGCCCGCCGCGAGGTCGAACGCCGGGATGTCGGACAAACCGAGCCGCGAGGCCACCGTGGTCGCGGTGGCGGGGCAGCACCGATCCGGGGTCGTCGTGGCCAGCACGAGCGCCTGGACCGGCACGGGGCCGCAGCGCTTCAGGGCACTGGTGGCTGCCCGGACCGCCAGGTCCTCGGTGGTGATGCCTGCACCGGCGACGTGCCGCTGGGCGATGCCCGTACGCGAGCGGATCCACTCGTCGGTGGTGTCCAGCCCGGCGCACAGCTCCGCGTTCGCCACGACCGTCGGGGGGAGCGCGGCACCGACGCCGCAGACGACCGCGGCGCTCTCCCCCGAAGCGGCGGGCGCGGTAAGGGCGGTGGGAGTGGGCATCACGCCTCCTTCAGCTTCCGGGCGACGTCGTCGATCAGGTCCTCCTGGCCTGCGACGACCTGTCGCTCACCGAGCGCGAAGAACAGGTCGACGGGGTCGACGCCCTCACGGTCGGCGGTGGCGAGCACGGGCTTCTTGAAGCCGGAGAACACCCCCGCCAGACCGCTGACGAGGCTGACCGAGTCGATCACCGGCGGTACCTTCATCAGCCGCTCCCCGGCGACGTCCGCCGCGGCCAGCAGCCGGCGCAGATCAATCCCGGTGGAGTGCCCCATGCGCTCCAGTACAGCGACGAGGACTTCCAGCTGGGTGTTGCCTGCCCCGGCGCCGAAGCCGCGCGCGGTGGCGTCGATGATGCGGGCCCCGGCGTGGATCGCGGCGAGGGAGTTCGCGATTGCCAGGCCGAGGTTGTTGTGCCCGTGGAAGATCACGGGGACGTCGACCGCCGCGGTGATGGCCGTGATCCGTGTCGTGACGTCGGTGGGGAGGTAGTGGCCGGCGGAGTCGAAGATGCCGACGGCCTGCGCGCCGAACCCGGCGAGCAGCGCGCACTGTTCAGCGAGCTGGTCGGGGCTGGCCATGTGGCTCATGAGCAGGGCGCCGTGGGCTTCGGCACCGAGGTCCCGTACGACGCCGAGGTGGCGTTCGGTCACGTCGGCCTCGGTGCAGTGCGCGGCGATCCGTACGACGTCCGCGCCGAGCGCGACGGCGTGGCGCAGGTCGTCGGCGGTGCCCCAGCCCGGGGCCATGAAGACGCCCATCCGGGAGCGGGTGAGGGCGTCGCGTACGACCTTGAGCATGTCGGTGTCGCTCAGGCGGGCCCGGCCGATCTGGAGGGAGGAGGCACCCAGGCCGTTGCCGTGGCCGACCTCCACGACCGGTACCCCGGCGGCGTCGGCGGCCACGGCGTAGGCGCGCAGCTGGTCGGTGTCGAGCTGGTGGCGCACCGCGTGGTGGCCGTCGCGCAAGGTGGGGTCGTGAATGAGCAGCCGGGCCGCCCGGCCCTTCGTGGCTTTGTCCATGACGACTGGTTCCTTCAAGGCCGGGCGGCCGCGTACTGCTCGGCCAGCAGCACCGCGGCGCCGTTGATGATGTCGAGGTTGCCCGCGTGGCGGGGGATGCGGCCGCCGCTGGCGGTCACCTCCACCGCGATGCGAATGCGGCCGTCGTCCGCCTCCATGGAGGTCACGCTGAAGCCGGGGGCGTAGGCGCGTACGCGGTCGGCGGCGGCCGTGACGGTCGAGCGGAGGATCGGACCGGATGGGAGGTCGGCGGCCAGGAGGGTCATGGTCACCCGGAACGGCGGTGCGGGACGGGCGGGGCTGAGGTTGACCATGACCTTTACCCACTCCGCGCCGGTGAAGGCACGGATGGCGGCCTGGGTGGTGGCGATGTACTGGTCGAGGTTGAGGCGGGTGGCTCGGCCTGCGCTGGCGCTCGCGCCGGTGGACACCACCTCGATGTACGTCGGGGTGCAGTGCTGGGCGAGGGCGTGCAGCACCGGGATCGCCGCCTGGCCGCCGCAGCTGACGAGGTTGACGTGACGGTGGGCCGGCGCCGTGTCGCCGTTGATGGTCGGCACGACCAGCTCGCCCAACTGCGTGGGGGTGAGGTCGATGAGCGTCGCACCCGTCGAGCGCAGGCGGGACCAGTGCCCGGCGTGGGCGTCGGCGTTCGAGGCGTCGAAGACGACATCGAAGGGGCTGGCCTCTAGTAGGCCGTCGATCCCGTCCGGGGACGTCGCACACCCCATCTCGGCCGCCCGCCTCAGTCCCAGGCTCTCGCGGTCACGGCCGACCACGAGGCAGCAATCCAGCACGGGTGAGCGCTGGAGCTTCACCACGAGGTCGGTGCCGATCAGACCGGCACCGAGCACCGCAACACGCGTCCTTCCATGGGCCATGGAGCCGTCTCCTTCGTCATGGGTGGGATGGGCGACGGCCGCAGGCGGGCGCCGCCGTGTCGCGCAGAGAGGGAAGAGCGGGGTCAGGCGACGTGGAGGTGGACGGGCGGCAGGTGCGGCGCGGTGGCCCGCACGGTCGTTCCGCCCTCCAGGGGGAGGCTGGCGTGTACGGCTCCGGCCAGGACGAGGTCACCGGCTCGCAGCCTCTGTGAGGGGGCGACGTCGCTGAGCCGATCCGCCAGCCAGACCAGCGGGCGCAACGGGTCGCCCAGGACCGCCCGGCCCTCCCCCGTGGCCACGGCCCGGCCGTCGACGCTGACGACCACAGGCTCCGCGGCCAGGTCCCAGGCCGGGTCGAGCCGGACCATGGCCCCGGTGACCACCCGCGCGCACGACGCGTTGTCCGCGATGCTGTCCGCCAGGGCGATCCGCCAGCCGGCGAACCGGGTGTCGATCACCTCGAGGGCGAGGAAGACCTCCGACACCGCGCCCCTGGCGTCCTCCACGGTGAGGTCCGGCCCCTTGAGGTCACGGCCGAGACGGAACGCGATCTCCGCCTCGATGCGGGGCGACAGAAAGTCGCGTCGCGCGAGCTCACTGCCGTCAGGCAGCACCATGTCGTCCAGCAGGACCCCCGAGTCCGGCTCATCGACCCGCATCTGCTCCTGCATGGCCGGCGAGGTCACCCCGACCTTGTGGCCGACGACGCGGGCGCCGCCGGCAACCCGGCACGCAATGGTCGCGGCCTGGATCCGGTACGCGTCCGTCAGGGTCAGCCCGGGCGGCTGCGTGCTGAATAGCGCTACCGGGACACGGGAACGCTCCGAGCCCAACAGGCGTACCGCCGCTTCGCTGATCCGCTGATGTCCCCGCTCGCCCATGAAATCCCTCCCGAAGACACGTCCCGGCTGTCGCCGGCCCAGTCGCTGTCGCACAGGCCATACCGGCCGAGAACCCGGATCGCCCGGGGCCTCCTGGCCTGATGAAGAGTCAACCGGGAGCGGCACTACGGCGGTACGGTGGCGGGCAGGCCAAGCGGTATATCGCGTATACGGGCAGGTGGTCATGACCACGCGCACGCCGAACGACAAGATCCGCGACCTGGTCGCCGAATCAGGTCTCACCTACGAGGCACTGGCAAACACCGTTCGCGCGGTCGCCGCCGAATGCGGCGTCCTGTTACGGACCAATAAGTCCGCCGTCGAGCACTGGATCGCCGGTGCCATACCCCGAGGCGACACCGGCCGCTTTCTCGCCGTCGCCCTCTCCCGCCGCCTCGGCCGCCTCCTCACCCCCGCCGACCTCGGCCTGCCGGACCCGGGCGACGCGGCCCATGACACGATCGGTCTCACCCTCGCGGGCGACCCCCTGGACGCCCTGCTGCCGATGTGGAGGTACGAGTTGGACCGGCGACGCTTCCTATCGACCTCCGCCTACTCCGTGGCCGCAGCCGCCCTCCCGCTCTCCCACATCCAGGACATCGCCGCCCGTACGGCCGCCGCCCGCACCGGCCACACCATCGGCATGGCCGAAGTCGCCGCCGTACGCGACATGATCACCGCCTTCAGCGAGATGGATGAACGCCACGGCGGCCAGCACGGCCGCACCGCCTTGGTCACCTACCTGCGTGACGACATCGCCCCGCTGTGCCGCGCCCGCTTCCACACCGACGACGTACGCCGCCAGATGCTCTCCGCCGCCAGCCGCGGAGTGCACCTGCTGGGTTGGAAGAGCTACGACGCCGGACAGCAGGGACTCGCCCAGCGCTACTACCTCCAGTCCTACGCCCTGGCCGCCGAATCCGGCATCACCGGACACGACGGCTTCGTGATGCGGACCATGGCCATGCAGGGCCTCAGACTCCACCGCCCCGAGCACTGCCTGAGCCTCGCCGAAACCGGTCTGAGCCGCGCCAAAGGACGCGTCGACGCCCAGACCGAAGCCCTGTTCCGCGTCGTCCACGCCCACACCCTGGCCAAGGCCGGCAAACGCCGCGCAGCACTCACCGAAGCCGAACACGCCCGCGCGCTACTGGCCACCGCGCCCGGCGACGACGTGCCGTTCTGGGCCCTGACGTGGGGCCCACCGGCCGCGTCGGTGTACTCCCGCACCGCCAAGGTCCACGAAATCCTCGGCGACCATCGAGCCGCCGGCGAGCACTACGCCCTGGCCGCCGCATCCCGCCCCGCCGGAACCTACGCTCGGATCGTCGCCCTCGACCTGATCGCCGGCGCCGAGATGCACCTCAAGCGGGGCAGCATCGAGCAGGCGTGCGCCACCTGGCACCGGGCCATCGACCACATGGACGGCGTACGCTCCACCCGCACCCGCAAGGCCATCACCCGCATGCGCGCCGACCTCGCCCGCTTCCGCGCCCGCGGCCTGCGATGCGCCGCCGAGCTCGACGAGCGCGCCCGCGACCTCCTCGCTCACAGATGACCGTTGGCGTCAGCCGTCACGCCGCAGCGGGGTCCGCGTGTAACGGCCCACGATCGGCTCCAGGTAGTCCGCGTGCGGACCCTCCAGGTTCGCGAGCTCAGCGGTGGAACCCACCAACGCGATCCGTTCCAGCTCGGGGTCGCGCCCCCGAGCCCGTTCGGTGACCGTCACCGCCTCGAACCGCTCATGCAGTACCGACGCCAGCCGGGGCGGGGCGAGGAAGGCCAAGCCGATACTTCGGTTCTCGCCGCAGGTGACCACCCACAGGCGCAGCTCCTCGGCCGGAAGGACAACGCCGGTCTCCTCGGCCAGCTCACGCGCGGCATGGCCACGAAGAGCCGCCTCATCCAGACCACCACTCTGAGCCTCTGGTGGTTCGACCGACCCGCCGGGCAACTGCCAGCGCCCCGGGGCGGCCGTGGACGACGACATCCTCACCGCCAACACCCGTCCATCGGTCGTCGGCTGCACAACGTTGACGAACAACGAAGGGAGCCACGACGTGTTCCCAGGGACGCGGCGCAGGGCGTAGTGCCGGTATGTGACCCGCGCCCAGGACAGAACCAGACGGCCCGGCTCTTCCCAGTCCACCCCCGCGCACGCCACCACCGGACCGTCGAAGAGGTCGGGGTTTGCCTGGACCGCCTTCTCCCATGCGCGATCCCTCGCCGCTTCCTCCTCAGGCGACAACTGCGGCGCTGCGACCTCTGTCAGGCGGAGCTGCTGGACCTCGAAGAGGTTGACACCCGCTGGGGGCATGGTCCCGGTCTCAGTCACCGGCCCATCGTAGGGCAGTTCGCACTGCCGTCCGCGTTGCGTCGGCCGCCGCTCGAAGCCCCGTCACGACTGGCGCCAAGACGACCGGCTGCGCTGCAAGGAGATCTGGGTGGTCGGCGCCGACCGCTGGCGCAACCGCGGCGAGGACGTGCCCGACGAGTTCGAGGACCGCTGCGCCGAGTACACGACAAACTCAACGAACCGCGCAACGCGGAAGTGCTCACCGCCCAGAGGTGACCTCCGCGACGGCTCCCCAAGATCTTTACCAGAACCGAGTTTTGGAGGAACCGAGGGGCTTGCCAGGACAGCATCGGGGTGTTCCCGGGTTAATTGTTCTGATTGTGCCGCAGACGTCGAAGAAGGGAGCTATACGCGGCGATCCGGCGCGACGGCATGGCGGTCCGGGCGCTTGAGCGCAAGTACGAGGTGACGTGGCGGACGGTCCGGCAGGCCCTGGACCCGGCCTGGCCGGAGCCGCGGAAGAAGCTGCCGCCCAAACCGAAGAACATCGATCCGTACAGGTCGGTGATCGACGGGATCCTGCTGGCCGACCTTGACGCGCCGCGCAAGCAGCGGCACACGGGCAGCCCCGCCCGTCCGCTCTCCGACCCTCGGAAATCCGTGCGACACGTGACTGATCCGCTTCGTACGATCACCGCGTACGAGACGTGGCGGAAGCGGGGGCGGAGATGCGCGAGGGGATCGGGGGCGGGGCGGAAGCGGCGGTGCTGCTCTCGGACGGCGAGCCGCTCGCGAGTGTGCTGGGCGCCGCTGCCCCCGGTGACTGGCTCGCGTTGGACGCCGGGGTCCGCGAGGCTCCCTGGCAGCGGTCGGTGTACTTCCCCGAGCAGCGTCACGTTGTCCCGCTGCCAGCCGATCTCGCACAGGCCGACGAGTCGCGGCTCGCGCTCGCCCTGTGTCACCGCGACGGGCGGATCCGTGAGGCCGCGGTCACCCTCGCGGAGCGGTATCCCGGTCTGCTGCCGCTGGTCGTCATCCGCTGCGCCGACTGGGCGGAACCGGTACGTCGACGCGCCCGCCACCTGCTGCGCCAGGCCCTGGACGCGGACGCGGTGGTCGGCCTCGCGGCGCTGATGCTGCGCGTCGGGCGACGTGACAGGGGCGCCTTCGGTGTCGAGTTGCTCTCCCAGGTCGTGAGCAGCGCACCCCGAGGACGGCTTGACGTCCTCTTCACCGACCCTGACCGCGCCGTACGGCGCTTCGCGTACCGGCTGGCCGTCGAGCACGGCCGCCTCGGCCCCGGCGAGCTCGCCCTCGTGGCCGGCCGTGATCCGGACATCGTGGTCCAGGAAGTGTGTTCCACGGCGGCGCTCACGGCGCTGCGGGACGCCGGGCCGCTCGATGAGGTGATCGGTCCTCTGTTGGCCGCGCGCGGGTCGCTGGCCCGTTCGGCCGGCGTCACGGGGTTGCGGCGCGCCGGGCAGCCCCAGCGGGCCGAGCCGTTCCTCGCCGACCGGTCCGCCCTGGTGCGCGCATGCGCCCGGTACGTCGTACGGCAGCACGGTGGTGATCCGGCGAGCTGGTACCGGGAGCGGTGCAGGAGCGCGGACGGCCCCGCTGCGGCACCGGGCGTGGTGATCGGGCTGGCCGAGTGCGGGCACCGCGGCGACGCGGAGCTGTTGCGGCCGTTGCTCGCACACCCTGCCGGACGGGTGCGAGCACGCGCCGTGGCCGGGTTGCGGGCACTGGACGCCACGGACACGCGGCTGCTGCTGCCACTTCTCGACGATCCGGCGGCCCGCGTCGTACGGGAGACAGCTCTCGCCCTGCTGCCGTATGCCACAGCACTTCCTTCCGACCACTTGATGCGGCGTACCGGGCAGCAGTGGGCGCGGCACGTGCGGGTCGCCGCGTTCCGGCTGCTCACGGCGCGCCGCGGGGTGGTGGCGCTCCGCGCGGCGGTCGCTCTGCTGGACGATCCCGACGTGAAGCTGCGTATCTGGGCGGGGCAGTGCGTGCAGCGCTGGCAGCCCGCCGCCGACGAGCCGCTCGGTGACGCGGAAGTCGGTGAGCTCCTCGACCGGAGTCGGCACCTGTTCAGCGACTACGTCCTGCGGCGGCGCAAGCGGCAGGCGGGGCTGCCCGCCTGAGGCTCCATCCAGCCGCAACCTCATCGCTCCCGTTGCCCGGCAGGTTGGGCTTCGGGCACCCATCAGCCCGAAAACCCCCGACCGGCCCACGCCGGCCTCGGTAGGGCCGGGCCTGGGGCGGCTTACCGTACGGGCAGGCTCGTCGTCGGAGGTGTCCGGTGTTCCACGCTGCCCGCAGCGGTCATCGCGTCCGCTTTGTGTCGTGCCGTGTGCGTCGGGTGTTCCTGCTCGTCCTGTGCGGGGCTTTGTGCGGTCTGTTGGCGCTTGCTCCGGGTACGGGGTGGGCGGATCAGGTCGATGTGTTCGGCGGCATCCCGGAGGAGGAGCGGCCCGCGGCCGGGCCGGGGCTGAACATTCTGCTGGTCGGCAGTGATACGCGCGAGGGGTTGTCGAAGGCCGAGAAGGACAGGCTGCATGTGGGCGGTGCGGGTTGTGACTGTGCCGATGTGATGATGCTGGTGCATCTGTCGGCACAGCGGGACCGGGTCAGCGTGGTCAGCGTTCCCCGGGACTCCTATCTGCCGTTCGCCCCGCACCGGGAGCCGGATGGGACGGGGGACTCCGAGGTTCGGCACTCGGGAAAGGTCAACGCCGCGCTCAAGCACGGTGGTCCGCCCTTGCTCGTGCGCTCGGTGGAACGGGCCACGGGGGTACGGATCGATCACTACGCCGAGTGGGACTTCGGCTCGTTCGTGCGTGCCGTCGGCGGTTTCGGCGGCGCCCCGGTGTGTACGGTCCGGCCCATGCGGGACCGTGGCTCCGGTCTCTCGCTGTCCGCCGGGGCGCACATGCTGGACGGCCTTCGGGGTCTGCGTTACGTGCGGTCACGGAAGATCGGGTGGGGTGTGCCGGGCGACATGGGGAGGATGCGCCGCCAGCAGCACTTCATGGCCGGTCTGGTGAGCGGGCTGGCCGGAAGTGTGGCGTTCTCCGATCCGGGGCGGCTGGCGGATCTGGCGCAGGCTGTGCGGGCCTCGGCGCGGGTCGACGAGGGGCTGGACCTGCCGCGGCTGGTGGAGCTCGGCGAGCGGCTGTACGGCATCGGGCGGGGGGACATGGAGTTCGCCACGGTGCCGATCGCCGACTTCGACCATCACGTGCCGGGCTGGGGCTCCACGCTGCTGTGGGATGACGTGGCGGCGGGGCGGTTGTTCGACCGGATCCGCGCCGACCTGCCGCTGGTCCGGGAGCCGGACGACCGGGAGCCGGACGGTCAGGAGCCGGACGGTCAGGAGCCGGTGCCGGTCCTGGTGGATCCGCGGAGCATCCCCGTCCAGGTGCACGACGGCAGCGGGCGGGACGGCACCGGCGCGGAGGCTGACCGGGCGCTGCGGGCCACGGGGTTCGCCACCACCGGTACGCCGCTGCCCGCCGAGCCGTCGGAGGGCACCGTGATCGAGCACGGCCCCGCCGCCGAGCGCGCCGCCCGGGCGCTGGCCACGGCGCTGCCTTCGGCCCGGCTGAGGCTCATCGAGACGGGCGACCCGGACAGGGACTTTCCGGTGGTGGGGGAGCCGACGCTGCATGTGTACGTGGGCGCGGACTACCAGGGGGTGCGGCCGGTGCGGTATGACCGCAACACGGCTGAGGGCGGAGCGGTGACCGGCGACGAGCTGGCCTGCCTCTGAGCCGGCTCACGCCATGTTCGTATCGGACGGTGTGAGGATGCGTCGAAGCCAGCGGGTGCGGGGTCGAAGGGGGGCGCCTTCTCCGCCGTCGGGGCGACGTGGGTGGGCTCCGACGGGGTGCCGGCGGCGTTCATGACAGGCCGTGCTGCCGGGCGGGGACGCGGCTCGTCGGTGCGTCCGCGGGTGCGGGGAACGCGTGTGCGAGGTCCATGCGGCGCAGTCAACCACCTGTCGGGCGGCGGAAGCCACAGCTCCTGAGCGGTGGTCGCCGGGCCGTGCCCCACGTCCGTATGGGCGATTCCGTGTGCGGCGGATGCTGCGGGGATGTCACACCATCGGGCGCAGGTGCGGCGTCCGTCGTCGCGCCGGTGGGGCGTGCCGCGGCGGCTCGCTCAGCGTGGAACGCGCAGGCCGGGACCGCCCCGGCCCCCGTAGCGACGAGGTCCCCATGCAGGAACCACACCTGCTGCCGGGTTCCCGCGGCGAGCGCACCGCCGGTGGCCCGGCCCCGGGCGGCGGGAGCGGCCGCGTGGCGCTGTGGCCCGCGGTCGTCGCCGTGGCGTTCGCGGCGGCTCAGTTGGTCCTGGTCGTGCCCGGTCTGGGTCTGGGCTGGGACGAGACGGTGTACGTCAGTCAGGTCGGCCGGCAGGGACCCGCGGCGTTCGTGAGCGCGCCGCGCGCCCGGGGGGTCTCCTTCCTCGCTGCTCCTGTGGCGGCTTTCACGACCTCCGTCGTGGCGCTGCGGATCTGGCTGGCCGTGCTGTCCGGTCTCGGTCTGTTCCTCGCCCTGCGGGTCTGGCGGCCCCTGCTTCCGGCACCGGTGCTCGCGTTGGCGGGTGCGCTGTTCGCGAGCCTGTGGATCACGCTGTACTACGGACCACAGGTGATGCCGAATCTCTGGGTGGCGTACGGCGCTCTGGCGGCGGTGGGTTTCTTCCTGCGCGCGGCGCGTGACCGCGCCGGCTCCCGCTCGCTGCTCGGGCTGGCGGTGTCGGTGGCGTTCGTGGCGCTGATGCGGCCGTCGGACGCGGTGCCGCTCGTGCTGCTCCTGGCGGCGGCTTCGCTGCTCGTGCGTGCGTGGCGGCGGCCGGTGCTGTGGGGTGTGCTCGCCGCCGGGGCGCTCGCCGGGAGCGCCGAGTGGGTGGTCGAGGCGTACGTCCGCTACGGCGGTCTGGTGGCGCGGCTGGACCGGGCCAGTGAGATCCAGGGTGAGGTGGGCTGGTACGTCGCGGTCGACGACCATGTCCGGGCTCTGGGGGGCCGTACGCTGTGCCGCCCGTGCGACGTGCCCTGGCGGAATCCGCTCACTGCGCTGTGGTTCCTCGTCCTGCCGCTGTGTGTCGCCGGCGGTCTGCGGGCAGCCGTGGGGACGCGCCACCGTACGGCGACGGTGATGGCCGCCGTCACCGGGTGCGGGCTCGCGCTGCCGTACCTGTTCACCATCGACTACGCCGCGCCGCGTTTCCTGTTCCCCGCGTACGCGCTTCTCGCGCTGCCGGTGGCGGTCCTCCTGGTGCGGCTCGCGGGTGTCCGGGCCTCTTGGCGGCGTGCCGTGCTCGGGCTGTGCGCGCTGGCGCTGTTCGGGCATCTGGCCGTCCAGTACAAGGTCCTCGAGTCGGTGACGCGGCGGGTGCGCGCCGACACCGTCACCTTGGCGCGGATCACCGCGGAGCTGCGGGCCCGTGGAGTTCGTCCGCCGTGCATCGTGGCGGGTGAGGACGCGATCCGGATCGCCTATCGGGCGGGCTGTGCCTCCCGCCAGCCCGGCGGGCACGACGGCAGCATCACCCCGGCCGGTCTGGCTGACGCCGCGCAGCGGCAGCCGGTCGCGGTCCTGCTGTCGCGGGGCAGGGCTGTTCCTTCGTACGCGCGGGGCTGGGACTCGTATCCGTTGCCCGAACTGCCTCAGCGGCCCGGGTTCCACGTCCTGGTGTCCCCGTCGGCACAGCCCTGATCGTGTCTCAAGTGAGGGCGGGAGGGGGTGTGTCGGTCCGAGGGTGTACGTCGTTCGTGCCTGTCCGGTTGAGGCCGTGGGTGTGGCGTGGAATCGCCGGGTTGCGGGGCGGGTGGGTGGAGCATGGGTTACGGGTGATGCCGCTGAGCGTTGTCGTCTGCCCGGGAGGAACCTTGGAGCCCATCAGTCGTACGACCGTGCCGTTCGGTGAGGAGGGCGGCGGCCCGGTCCCGCCGTTCTCGCGGCGGCTGTTCCTCGCGGGGGCGGCCGGGTCCGCCGCGGGTGTCGCGTTACCCGTCCAGGGCGCGACGGCCGCGGGGAGGGCGGCGCGGCGGCGGGTCGTCTCGCTGAGTTTCGGTTCGGCCACCAACGCGGCGGCCCATCTGGCGCCGTCCGGGGAGTGGCTGCTGGCCGAGATGCAGCACGTGCTGTGGAGGGTGCCGCGCGGGGGCGGGCCCGCCGTCGCGCTCACGTCGGCTTCGCTGGAGCCGTACCGGCCCGTGTTCTCGCCCGACGGTTCGCTGGTCGCCTTCTGCTCGTACCAGGACGGCGGCTTCCATGTGTGGACGATGCGTCCCGACGGGTCGGACGTCCGCCGGCGTACCGACGGGCCGTGGGACGACCGGGGTCCGGCCTGGTCGCCGGACGGTACGCGGCTGGCTTTCGCGTCGGAGCGCGGTGGTGACCCGGTGGCGGGTGCTCCGTACCGTATCTGGGTGCTCGATCTGCGGACGGGTGCGCTGACGCGGGTGAGCGGGGTGCCGGGTCAGGAGGGGCCTTCGCAGGGCGGGGCCTGGGAGGACTTCGACCCGGTGTGGTCGCCGGACGGCTCGCGGATCCTGTTCGTACGCGGGGTGGTGGCGGCCGGGCCGTCCGGTCCGGTGCTGGACGCGCGGCTCGTGGCGGCGGTGCGGGCGGACGGCTCGGGTCCGGTGGAGGCCGTGCGGACGGAGACGGCGGCGGGCGCGCAGGTGCTGGCGCCGGCGGTGTCGCCGGGTGGTGAGCGGCTGGCGTATCAGCGGACCACGGCCGCGCCCGGCGGCTCGTGCACGCTCGTCGTGGACGGTGAGCCGGTGCCGGTCGCCGGGGATGTCGCTCCGGTCCCGCCGCGCTGGACGCGGGACGGGGAGCTGCTGCTGACTGTGGACGGGCGGTTCACGCTGGTACGGCCGGAGGAGCCGCACGCCGTGGAGACGGTTCCGTTCCGGGCGACGCTGCCCGTCGAGCGGCCGCGCTACCGGGGCAAGGTGCGGGACCTCGACCCGGCCGGGGTGCGTCCGGTGCGGGGGGTGCATTTGCCGGCGCTGTCGCCGGACGGGCGGCGGGTGGCGTTCGTGGCGCTCAACTCGCTGTGGCTGGCCGACACGACGGGGCGGCGGCCGCCGCGCAGGCTGGCCCGGGCCGCCGCGACCCACTACGTTGTCGCTCCCGCGTGGGCGAGCGACGGGCGGTCGCTGGTGTACAGCGACGATCACGACGGCCTGCTCGGTGTGCGCCGCTACGACCTGGCGTCGGGGGCGCGGACGACGCTGGCGGGCGGCGGGCGGGTGCATCCGGCGCTGTCGCCCGACGGTACGCGGCTGGCCTGTCTCGACATGGCGGGGAATCTCGTCGTACGCGACGTGTCCGGCACGGACGGTGGCGGCGCGGGCGACGCGGGCGACGGGGCCGACGGAGGCGGCGGCGGTGGTGCGGAGCGGGTGGTCGCCGCGCCGCTCGGCGGGGGTGGCCTGCCGGGGCGGCCGAGCTGGTCTCCCGACGGGCGGTTCGTCGCGCTGTGCGACCGGAACCGGGTGAACCAGCGGTTCCGCGAGGGCTACAACGTGATCCGGGTCGTGGAGGTCGCGACGGGGGCCGCCCGGATCCACGCCGTGGCGCCGCACGTCTCGGTCTCGGACCGGTACGGGTCCGGTCCTGTGTGGTCGCCGGACGGGCGGTGGATGGCGCTGGTCGTCGAGTCCGCCCTGTGCGTGCTGCCGGTGACGGCGGACGGCAGTCCCGCCGGGGCGCCGCGCCGGCTCACCACCGAACCCGCCGACCATCCCTCCTGGTCGGGCGACTCCAGGACGCTGCTGTACGTGTCGGGGGCGCGGCTGCGGCTGATCGGCGTCGACGGCGGCGCGGCGCGCACCGTACGCGTACCGCTGGACTACCGCAGGCCGGCCCCGGCCGACACCGTGGTGCACGCGGGCAGGTTCTGGGACGGCACGGGTGACGAGGCGTCGGTGCGTGAGGACGTCGACGTGGTCGTGCGGGGCGGGCGGGTCGCCGCGGTGGAGCCGCATCGCGCGGGCCGGTCCCGGCGGGCGCTGCGGCATGTGGACGCGTCGCGGCGCACGGTGCTGCCGGGGCTGTGGGACGCGCACACGCATCCGTGGCAGAGCACGTACGGCGGGCGGCAGACGGTGTGCCAGCTGGCGTACGGGATCACGACGGCCGTGTCGCTGGGAGGATTCGCGTACGAGCAGGCGCGGATACGGGAGGCGGTAGAGGCGGGCGAGCTGGCGGGGCCTAGGCTGCTGAGCTGCGGCGAGCTGCTGGACGGCGCCCGCGTGGCGTACAGCATGGGCCGGGCGCACACCACGCGGGAGGGGCTGCGGCGGTCGCTGGAGCGGGGCGCGGCGCTCGACTGGGACGTCGTCAAGACGTATGTGCGGGCGCCCGGCTGGGTGATGGAGGAGGCGGCGCGGTTCGCGCACGAGCGGCTGGGGGTGCGGGCGGGCAGCCACTTCTGCTCCCCCGGTGTGCAGACGGGCCAGGACCTGACGACGCATCTGCAGGCGACCCAGCGGTGGGAGTTCGGTCATGCGACGACCGCGTCGGGGCGGGCGTACGAGGACGTCGAGGCGATCTACGGGGGCGGTGGTGCCGATTTCACGCTGATCGCGACGCCGTTCACGGCGACGTGGCTGCTCGGTGCCGACCCGGCGCTGGCGTCCGATCCCCGGGTGACGGCCGTGATGCCGCCGTGGGACGTCGCGCTCGTACGGGAGGCGGCCGCGCGTCCGCCGACGGCCGCGCAGCTGGTGACGCTGCGGACGGAGATCGACGTGTACCGGCGGGTGCTGGCCGGGGGCGGTGTGGTGGCGCTGGGCACGGACGCGCCGATCGTGCCGGTGGGGCTGTCGTTGCACCTGGGGCTGCGGGCGCTCCACTGGGGTGGTCTGTCGCCCTCGGAGGCGCTGCGGACGGCGACGGTGCTGCCGGCGCGTGCCTTCGGCGCCGGGCGGGACCTGGGCAGTCTGGAGACCGGCAAGGTGGCGGACATGACGGTGGTGGACGGTGATCCGTTCACGGACTTCGACACGCTGACGCGGACGGTGTCGGTGATGCGGGGCGGGGTGGTGTACGAGCGGGACGCACTCGTCGGCGCGTTCCGGGGGCCGGGCGGTGGCCGCGAGCCGTACGGTGTGGCGGCTCGGGAGTGGGAGGCCGTCGGCCGGGCGATGCGCCGGGACGGCTGCTGTGCGCCGGGGGCTCCGGGGCACGGCCTCTGACGGGGCGGCGTGGCGGCCCGTCGCCGGACGGGCGGGCCGCCCGCTGCCTCGGTTCGGTTCGGTTCGGGTTTCGTCTTCGTACGATCCGGAGCAGCGGGCGGTGTCAGTGGTTCATCGGGTCGTGTGCGTCACACGGGGATCGCCGTCCACTGGACGGGGATCCTGAGACGAGTTGAGCGAGGTGCAGTAGGCGTACGAGGTGGTGCCGGAGGCCGCGACCGCGCCCTGGGCGGTGCGGCCGTTCTTGCACTTGGCCGCCCCGATGAAGGGGCCGCCGGTGCATTTGATGCCCGCCGTGTTGGCGTCGTGCCACGCCAGCTTGCACGACAGTCCCTGGGGTGACGCCGGGGCCGCGGACGCGCCTCCTGCCGTCGCGAGGACGCCGGACCCGGTGAGGGCCACGATCGTGAGCATGCTGACCATCGTTCACTTCACGGAGAGGTTCCCCCTTCGGTGGTGCATGGTGGTGCTTGGTCGGTCCCCGACCGTAGGAGGGCGGGGCGGCCGTCGGCAAGGCGGGTCTCGGTCACTCCCGGTGGACGATGACGTCGAGGGCGGCGGCTCGTTCAAGTCGCCTTCGCACCGGCGGACTTCTCTCAGATTGCTCCCTGACAGGGGCGGTCTTCCGCGCCGTCCGGGCCGGGCTCTAGCGTCTCGGCCTGGCTTCTCCCGACTGCGGAAGGGCACTGCCATGACCAAGGTTGCGCAGCAGATCCCCTCGTCGGCTCCCTCTCTCACAGCGCGTGCTCCGTCGTTCTTCTTCAACGGCCATCCCCCGCGCCGCCGCGCCCTGGTGGTGCTGCTCGCGGTGCTGGCCGGGTTCGCGCTGACCGTGGTGTGGTCGGCGAAGTTCGTCGACCGGACCATCGGCGGTACGGTCGCGGACTCCCTGCTCGGGCATCCGGCGGACGGCGCGCCGATCGCCGGCGTCACGGCGGGCATCGCGTTCGCGCTGGCGACCGGTGTGGCGGGCACGTTCACGGCGTGCAACGTGGCCGTGTTCAGCGCGCTCGCCCCGCTGACGGGCAAGGCGGCGTCGCGGCGCGGGCGGGTGGCGGCTGCGCTGCGGCCGCTGGGGTGGCTCGCCGTCGGGGCGCTGACGGTGTCGGCCGCGTACGGGGTCGTGGTGGCGCTCGTCGGGACGTCCATGCCGCAGTTCGCCCAGACGCAGGGCGGTCAGGGGTTCTCGCCGCGGCTGGTCCAGGCGATGGTCGTGTACGGGCTGATCGGCCTCGTCATGGCGTATCTGGGCTTCGCCGCGCTCGGCGTGGTGCGCGATCCGCTGGCGCGGGTCTCGGCGCGGTTCCCGCAGGCTCCGATGGTGGCCATGGGGGCGCTGATCGGGGCGTTCCTGATCGGGCGGCCGTTCTCGCTGTTCCGGCAGCTGTTCCGGGACGCGGCGGAGAGCCACAACGTGCTGTACGGGGCGGGGGCGTTCGCGCTGCAGACGCTCGGCAACCTGGTCGTGATGAGTGTGCTGCTGGTGGCGGTGAGCGTGGTGTTCGGGGAGCGGCTGCACCGGTGGATGACGGCGAACCCGCGGCGTGTGTCGGCGCTGACGGCGGCCGCGTTCATCGCGGCGGGTGTGTTCCTGGTCCTGTACTGGGACGTGCGGATCCTCGCGCGCCGGGATCTCATCTGGTACCCGATGGCGCCCTGGGCCGGCTGAGTGACGCGGCGGGAGGCGCGTGTCGTCGCCCATCCGGACTCGTTGCACAGGCCACCGGCCGGGAAGCGGCCGTTTCCCTTGTGATGTCTGGAGTTCGTGATGATTTCGCGTAACCGAGCCCGTCTTGCCACCGTCTGCGCCGGGATCGCCGGTGTGGGGATGGCGGCGGCCGCTCCGGCCGCCGCCGACGCCCCGGCGCCCGCCTCGGTGGGGGCGCCCGTGGTGAGCAACCTCAACACCGGGGGGCTGCTCGGCACCGACCTGCAGGGCGGTCAGCAGGGCGGTCAGCACAGCGGCCGGCAGGGAGAGGACGGCGGCTCCAAGGCGGCCGGGCTGCCGGTCGGCGGCGGCCTGCTGGGCGGGCTCCCGGCCGGGCTCCCGGGCGGTCTGCCCGTCGGGGGCTGAGTCCGAGGAGGGCCGTCCGTGACGCCGGGCGGGGGT
>NZ_JABWDV010000418.1 GCF_013362995.1 Streptomyces sp. TRM64462 | reverse complement strand
GGAGCTGGTCTCCGGCGTCCCGGAGGTGCCCGTGCTCGTCAGCGTGACCGTCCCGCCCGACCGCGACGACACCGTGAACTCCACGCCGCCCACCGCGACCTTCCCGCCCTCGGCCAGGCCGCCGACCGGCTTCCGCTCGCCGCCGACGCTCAGCACGCCGCCCTCGCCCCGCAGCAGCACCTTCGCGCCCTTGACGGCCGTGAGCCGCTTCAGCGCCGGGTCGGCCGCGCCGCGCAGGTCCAGGGCGGCGCCCGGCGCCGTCAGCGCGACGCCGCTGCTGTGCTTGAGGGTGCCGCCGGTCAGCGCCAGCGTCCCCCGCGTGACGGTGGTCGGGCCGGTGTAGGTGACGGCTCCGGTCAGGGTCGTCGTGGCCCGGCCGGACTGGGTGAGCGACCCGGTGCCGCTGATCTTCGACAGCGAGGTGCCCTTCCCCGCGTTGCGCACGGTCAGGTCGCCGTGGTTGACGACCGCGTAGTGGCCGCCCTCGGTGTAGAGCCCGCCGTCGCCCCCCGGCCTGCCGCTGCCGAGCCGCAGCCGCGCGCCCTTCTCGATCGTCGTCGAGCCGTCGTAGTGCTGCTGGGCGGCGAAGGTGACGTCGTTGCCCCGGGTGCCCTTGATGACGATGTCACCGGCGCCCGGCTTGGAGAGCGTGTCGTGGAAGACACCGCCGCCGATGGGCGCGCCCAGCGTCACCGGGCCGTTGTAGTCGAAGGTGAGCCGGGAACGGCTCCTGGCCGCCAGCAGGTTGATGTAGACGGTGTCGGCGGTGCCGGGCATGAAGATCTTGGCGGTGGTGCCGTCGCCCCACTGGACGTTCGCGCCCTTGATGTTGGTGCCGCGCTTGTTCTTGCTGTGGGGGATCCTGCGCCAGTTGATGGACGGGTCGCTCAGGGACGGGTGGGTGTCCCCGCCCTGGTCGGAGTAGCTGTACTGGCCGGTGAGCACCACCTTGCTGCCGGGGCGGGACTGGACGTTGATGTCGCTGCCGTACTCCCGCTGGTAGAAGTTCTGGCGCAGTGTGACGGTCCGGTTCAGCGGGGTGTCGACAGTCCAGGTGCCCTGATTGAGGATCGCGCGGGCGTTCGGCAGCGCCACCGGGTACTCGGGCTTGCCCGCGTGGAGCTGCGTACCGTTGTCGATCACGCCCGAGAACGGGTGACTGCCCGACAGGTCCCACATGCCCCACAGGAACCGCGGCTGCGTGATGAGCCCCGAGCCGCTGATCGTGCCGAGGTTGTACGTGCTACTCAGCGACAGCCGCAGGGTGCCGTCGACCTTGATGTTGAGCTGGTTGAGCCGGTAGCCGGGCGTCTTGTACGGGAAGTGGCCGATCAGCCCCGTGCCGCCGCCCGTCCCGTACTGGAGCGTCGCGCCGCGGTCGACGGTGACGGCGGGCGGGTCCGGGTGCGTGACGGTGGTGTACGGGTGGTTGCCGCCCTGCGTCCTGACGACCTGCCGCTGCCTGGCCTTCGGCAGCGTGAAGTCGCTGTCCCGGGTCAGGACGAGCGTGCCGGTGCCGGTGACGCGCAGGGTGCCCTCGCCGCTGATCCGCCCGCCGTACGTCGTCTTCCCGGGCGGCAGCCGCACCACGGCGTCGCCCGAGAGGGTGACGTCCCGTCCGGCGCGGATGTCGGCGGTGATGTCGCCGCTCGCGGCGTGGGCGCTGCCCGCGCCCGCAAGGGGCGCGGCGGTGGAGGCCAGCAGGGCGAGGGCCACGAGTGAGGGCACCGGGTGCGAACGTCGCCTCACGACACGTTCCTGTTCTGTTCGACGTCATGGGTCGATCAGGAGGCGGCCCGGCCCGCCCGGCATAACAGAAACCCGCGCCCGCCCTCCCGCGGCCCGGCCGGGCGGCCGGGGCCCCGGGGAAGGCGGGCGGAGACGGGCCGGGCTACGCCGGCCAGTACGTGCGGGCCCAGGACCTCGGGCCCGGTGACGGGTGCGGGGCGCGGGCGATGCGGGAGGGGGCGGACCAAGCTTCCGGGACGGCGGGCGCGCCCGCGGCACCGGCTGCCGCCGTCGCCGCGGCGCGCGCACGGACCACCGCCAGTGCGGCGGCCAGCTCCTCGGGGGTCGGGTTGCCCCGTACGACCTTGATCATCGAGGCTCCTTACAGGGGGATGTTGCCGTGCTTCTTCGGGGGCAGGTTTTCCCGCTTCGTACGCAGCTGACGCAGGCCCTTCACGATCTGCGCGCGCGTCTCGGACGGCATGACGACACCGTCGATGTAGCCGCGCTCGGCCGCCGTGTACGGGTTGAGCAGCGTGTCCTCGTACTCCTGGATCAGCTTCGCGCGCAGCTCGTCCTGCTCCTCCTCCGGGGCCGCCGCGATCGTGCGGCGGTGCAGGATGTTGACCGCGCCCTGGGCGCCCATCACGGCGATCTGGGCCGTCGGCCACGCCAGGTTGAGGTCGGCGCCCAGGTGCTTGGAGCCCATGACGTCGTACGCGCCGCCGAACGCCTTGCGGGTGATCACGGTGATCAGCGGGACCGTGGCCTCCGCGTACGCGTAGATCAGCTTCGCGCCGCGCCGGATGATGCCGCCGTACTCCTGGTCCACGCCCGGCAGGAAGCCGGGGACGTCGACGAACGTGAGCACCGGGATGTTGAAGGCGTCGCACGTGCGGACGAAGCGGGCCGCCTTCTCGCTCGCGTTGATGTCGAGGCAGCCCGCGAACTGCATCGGCTGGTTCGCCACCACACCCACCGGGTAGCCCTCGACGCGGCCGAAGCCGGTGACGATGTTCGGTGCGAACAGGGCCTGCGTCTCCAGGAACTCGCCGTCGTCCAGGACGTGCTCGACGACCGTACGGATGTCGTACGGCTGGTTCGCCGAGTCGGGGACCAGGGTGTCCAGCTCACGGTCCTCGTCCGTCGGCGTCACGTCCGCCTCCTCCGGGAAGGCGGGCGGCTCCGACAGGTTGTTGGAGGGCAGGTAGGACAGGAGGGACTTCACGTAGTCGATGGCGTCCTTCTCGTCGCCCGCCATGTGGTGCGCCACGCCCGACGTCGTGTTGTGCGTGCGCGCGCCGCCCAGCTCCTCGAAGCCCACGTCCTCGCCCGTCACCGTCTTGATGACGTCCGGGCCCGTGATGAACATGTGCGATGTCTGGTCGACCATCACCGTGAAGTCGGTGATCGCCGGCGAGTACACCGCGCCGCCCGCGCACGGGCCGACCACCAGGCTGATCTGCGGGATCACACCCGACGCGTGCGTGTTGCGGCGGAAGATCTCGCCGTACATGCCGAGGGCGCTGACGCCCTCCTGGATGCGCGCGCCGCCGGAGTCGTTGATGCCGATGACCGGGCAGCCGGTCTTCAGCGCGAAGTCCATCACCTTGATGATCTTCTGGCCGAACGTCTCGCCGAGCGCGCCGCCGAAGACCGTGAAGTCCTGCGAGAACACCGCCACCGGGCGGCCGTCGACAGTGCCGTAGCCGGTCACGACGCCGTCGCCGTACGGGCGGTTCTTCTCCAGGCCGAAGTTCGTCGAGCGGTGCCGCGCGAACTCGTCCAGCTCCACGAAGGAGTCCTCGTCAAGGAGCAGGGCGATGCGCTCGCGCGCCGTCAGCTTGCCTTTCGCATGCTGCTTCTCGACGGCACGCTCGGAACCCGCGTGCGTCGCCTCCTCGATTCGGCGCTGCAGATCCGCGAGCTTCCCCGCGGTCGTGTGAATGTCGATCTCTTGACGCTCGGACATCGGGATGCGGCTCCCTGCCTGGTCACGTGTGGTCACGGGTTCGTTGGCTACTGGCCCGTAGCGTATCGGCGGGGGTGGGGTTCGGCAGTGCGGTGTTTGCCACACCTACGCTGGGTTGCATGACGCCCTCACTTGGTCCAGGAACCAGCCGCTGGAGTGATCTGGAGCGGCCCCCGCTCGACGCGCAGGCGCTGCGCCGGGGCCTGTTGCGCCCCGGGTCGCTGTGGACCTCCTTCGACGTCGTCGCCGCCACCGGCTCCACCAACTCCGATCTCGCCGCCCGGGCCGCCGAGCTGCCCGAGGGCGCCGTCCTCGTCGCCGAGGAGCAGACCGCCGGGCGCGGGCGGCTCGACCGCACCTGGTCGGCGCCCGCCCGGTCCGGGCTTTTCGTCTCCGTACTCCTCAAGCCTGACGTACCCGCGGCGCGGCTCGCCTGGCTTCCGCTGCTGGCCGGTGTCGCCGTCGCCACCGCGCTGGCCCGGGCGGCCGGCGTCGACATGGCCCTGAAGTGGCCCAACGACCTCCTCGTCACGGTCGGCGGCGAGGAGCGCAAGACCGGCGGAATCCTCGCCGAGCGGGCCGGCGACCACGGGATCGTCGTCGGCCTCGGCCTCAACGTCAGTCTGCGCGCCGACGAGCTGCCCGTGCCGACGGCCGGGTCGCTCGCCCTCGCCGGAGCCGTCTCCACCGACCGCGACCCGCTGCTGCGGGCGGTCCTGCGTTCCCTGGAGGAGTGGTACGGGAAGTGGACCGCGGCCTCCGGCGACCCCGCCGCCTCCGGGGTCCAGGCCGCGTACGCCGCCGGCTGCGCCACGCTCGGCCGCACCGTACGGGCCGAGCTGCCCGGCGAGCGCACCCTGACCGGTGAGGCGGTCGCCGTCGACGGCGACGGCCGCCTGGTCGTCACCACCGCGGACGGGAGCCGTGAGGCGGTCGGGGCGGGCGACATCGTCCATCTGCGTCCGGCGGACTGAACGCGCGAGCGCGCGGGGACGTGAGCCAGGGCACACCTGCCGTATCGTTGAGGCGATTCGCTGACGGGATTCGCTGAAGGAATCGGCGAGGTGGCGCAGCGGCAGAACGGCAGGGCAGTGCGCACGGAACGGGCAGGAGGCGGCCGGTGACCGTCGACGACGCGAACGCGGGCGGGTCCGATGAATACCCCACCCCCCATCATGTCGTCGACCACACGGTCGAGCCGACCGACGACCCCCTGGCCATCCGGCTCGAACAGCTCATCCTCGGCGCCGAACGGCGCTACACCCCCTTTCAGGCGGCCCGCACCGCCGGTGTCTCCATGGACCTCGCGTCCCGCTTCTGGCGGGCCATGGGCTTCGCCGACATCGGGCAGGCCAAGGCGCTGACGGAGGCCGACGTGCTGGCGCTGCGCCGGCTGGCCGGTCTGGTCGAGGCGGGGCTGCTGAGCGAGCCGATGGCGGTGCAGGTCGCCCGGTCGACGGGGCAGACCACGGCGCGGCTCGCGGAATGGCAGATCGACTCGTTCCTGGAGGGCCTGACCGAGCCGCCCGAGCCCGGCATGACGCGCACCGAGGTCACGTACCCGCTGGTGGAGCTGCTGCTGCCGGAGCTCCAGGAGTTCCTGGTGTACGTGTGGCGGCGCCAGCTCGCCGCGGCGACGGGCCGGGTCGTGCAGGCCGGGGACGACGAGGAGATGGTGGACCGGCGGCTCGCCGTGGGCTTCGCCGACCTCGTCGGCTTCACGCGGCTCACGCGGCGCCTGGAGGAGGAGGAGCTCGGCGAGCTGGTCGAGGCGTTCGAGACGACCTGCGCCGACCTCGTCGCCGCGCACGGCGGCCGGCTGATCAAGACGCTCGGTGACGAGGTGCTGTTCGCCGCCGACGACGCCGGGACCGCCGCCGAGATCTCGCTGCGGCTGATCGAGACCCTGAAGAACGACGAGACGATGCCGGCCCTGCGCGTGGGCATCGCCTTCGGCACGGTCACCACCCGCATGGGCGACGTGTTCGGCACGACCGTCAACCTGGCCAGCAGGCTCACGTCGATAGCGCCCAAGGACGCCGTCCTCGTCGACGGGGCCTTCGCCGAGGAGCTGTCCCGGACGGGTGAGGCGCCGGTGTCGGAGGCGCAGGCGGCGGAGGAGGCCGCGCGTGCGGAGAAGGAGGGGGGCACTCCGCCTTCGTACCGCTTCGCTCTCCAGCCCATGTGGCAGCGGCCGGTGCGTGGCCTCGGCGTGATCGAGCCTTGGCTGCTGTCGCGGCGGGAGCCTAGGATCCCCGGGTAACGCTCGTTAACCAGGAGGGTCCGTACCGTGCCGGAAACCGTGTCGGAATCGTCTGAGTCGCGCTTCGGGGAGTTCGTCGCCGTACGCCGTCATGACGGCCATGTCGCCGAGCTGGTGCTCGACCGGCCCAAGGCGATGAACGCCGTCTCCTCCGAGATGGCCCGGTCCATCGCGGCCGCCTGCGACGCGCTCGCCGCCGACCCCTCCGTACGCGTCACCGTGCTGACCTCGTCCAACGACCGGGCGTTCTGCGTGGGCGCCGACCTGAAGGAGCGCAACTCCTTCACGGACGACGAGCTGCGGCGGCAGCGGCCGACCGCCCGCGCCTGCTACACGGGCGTGCTGGAGCTGCCGATGCCGAGCATCGCCGCCGTGCACGGCTTCGCGCTGGGCGGCGGCTTCGAGCTGGCGCTCTCCTGCGACCTGATCGTCGCCGACGCGACGGCGGTCGTCGGACTGCCCGAGGTGTCGGTCGGCGTCATCCCGGGCGGTGGCGGTACGCAGCTGCTGCCCCGCCGGGTCGGTGCGGCGCGCGCCGCCGAGCTGGTGTTCACGGCGCGCCGGGTGCGCGCGGCCGAGGCGGCCGGGCTCGGCCTGGTGGACGAGCTGGTGGAGGACGACGCCCGGGGCGCCGCGCTGGAGCTGGCCGGGCGGATCGCGGCCAATTCGCCGGTCGGGCTGCGGGCCGCGAAGCGCGCGATGCGGCTGGGGCACGGGCTCGATCTGCGGGCGGGCCTGGACGTCGAGGACGCGGCGTGGCGGACGGTCGCCTTCTCCGGTGACCGGCGCGAGGGTGTCGCCGCCTTCAACGAGAAGCGGTCGCCGGAGTGGCCCGGGGAGTAGCCGGGGGCACGGGCGCCGGGGTTCGGGCGCCGGGGTTCGGGGTCCGTCATACGGCCGGGTGGGGCCTGGGTATGGCGTCACCTGGAGTAACTGATGAGGGCCACCGGGTAAAAAATACGGAAACCTCCCTAAGCTTGAGGAATGGGTGAGGATGTCCGGCTGCGGGCCGTGGTGGCGCTGGCGCAGGCGATGGCGGCGGCGCACACTCCGCGGGAGTGCTGGAAGGCCGCCGCGCTGGGCGCGTGCGAGGCGCTCGGGGGTACGTTCGCGGCGCTCTCGACGTGGCAGCGGGACCTGGGCCGGCTGAAGGTCCTGGTGAACGCGGGCCGGCGGGACCCGGACGAGGAGGAGTTCCCGGACTCCGAGACGTATCCCGTCTACCAGTTCTCGGAGATCACCGAGTTCCTGCACGAGCGGTGGGCGGGCGGCGGGGAGCCCAACGCCTGGGTGGAGACGGCCGAGCACGGCCCGGGCGAGGACGAGCACGGCTACTGCCACCAGAGGGTGGCGGCGCTGCGGCGGCGCGGGCGGGGCTGCTGCGTGGTCGCGCCGATCGTGCTGCACGGGCGGGCGTGGGGCGAGCTGTACGTGGCCCGGCCGGCCGGTGCGCCCGTCTTCGACCGGTACGACGCGGACTTCGCGACCGTGCTCGCGTCGGTCGTCGCCGCGGGGATCGCGCAGACGGAGCGGCTGGAGGAGGTGCGGAAGCTGGCCTTCACCGATCCGCTGACCGGCCTGGCCAACCGCCGGGCCGTGGACACACGCCTGGACGAGGCGGTCGAGCGGTTCCTGGCGGACGGGTCGGTGGTCAGCCTCGTGGTGTGCGACCTGAACGGGCTGAAGGCGGTCAACGACACGCACGGCCACGCCGCGGGCGACCGGCTCCTGGAGCGGTTCGGGTCGCTGCTGTCCTACTGCGGGGCGCGGCTGCCGGGGGCGCTGGCGGCGCGGCTGGGCGGCGACGAGTTCTGCCTGGTGTCGGTGGGCCCGGAGGCGGACGAGGTGGTCGCGGTGGCGCACGAGCTCTGCGTACGGGCCGGGGAACTGGAGTTCGGCGACGGCGTGGCGTGCGGTGTCGCGTCGACGGGCGACCCGATCGGTCCCGTGCGGTCGGCGCGGCGGCTGTTCCGCCTCGCGGACGCCGCGCAGTACCGGGCGAAGGCGGCGCGGTCGGCGAAGCCGGTGGTGGCCGGGCGGGACGGGGCGGTGATCCGCCTGGCCGACGCCCCGCCGACGGGCGCGCGGGATCGTCGGCGCTTCCGTGACGCGCGCATCGACCTGCCGGGGGAGCGGCCGGGGGCGGCGCGGCCGGAGGGGCAGCGGCCATCGGCGGGACGGCCGGAGATGGAGCGGCCGGAGGGCCCGTCGCACGGGGTGACCGGTCGGTAAGGGGCGGGCCTGCGAAGGGGTAGTGACAGGTTGGGATTCAGTCCGTAGGGTGCTGAATATGGATATGCACACTGTCGTGGTGGGGACGTCCGGTACCACCGCCGCCGACGTCATCGCCGTCGCCCGCGGCAACGCCCGTGTCGAGCTCTCCCAGGAGGCGCTCGACGTGCTCGCCCGCGCCCGGGAGATCGTGGACGCCCTCGCCGCCAAGCCCGAGCCGGTGTACGGCGTGTCGACCGGGTTCGGGGCGCTCGCCACGCGGCACATCGGCCAGGAGATGCGCGCCCAGCTCCAGCGCAACATCGTCCGCTCGCACGCCGCCGGCATGGGCCCGCGCGTCGAGCGCGAAGTGGTCCGCGCCCTGATGTTCCTGCGTCTCAAGACCGTCGCCTCCGGCCACACCGGCGTCCGCCCGCACGTCGCGCGGACCATGGCCGACATCCTCAACGCCGGCATCACGCCGGTCGTCCACGAGTACGGCTCGCTCGGCTGCTCCGGCGACCTCGCACCGCTCTCGCACTGCGCGCTCACGCTCATGGGCGAGGGCGACGCCGAGGGCCCCGACGGCACCGTCCGCCCGGCCGGCGAACTGCTCGCCGCGTACGGCATCACACCCGTCGAGCTGCGCGAGAAGGAGGGCCTCGCCCTCCTCAACGGCACCGACGGCATGCTCGGCATGCTCGTCATGGCCCTCGCGGACCTGGAGACCCTCTACAAGTCCGCCGACATCACCGCCGCGCTCACCCTCGAAGCGCTGCTCGGCACCGACAAGGTCCTCCGCCCCGAGCTGCACGCCATCCGCCCGCACCCCGGCCAGGCCGCGGCCGCCGCGAACATGCTGGCCGTCCTCAAGGGCTCGGGCCTGGTCGGCCACTTCCAGGCCGACGAGGCCCCGCGCGTCCAGGACGCCTACTCGGTGCGCTGCGCCCCGCAGGTCGCCGGCGCCGGGCGTGACACGCTCGCGCACGCCCGCCTGGTCGCGGAGCGCGAGCTGGCCGCCGCCGTCGACAACCCCGTCGTGCTGCCCGACGGGCGCGTCGAGTCGAACGGCAACTTCCACGGCGCCCCCGTCGCGTACGTCCTGGACTTCCTCGCCATCGCCGCCGCCGACCTCGGCTCCATCGCTGAGCGCCGCACCGACCGGCTCCTCGACAAGAACCGCTCGCACGGCCTCCCGGCGTTCCTCGCGGACGACGCGGGCGTCGACTCGGGCCTGATGATCGCCCAGTACACGCAGGCCGCGCTGGTCAGCGAGCTGAAGCGGCTCGCCGTTCCCGCGTCCGCCGACTCCATCCCGTCCTCCGCGATGCAGGAGGACCATGTGTCCATGGGCTGGTCCGCCGCCCGCAAGCTGCGCACCGCCGTCGGCAACCTCAACCGCGTCATCGCCGTCGAGCTGTACGCCGCGACCCGCGCCGTCGAGCTGCGCGACACGCTCACGCCGGCGCCCGCGTCGCAGGCCGCCATCGACGCCCTGCGCGCCGCCGGAGTCCAGGGCCCTGGGCCGGATCGCTTCCTCGCGCCCGACCTGGACGCGGCCGACGCCTTCGTACGGGAAGGGAAGCTGGTCGAGGCGGTCGAGCGGGTCACAGGACCGCTGGCCTGAGCCGCCGCCCCTAGGGCCTGTCTGACAGGCCCTAGCGACCAGGGGCGTGCGCCGTCGCTGTCAGAGCGCGGCGTGCGCCCCTCGCCGTACCGCGAACGCCACAAGACCCGCGCCCACGGTCAGGAAGGCCGTACCGCCGATCACGTACGGGGTCGTGTCGTGGCTTCCCGTGTCCGCGAGCCGCAGCTCCTCCCGGCTGCCGCCGTCCCGCGGCTGCGCCTGGGCCGGCTGCCCGGCGGGCCGCTGTTCGTCGGGCCGCGATTCGGTGGTGGCGTTCGCCGAGGGGACGAACCACAGTGCGCCGAGGAGCGTCCCGGCGGCGGTGGCGGTCAGCAGAGGCCGGCGAGCGGCGGCGGACGCAGCGGACACAGGTTCAGATCCCCTTGCGGAACCGAGAATTGACGGATGCGCCGATGCTAGTGAACACAGCGGGTCGCAGGAAAGTCGTGAACGGGGGCGGCTTACGCTCCGTCATATGAGCCCTACTGAGACCTCACGGTATGTACGACTTCGGGTGGACCTGGTGCTGGAGGTGACCGACCGGGGCGAGCTGACCGATGCCGCTCTGCAACGGATCGCGGACGACGAGTTCATGCCCGACGAGGAGCGTACGCACGCCCGCGCCGCCGTCCGCGACGACGAAGCGGAAGCTCTCGCGTACCTCGTGGAGCCGTTCCAGCTGCTCGGCGAGGTGCCGGGCGTCGAGCTGGTCCAGGCGTCCTGGAGCAGCGAGCAGTCGGCGTACGACCCGGACGTCGAGGCCTGGGACCTGGACGACGGCGAGGACGGCGAGTACGGCGAGGACGAGGAGGACGGCGAGTACGGCGAGCGGTAGTCCCCGGCCCCGGACCGCGCGCCGGCCCCTGGGGTCGGGCGGGTGTCCGGGGTCACGTCCTCACACGGGAACCAGGGCCCGTACCGTTGCGTCGATCAGTGGTGTTCCCCACACGGCACCCCGGAAAGGAACCCGAGCGGGTGTCATGGGGGTTGTGGGGAGAGTTGGCAGGAAAGCCGCGACGATGGAGAAGCGTGTGATGACGGACAGCAAGCGGCGCAGA
The DNA here is from genome assembly GCF_013362995.1 of Streptomyces sp. TRM64462. Taxonomy (GTDB): domain Bacteria; phylum Actinomycetota; class Actinomycetes; order Streptomycetales; family Streptomycetaceae; genus Streptomyces. The sequence goes on along the minus strand of NZ_JABWDV010000418.1, from coordinate 11,543 downwards.
GGCCTCGTGGCCGCGTCCGCACTGCTCGGCGGTGTGCTCGTGCTCACCGCCTGCAACGACGGCGACGCCACGGCCGACGGCGCCAACGGCGCCGGCCGGAGTCCGGACACCTCCCAGGCGCAGGTCGACGAGGCGGCGGCGCAGAAGACGTCGAAGGCCCGAATAGAGATCACGCCGAAGAACGGCGCCATCAACGCGAGCATCAACAACGACGCCAAGGTCACCGTCAGCGACGGCACCCTCACCGAGGTCACCATGACCGCCCCCGACGGCACCGCCGTCAAGGGCGAGATGGCCGCCGACAAGAAGAGCTGGAAGCCGTCGGTCCAGCTGGAGCGCGCCACCACGTACAAGATCGCGGCGACCGCGCAGGACGCCGACGGCCGTCAGGCGCACGAGAACGCGTCCTTCACGACCGTCTCCAAGGCCAACAGCTTCATCGGGAACTTCACGCCGGAGGACGGTTCCACGGTCGGCGTCGGCATGCCGGTGTCGATCAACTTCAACAAGCCGATCACCCACAAGAAGGCCGTCCAGGCCGGCATCGAGGTGTCGTCGTCCAGCGGCCAGGAGGTCGTCGGCCACTGGTTCAACTCGCAGCGCATCGACTTCCGCCCCGACCAGTACTGGGCCGAGGGCTCCACGGTCACGCTGAAGCTGGAGCTCGACGGGGTCGAGGGATCCGACGGTGTCTTCGGCGTCCAGCAGAAGACCGTCACCTTCAAGATCGGCCGCAACCAGGTCTCGACCGTCGACGTCAAGACCAAGACCATGACGGTCCAGCGCAACGGCAAGACGATCAAGACCATCCCGATCTCCGCCGGCTCCCCCGAGACCCCGACCTACAACGGTCAGATGGTGATCTCCGAGAAGTTCAAGGAGACCCGGATGAACGGTGCGACGGTCGGCTTCACGGACGACGACGGCAAGGGCGAGTACGACATCAAGGACGTGCCGCACGCCATGCGGCTGTCCACGTCGGGCACGTTCATCCACGGCAACTACTGGGGCGACGACTCCGTCTTCGGCAACGTCAACACCAGCCACGGCTGCGTGGGCCTGAACGACGTGAAGGGCGCGGGCGACCCGAACCAGGCGGCGGCGTGGTTCTACGACAACTCGCTGATCGGCGACGTGGTCATCGTCAAGAACTCCAAGGACAAGACCATCAAGCCGGACAACGGCCTCAACGGCTGGAACATGGACTGGGCCGCCTGGAAGGCCGGCTCGGCGCTGTAGAACGAGCCGTACGGAAGCGCGAAGGCGGCGGTGCACCCCAGGGGCACCGCCGCCTTCGCCGTACGGACCGCACGACGGCCATGCGCGCCGGCAGCCCGTGGCTCAGGAGTCCCGCGACGAGGCGGACGTCCCGTGCGCGGCGGCCGCGTCCACGCCCCAGTTCGCGAGGAGGCGCAGCGCCTCGGCCGCCGGGGAGTCCGGTTCGGCCGCGTACGTGACGAGGCTCTGGTCGTGGTCGTCGGCCAGCTTCAGCGTCTCGTACGACAGGGTCAGCTCACCGACCAGCGGGTGCCGCAGCAGCTTCACGCCGTGGCCCTTCTCCTGCACCGTGTGCGCCGCCCACAGCGACCGGAACTCGGGGCTCCGCACCGACAGGTCCCCGACGAGCGCCGCCAGCCGCGGGTCGTCCGCCGAGCAGCCCGCGTACATCCGCAGCACGCTCACGACCTCGGTGGCCTTGGCCTCCCAGTCGACGTACAGGTCCCGGGCGGCGGGCGAGAGGAACACGTGCCGCGCCATGTTCCGCTCCTCGGGCTCCAGCGCCGCGAAGTCGCCGAACAGGGCCTGCGCCAGCCGGTTCCAGGCGAGGATGTCGAGGCGCTGGCCCACGACGAGCGCCGGCACCCCGTCCATCGCGTCGAGCAGGTGCCGCACCGCGGGCCGTACCGTCTGCTGCCGGAAGCCGCCGGACCGCTTCCGCTTCTTGTACGAGGGCTTCGCCAGGTGCAGCAGATGGTCGCGCTCGGCGTCGCTGAGCCGCAGGGCGCGGGCGATGGCGTCCAGCACCTCGGTGGAGACGTTCTGGCCGTTGCCCTGCTCCAGGCGCGTGTAGTACGCGACGGACACGCCCGCCAGCAGGGCCAGCTCCTCGCGCCGCAGCCCCGGGACGCGCCGGTGGCGGCCGACGTCGGGCAGCCCCACGTCCTCGGGCTTCAGCCGGGCGCGGCGGGAGCGGAGGAACTCGCTGAGTTCGGCACGCTGGTCCATACGGTCCAGTATCCCGGGTCGTACGCACCGTGTTCCCGCTGTCCCTGACCCCGCCAGTGGTAGGACCGGCGGACGTACGCAGAACAGAGGGCTGGGTGAAGCCGCAGGTCCCCGGCAGGATCTCCACCATGACCATGAACGTTCCCGCATACGCGGCCCCCGCCGCCAAGGCCCCTCTGGAGCGCACGACCGTGCCGCGCCGCGCGGTGGGTGCACACGACATCCTCATCGAGATCAAGTACGCGGGCATCTGCCACTCCGACATCCACCAGGCGCGTGACGGCTGGGGCGAGGGCATCTTCCCGATGGTGCCGGGCCACGAGATCGCCGGCGTGGTGGCCGAGGTGGGCGCCTCCGTCACGAAGTACCGGGTGGGCGACCGGGTCGGCGTCGGCTGCTTCGTCGACTCGTGCCGGGAGTGCGCGTACTGCGAGCAGGGCCTGGAGCAGTTCTGTACGCGCGGCATGACCGGCACGTACAACGACCGCGACAGGAACGGCGAACCCACGTACGGCGGCTACTCCACGCACCTCGTCGTCGACGAGAAGTACGCGCTCCGCATCCCGGACGCCCTGCCGCTGGACGTGGCGGCCCCGCTGCTCTGCGCGGGCATCACCCTCTACTCCCCGCTCGCGCACTGGAAGGCGGGCCCGGGCAAGAAGGTCGCGATCGTCGGCATGGGCGGCCTCGGCCACATGGGCGTGAAGATCGCCCACGCGCTGGGCGCCGAGGTGACGGTGCTCAGCCAGTCGCTGCGCAAGGAGGCCGACGGCCGCAAGCTGGGCGCCGACCACTTCCACGCGACGAGCGACCCGGCGACCTTCGAGAAGCTGGCCGGCACCTTCGACCTGATCGTCTCGACGGTCTCGGCCCCGCTGGACTTCGGCGCGTATCTGTCCCTGCTGAAGACGGACGGCGCGCTGGTGAACGTCGGCGCCCCGGAGGAGCCGGTCTCGCTGAACCTGTTCTCGCTGATCGGCGGCCGCAAGACGCTCGCGGGCTCGATGATCGGCGGCATCGCGGAGACCCAGGAGATGCTGGACTTCTGCGCGGCGCACGGCCTCGGCGCGGACATCGAGCTGATCCGCGCGGACCAGATCAACGAGGCGTACGAGCGGGTGCTGGCGAGCGACGTCCGCTACCGCTTCGTGATCGACACGGCGACGATCTGACGGCCCGACGGCGCCGCGAACACGGACCGCGAACAGGGACCGGCCCCCGGGCGGCTTGCGCTCGGGGGCCGGTCTCCGTGATCAGCGTGAGGGGATCACTTGTACTGAATGCCCCAGAGGTTGCTGTTCTTCTTCACCGGAGCGGTGATGTTCGCCTTGTAGATCGTCTTGGTCTTGCAGCCGCCGCCGGCGCCGGTGACCACGCGGTACTTGTGCGCCGTGAAGCTCTTCGCCTCGTGATACATCATCAGTCGGCCGCGGGTCTTGCCCTTCTTCTTCTGCACGGTGGCCGAGTACGTCCAGGTGTCGGACTGGGCCCAGCTCTTGCCGACCGCGACGCTGAACGACGTGGACGCCTTGGCGAAGATGACGCCGGCGTCGGCGCCCACGGTGGCGGTGCCCGTGGCCGTCCAGGTGCCGGTCTTGTTCTTCGCGTAGCTGATGGTGACGCCCGGCTTGGCCCAGTCGCTGTGGACGTTGGTGGGCTTCCACGTCGTCTTCTTGTTGATGATGGAGTAGTACGTGCCGGTGTCGATGCACCCGGCCGCAGCGGGCGCGGCCGTGCTGAAGACGATGCCACCGCTCAGGACGGCGGTCGTGAGCGCAACGCTGAAAGCGCGTCTCATGCGCGAGTTCCCCTCGTTACTTGGTCAGCCATGGTCGGGGCTTGACCGGTCGCCGTCAAAGATGCCAGCGACGAGGGGAACACGCCACGAAGTTGAGCATGAATTGAGCTTGACGTGAGGACCCGTCAGCCGTCGGTCCTCGCCACGCCGACCGGGCAGCTCACGCCCGTACCGCCGATGCCGCAGTAGCCTGCCGGGTTCTTGTCGAGGTACTGCTGGTGGTACGGCTCCGCCGGGTAGAAGGGGCGGTCGGCCGCCGGGAGGAGTTCGGTGGTGATCCGGCCGTAGCCGGAAGCCGTCAGGACCTCCTGGTAGGCCGCGCGGGAGGCTTCCGCCGCCGCTGCCTGGGCGGGGGAGTGGGTGAAGATCGCCGAGCGGTACTGGGTGCCCACGTCGTTGCCCTGGCGGTAGCCCTGGGTGGGGTCGTGGGACTCCCAGAAGACCTTGAGGAGCGTCTCGTACGCGACCTTCCGCGGGTCGTGGACCACGCGGACCACCTCCGTGTGGCCCGTCAGGCCCGTGCAGACCTCCTCGTACGCGGGGTTCCGCGTGAAGCCGCCCTGGTAGCCGACCAGGGTGGTCCACACGCCCTCCGTCTGCCAGAACTTCCGCTCCGCGCCCCAGAAGCAGCCCAGGGCGAAGTCCGCCACCTCCAGGCCGGACGGGTACGGGCCCAGGAGGGGGTTGCCCAGGACCGTGTGGCGCGACGGGACCTCGAACTCAGGGGTCGCGCGGCCCTTCAGCGCCTGCTCGGGTGTGGGCATCTCGGGGGTGCGGCGGTGCAGGAACATACGGGTCTCCCTCTGCGTGGCTTCACTCCCGTCAACGACCGGGGCGGAGCGCGGATTCCTCAGCGCCGGCGCGCGCCGCGCACCGCCTTGTCGCGCCAGCGGCAGTACACCGCCGCCGGGTCCTCGTAGAGGCTCCACGGGACGGCGCCCACATGACCGTCCACCAGCCGGAACTGCTCCAGTGCCGCCTCGAACCGGCCCTGCCGGACCAGGATGTACGCCAGCAGGTGCCGGACCCTCGGCAGGTCCGGGTGGTCCGGCGGGGCCGCCGCGACGTCCGCGAGCGCCGCGTCGACCTGCGCGGCGAGCTGCGGGGACCGGTGGTCGGCCTTCTTCCCCGAGCCTTCGTGGTGCTCCCACCAGGAGATCAGCGGCAGCATCCGCAGCAGGGTCCCCGGGGGCGCCGACGCCGCCGCCCGCTGCGCGAAGGACGTCGCCAGCTCCTCCGAGCCGTGCCACTTCGCGCACCAGTACAGCAGGGCGGCGGTGTGCGCCCCGTAGTGGTGCGGATCGCGGCTGGTGATCTCCTGCCAGATGCGGTGCATGTCGTCGTGGGAGTAGTTCAGGCCCAGGGCGACCGTCGCCCCCTTGGCGTACGGAGTCGGGTCGTCCGGGTTCAGTTCGGCGGCCCGCTCGATGTGCTTCACCGCCTGGGGCAGGACGCGGAAGAAGCCCCCGAACTGCTCGCTCGTGGTGTCCTTCGCCCAGGCCGAACCGCGCAGCCGCCACGCCAGGGAGATCGTGAAGTCGATCCGCACCACCGCCACGTCCGGGTCGTCCGGGCCCGCCGCGGCCTCCCAGGCGTCCAGCCACGCGCCGTCGCCCTCGGCGGCGAGCCCGCCCAGGGCCCCCGCGTACCGGTAGCGGCGCTGCCAGTCCCGGCGCTCCCGCGTGGCGACCATCAGCCCGGCCGCCGGCTCCCAGTCGCCCCGCGCCGCGGCGGCCAGCGCCCGCTCCAGCTCCGGGGCCGGGCCCGGCAGCAGGGTGTTCTGCCGCGACGCCGGCAGCAGGCCCAGCGCCTCCGCCCGGCGGGCCGTCCTGGCCCCGCCGCGCGAGGACGACGCGCCCATGACGCGGCGGTACACCACCCAGGCCACCCCGACCGCCAGCGAGACGACGATGACGCGTGCGGTCTCCACGCTCACGAGCCCTCTTGCTCCGCTGCCGCGTTGACCGCGCTCTCGTCGCGTACGCGGCAGAACTCGCCCGCCGGGTCGCCCCGGTACCGCCACGGCAGCGCGCCCACATAGCCGTCCACCAGGCGGAACTGCTCCGCCGACGCCTCCCAGCGCCCCTGGAGGTTCAGGAAGTAGCCCAGCAGGTGCCGGACCTCCGGCAGGCGCGGGTGGTCCGGGTCGGCGGCGGCCGCGTCGGCGAGGGCCGCGTCGACCGCCGCGTACATCTCCGGCGTACGGTCCACGTCCGTCGTGTCCGACTCGTCGTGCTCGAAGTGCGCGATCAGGGGGAAGATCTTCATGAGCGTGCCGGGAGGCGCCTCCGCCGCCGCCTTCACCGCGAAGGCCGTCGCCAGCTCCTCCGAGCCGCGCCACTTCCCGCACCAGTACTGGAGCGCCGAGAAGTGCGCCTCGTAGTGGTGCGGGGCCCGGCTGGTGATGTCCTTCCAGATGCGGTGCATCTCCTCGTGCGGACAGCCGAGGCCGATCGCCGTCCAGATCTCGCCGACGTAGGGCGACGGGTCGTCCGCGGGCGCCAGCTCCGCCGCCCGTGCGTGCTCGCCGCGGGTGCGGGTCAGGGTGCGGTGGAAGCCCTCGAACTGCTCGCCGGTCGTGTGCTGGGCGCGCTTCGCCCCGCGGATCTTCCACGCGAGGAAGACCGAGCTGCGGGCCCGTACCAGTGCGGCGCCCGCGCTGTCGGGGTGCGCCGCCTCCCAGGCCAGCAGCCACGCGTCGTCCTCGGCGCCCACCTCCGCGAGCTTCTCGCAGTACGCGGTACGGCGCTCCCAGTCACGCGCCGTCGCCGTCTCGTCCAGCAGTTTCGCGGCCGGCTCCCAGTCGCCCGCCCGCGCGGCGGCGATGGCCACGGTGAGCGCCTTCGGCTGCGGCGCGGCCAGCTCGGTGTGCTGCCGCTCCGGCGGCAGGAGGCCCAGCGCGGCGACCCGCTCCGCGGCCTTCCGCTCGGCTTCCTCGGCGTCGGGGTCGGAGCGCCAGCCCGCCATCCAGCCCTGCACGATCGCCTTGAGGAACATGACGACGAAGGCCAGGACGAGCAGGGCGATGGGGGTCAGGACGACCCAGAGAACGATTTTCAACAGAACCTCAGCGGTGGGTGTTCGCCAGCAGCTTGCGCAGCGGCTCGGTGTCGGGGCGGTCGTCGACGGCCGCGTCCAGCGCGGCGGACAGTTCCTCGCCGTACCCGTCGGGGAAGCGCAGCGCGGCCGCCTCGGACCAGGACAGCTCCCAGCGGGCCACGCCCCGGTCGATCAGCTCGCCCGCGGCGAGGCGCGACAGGCCCCGGCGCAGCGCCGGGCGGGCGAACTCGCGGGCCGCGCGGCCCTTCGCGGCGCGGGCCTCGTCGGACTTGGGCAGCCGATCCGCGATCTCCCAGCCGGCGCCCAGGTCGAGGGCGTTGAGCAGCGCGTCCAGCGAGCCGTCGCCGTTCGTGACGTCGGCGGTGGCCCGCCGCAGCGGCTCGGCCTCCTCCATGAAGTACGCCGTCATCGACGCGTGCACCAGCTCGGGCCAGTCCACGCGGCGCAGCCCCAGGGCCTCCGGCGTCAGCGTGGCCTGCTCGACGGCGACCAGCGCCGCGTGCGCGTCGGCCAGCAGGCCCAGCGCCGGGCCCGTCGGCTCCGAGCGCCGCCCGTCGTCCGGGAGCGCCTCCAGGCGGGCGACGCGCTCCGCGATCGGCGGGTGCGAGTCGTACGGGGACGTGGGCTCGGCCGGAAGGTCGCGGCGCATCTCCGCCAGCTCGCCGGCCCGCGCGGCCAGCAGGTGCCGGACGCCGCCGAACACCTCGCCCGGCGGGGGCAGCAGGCCGGCGCCGACGCCCAGCGTGGCGTACGAGCTCATGTAGAAGCCGTGCGCGGCGTCCAGGACCGGGATCTCGCGCAGCGCCGACGCCGTCGCGTCACGGCCCGCGATCCGGGCGGCGGCGAGGTCGGCGGCCAGCTCCTGGCGGCGGGACCCGGCGAGCGTGGCGCGCAGGTAGAAGTGGCCGTACGCCTTGTAGACCTTCGCCATCGCGCGGTACGTGAGGCCCACGCCCGTGGTGTCGACCTCGTTGGCCTTCTTGCCCTTGGCCAGCTTCTTCTCGTTCTTCTTCTCCTGCCTGGCGCGCTCCTTGGCGACCTTGCCGCCGGCCCGCTCCTCGAAGTGCGCGATGGTACGGGCGACCTGGACACGGCCCCGGACGGTGATCGCGGACAGCCGTGTGTCGGAGTTGCCGTAGTGGCCCATCTCGTGGGCGAGCACGGCGCGGAGCTGCGCCTCGGTCAGGCCCGTCATCAGCGGGAGGCCCAGGTAGAGGCGCCGGGTACCGCCGAGGAGGCCCATGAACCGGGCGTCCTCGCTGACGGCGGCGTTCATGTCGGCGGTCAGCCGGATCTCGTCGGGCGCCCGCGTGCCGACCTGTTCGGCCAGCTCCCGCACGGCCTGCCACAGGCGCGGCTCCTGCGCGTCCGTGACGAGGACGCCGTGGGCGCCGTCGTCCTTGGGCGTCCGGAGCATGAACATGCCCCGCACGACCGGGACGGCGAGCAGCACGCTCACGACGTACAGCTTGACCGCGAGGCTGCTGGGCGCCCAGAGCGCGGCCGCCCAGTCGATCCCGGCGAGGACGGCGAGCAGGAAGAGACCGACCAGATAGAAGCCGGCGAGCAGAACGAGAGCGCGCAGAGCGCGCAGGGAAGCGCCCATCGGGCAGAGTCCCCCCACGGGAAGAGAAAATGGACATGGCAAAGCGGCGTGGGGGGAAGCGGAGTATCACCTACCGGCGCGCCGCCTCGCAAGCGTGTTCTACTTCCGGTACGGGCCTCTCAGGGTCTCTCTCGGGGGTCTCTCAGTGCGACAGCGTCGCCGGGCTGCCGCCGTTCGCCTCGTACCCGGCCACGGCCAGCGCCCGGTACACCGCGTACTCCGCCGCCGGGTCCTCGCTCATCGTCCACGGCAGCGCCCCGACGTGCCCGTCCACGCGCACGACCTGCTCCATCGCCTCGGCCCACCGCCGCGCGCCCACCAGGAAGTGCAGCAGCAGGTGCCGCACATGGGCGAGCATCGGATCGTCCGGGCGCGCGGAGTTCACCGCGTACAGCGCGCCCTCCATCGCCGTCGACACCACCTGCGTCCCGTAGAAGTCCTGGACCAGCGTCAGATCGTCCATGTGCTCCCACACCGCGAACAGCGGCAGCGCCGCGAGCAGCGACCCGCGCGGCGCCCGGGCCGCGGCGGCCGTCGCGAACCGGTCCGCGTCCGCGCGCGAGCCGTGCCACTTCTCGCACCAGTAGTGCAGCGCCGCGATGTGCGCGCCCATGTGCTGCGGGTCCCGGTCGATGACCTTCGCCCACACCTGGTCGAACTCCTCGTGCGAGAAGCCGAGACCACGCGCCACGGCCAGCTCGACGATGTACGGGACGGGGTCGCCCGGCGCCAGCAGCGCGGCCTCGCCGCACACCTTCCGGGCCTCCTCCAGGATGATCCGGAACTCGTCGGTCCCGACGGCCGCCGACCGCCACGCCTGCTGCACCAGGAACTCCGCGTGCACGGCCGCGCCCCCCGCGTCCTTCGGCGCCTCCGCCCGCCACGCCCGCAGCCACGCTCCCCCGACACCGGGCTGCTGCTGGAGCTCCAGCGACGCGGCGCCCGCGAACGCCTGCACCCGCTGCCAGCGCACCTCGCCCTCCTTGGGCGTCCCGGCCAGGAGCTGCGCCGCCGCCCGCCAGTCCTGCGTGCGCTGCACGACGTCCAGGACGTCCACCAGGTCCTGGTCGGGGCCCGGCAGCCGGACGTCCAGCAGTTCCTGCCGTACGAACCCGTACGCCAGCGGATCGGCGGCGTCCGGCGCCCCGGGCGAGGTCAGACGGATGCCGCCGCCGCGGCGGCGCAGCAGCCACGGCGCGACGACGGCGCCGAGCAGGCCGACGGCGAACAGGAACCAGAGAATCTCCATACCGCCCATTGTCCCGGATGATCCCGGGCGATCAGCGGCCCGCCCGGACTACGCTCGCCCCATGACCGACGAGCACACCCACCAGAACTTCGAGACCCGCGCCATCCACGCGGGCAACACCGCCGACCCGCTGACCGGCGCGGTCGTCCCGCCCATCTACCAGGTGTCCACCTACAAGCAGGACGGTGTGGGCGGGCTGCGCGGCGGCTACGAGTACAGCCGCAGCGCCAACCCGACGCGTACGGCGCTTGAGGAGAACCTGGCGGCGCTGGAGGGCGGCCGCCGCGGCCTCGCCTTCGCGTCCGGGCTCGCCGCCGAGGACTGCCTGCTGCGCGCGCTGCTGGTGCCCGGCGACCACGTCGTCATCCCGGACGACGCGTACGGCGGCACGTTCCGGCTGTTCGCGAAGGTCGTCTCGCGCTGGGGCGTCGAGTGGTCGGTCGCCGACACCTCCGACCCGGCGGCCGTGCGGGCCGCGGTCACCGACCGTACGAAGGTCATCTGGGTCGAGACGCCGTCGAACCCGCTCCTCGGGATCACCGACATCGCGGCCGTCGCGGACGTGGCCAGGACGGCGGGCGCCAAGCTCGTCGTCGACAACACCTTCGCGTCCTCCTACCTCCAGCAGCCGCTGGCGCTGGGCGCGGACATCGTCGTGCACTCGCTCACCAAGTACATGGGCGGTCACTCGGACGTCGTCGGGGGCGCGCTCGTCACCGCCGACCAGGAGCTCGGTGAGGAACTCGCCTACCACCAGAACGCGATGGGCGCGGTGGCGGGGCCGTTCGACTCGTGGATCGTGCTGCGCGGCATCAAGACGCTCGCCGTACGGATGGACCGGCACAGCGAGAACGCGTCCCGCGTGGCCGAGATGCTCACGCAGCACCCGAAGGTCGCCCAGGTCTACTACCCGGGCCTGCCGGACCACCCGGGCCACGAGATCGCCGCCAAGCAGATGCGGAACTTCGGCGGCATGGTGTCGTTCCGCGTCACGGGCGGCGAGGAGGCGGCCGTCGAGGTCTGCAACCGGGCGCGGCTGTTCACACTGGGCGAGTCGCTCGGCGGCGTCGAGTCGCTCATCGAGCACCCGGGCCGGATGACGCACGCCAGCGCGGCCGGTTCGCCCCTGGAGGTCCCGGCCGACCTGGTGCGCCTGTCGGTCGGCATCGAGAACGTCGACGACCTGCTCGCGGACCTGCGCCAGGCCCTGGGCTGACGGCTGGGTGGCTGGGTGGCCGGGAGGCTCACCAGCCTTCCAGCGGCGGCGTCGTCCTGATGGGCGGCGCCGCCCACGGCTCCACCGAGTACGCCCAGATCCCGAACGCCACGGCCGCCGCGGCCAGCAGCAGCCACAGCAGCACCCGCCGCACCCGTTCCCGCCGCAGCGCCCGGTCGCCCAGGGTCACGGCACGCGCCAGCAGATCGGGCGGCACCTGCGGGCGCGGCCCGCGGCTCAGCAGCCGCCGGACCTCCGCGTCCTTCCGGTCCCGGCCCCCCGCACCGACCCCGCTGCCCGCACCGGCCCCGCCTCCCGTACCGGCCCTGCCGCCCGCACCGGCCCCGCTGCCCGCACCGGCCCCGCCTCCCGTACCGGCCCTGCCGTC